>NZ_JAGOID010000072.1 GCF_017995835.1 Amaricoccus sp.
TCGCACCCGACCATCGCCGAAGATCGCGCGATGACCACCGCGTCGCCGCCTGCCTGCCAGCGCGATGGTCCGCGCAGGCAGGCGGCGACGCTACCGGCGAACTACACCACCACCGGGGACACGACCCTTTGTCGGGGCTCTTCGGATCAGGTTGAGGGCGATGTGCTTGATGGTAGTGAGGTGGCGTGATCGGCTCGCAGGCCGCATTCGTCGTCGCGAAAGACGATGTCCATGACCCAATGCAGGCCGTTCTCCACCGCCCAGTGGTCGCGCACGGATGGCGCCGATCTGGTCGGCAGGCAGGCGCGTCTCGCGCTCGGTCCTGCCGGTCCCGCCGGACATCTCGCGGCGGCGCCCGAGCATGACGACGGCGTTCAGGCCGGGCCAGCCGTGGCGGCCGTCGAGCCATGCAACGTCGTGGATGACGGTGACGGCACGGGTCTCGATGCGTCCGTGATCGAGCGCGGGCAGAGGATGTCGCCCGGATGATCATGGGCCGGCGTGCCTGCGGCGAACCGCCGCAACGGCGCCCGCTTCGCCGCGCCGAAGCGGGCGATATCGGTCACGGTCTCGGCGCCCGCCCGAACCGCCAGAAGACACAGCAGCAGCACTTCCGGCAGAGGATACGCTGCCGCGGCTCCGGCAGATCCTCAAAACAGCGCAGAAAAACAACGGACTCCGCAATCGCCTCGCAACCACCCGAACCCACATCCACCGAAACCGTCCCCCTCACACCAAGAGGACTCCGACAGAGTCACCGCTTCAGACATCTGTCACCAACTCATTCACCCGATTGCCCCGGGTTGGCCCGCGCTTGGACTTGCGGGCTCGCGCGCGCGCGCCTAGATCTCCGACGATGAGAAATCCCTTGAGCCTCCTGCGCCGGCGTGGCGTCGTCTCGGTGATCCGGCTCGTGGGGGTGATCGGCGCGGGCGCGCGCTTCGGCGCGTCGTCGCTCTCGGACGCCGGCGTCGCGCCGCTCGTGGAGGCGGCGTTCTCGCGCGGTAAGCCGCTCGCCGTCGCGGTGGCGATCAACTCGCCCGGCGGCAGCGCGGCGCAGTCGAGCCTGATCGCCGCGCGCATCCGCCGCATCGCAGACGAGAAGCGCATTCCGGTCCACGCCTTCGTGGAAGACGTTGCGGCCTCGGGCGGCTACTGGCTCGCCACGGCGGCCGACCGCATCCATGTCGACCCGAACTCGATCCTCGGCTCGATCGGGGTGATCTCGGCCTCGTTCGGCTTTCAGGACTTCATCGCGCGGCACGGCGTCGAGCGACGGCTCCACACCGCGGGCGAGGACAAGAGCCTGCTCGACCCGTTCCGCCCGGAGCGTCCGGAGGACGTCGTGCGACTCAAGCGATTGCAGGAGGTTATCCACGGGAACTTCATCGACCAGGTGAAGTCACGGCGGGGCGAGCGGCTGAAGGGCGACGACCTCTTCAGTGGCGACATATGGATCGGCCGCGCCGCGGTCGACGTCGGCCTCGCGGACGAGGTCGGCCATCTCGTTCCCACCATGCGCCGGCTCTACGGCGAGGACTTCCGCTTCCGGATGGTGACGCCGCGGCGGCCGCTGATCCGGCGGCTCGGGCTGCCCGGCGTGGCCGATGCGCTCGGCGGGCTCGAGGATCGCGCCGTCTGGGCGCGGTTCGGGCTGGCGGCGCCATGACCACGAAGCTCGCCATCCTGCTGCTGGCCGTAGCACTGCTGGCGAGCCTCCTCGCGCGCGGGCGCAAGGCGCGGCCGCCGACGCGCGCGGTCGAGGCGGCGCGGAAATGCCCGGAATGCGGCGCGTGGGTCGTCGCAGGAGCGCGTTGCGATTGCGAGGGGGCGTGAGCCCACCGTTTCGCGCAGCACTCGTGACCGGCGCGGGCCGCCGGCTCGGTCGGGCGATGGCGCTCGAACTCGCCGCCCGCGGGACCGCGGTGGCCGTCCACTACAATACCAGCCGGGACGAGGCCGAGGCGGTCGCGGCCGAGGCGCGCGGTCTCGGCGTCGCCGCCGTTGCGCTCGGCGCCGACCTGCTCGACTGGGACGCGACGGACGGTCTGGCGCCCGCGGCCGCGGCGGCGCTCGGGGCGCCGCTCGACGTGCTGGTCAACAACGCCTCGATCTTCGAGCACGACACCATCGCCACCGCCACGCGAGAGAGCTGGCGACGACACCTCGGCTCGAACCTTCGCGCGCCGTTCCAGCTGATCCAGGCCTTCGCCGCACAGGCGCCGCGCGCAGGAAGGGACGCTGCCGGCGAGCCGGTGGCCCGCGCTGTCGTCGTCAACATGATAGACCAGCGCGTGCTGAAGCTCACCCCCGAGTTCGCAACCTATACGATAGCGAAGTCGGCGCTCTGGGCGTTGACGCGGACGGCGGCGCAGGGTCTCGCGCCCGACGTCCGCGTCAACGCGATTGGGCCCGGGCCAACGCTCCGGGCCGAGCGGCAGACGCCGGCACACTTCGCGCACCAGCGGGCGGCGACGGTCCTCGGGCGCGGCGCGTCGGAGGCGGAGATCTGCGCGGCGCTGCGTTTCCTCCTCGACGCGCCCGGCGTCACGGGCCAGCTCGTCTGCGTCGACGGGGGCCAGCATCTGGGCTGGCGCACGGCCGACGTCCTCGGGGTTGAGTGATTGCGAGCCCTTCCAGGGCCGGGTCCGGGGCGGCTCGGGCTTGACTTTCCACCGCTCGGGTCGCCCTCGCGAAAACGTTACGATTCTGTCAACGATTCCATAAATTTAGTTAAGGCGTCTAATTTTTTCCAGAGAATACAGGCGCTTATCAATGTGCCTAAAAATCGGGCAACCACCCAAACGGGCTCGAATTCCACGGGAAAGCCATTGCGCCGGGTTTTTCTTCACAGACTTATCCCCAGATTCCGTGGACATCTTCGGCCTTGCAATATGGCCTTCGCAAAGGCAACGAGACCGGGAATCAGTCAGTGATCGCGACCCGAGAGTGACCTCCGACACGCGCCACGACCAGCCGGCTTTCGACGAGGACGGCGTCCCCAAGGGACCCGTCCGGCTCGGCCATGCCGTGATCCGTGACTACCTCCGGCGCCTCGACGACAAGCCCGGCGTCTACCGGATGCTCGACCAGAAGGGCGATGTGCTCTATGTCGGCAAGGCCCGCAGCCTGCGCAAGCGCGTGGCCTCCTACGCCAAGGCGGTCGGTCACAATGCACGCATAGGGCGAATGGTCGCGGCCACCGCGTCGATGATGTTCGTGACGACGGAGACCGAGACCGAGGCCCTGCTGCTCGAACAGAACCTGATCAAGCAGCTCAAGCCGCGCTTCAACGTGCTCCTGCGCGACGACAAGAGTTTCCCCTCGATCATCCTCACCGGCGAGCATGCTTTCCCGCGCCTCGCCAAGCACCGCGGCCTGCGCAAGGAGAAGGGGCGCTACTTCGGGCCCTTCGCCTCGGCCGGTGCCGTCAACCGCACCATCAACCAGCTCCAGAAGGCGTTCCTGATCCGCACCTGCTCGGAGCCGATGTTCGAGAGCCGGACGCGGCCATGCCTGCTGCACCAGATCAAGCGGTGCAGCGCGCCCTGCGTCGGGCTGATCGGCGAGGTGGAGTACGCGGCGCTGGTCGAGGACGCGGCGCTCTTCCTGTCGGGCAAGTCGACGCGGATCCAGGAGACGCTGGCGCGGCAGATGGGCGAGGCGGCGGCGACGATGGAGTTCGAGCGGGCCGCGGCGCTACGCGACCGGATCCGGGCGCTGACGGCGGTGCAGGCGAACCAGGGCGTGAACCCCGAGGGCGTCGAGGAGGCCGACGTGGTGGCGCTCTGGCAGGAGGGCGGCCACGCCTGCGTGCAGGTGTTCTTCATCCGCGCGAACCAGAATTGGGGAAACCGCGCGTACTTCCCGCGCGCCGGCGCCGGGATCGAGGCAGGCGAGATCCTCGAGGCCTTCATCGGGCAGTTCTACGGCAACAAGACGCCGGCGCGCTGCATCCTGACGAGCCATGCGCCCGACAACGCCGACCTGCTGGCCGAGGCGCTGACGGCGCAGCTCGTGCGCAAGGTCGAGATCAGCGTGCCGCAGCGGGGCGAGAAGGCGCGGCTGGTGGAGCAGGCGGCGCGCAACGCCCGCGAGGCGCTGGCGCGGCGGATGGCCGAGAGCGCGAGCCAGGCGGCGCTGCTCGAGGGGCTGGCCGCGGCCTTCGACCTCGACGGGCCGCCGGAGCGCATCGAGGTCTACGACAACAGCCACATCATGGGCACGAACGCCGTCGGCGCGATGATCGTCGCCGGGCCGGAGGGCTTCGTGAAGTCGCAGTATCGAAAGTTCAACATCCGCGGCACGGAGCTGACCCCCGGCGATGACTTCGGGATGATGCGGGAGGTTCTGACCCGGCGCTTCGCGCGGCTGGCGCGGGAGGAGTCCGAGGGGAGGGCGGAAACCCGGCCGGACCTCGTGCTCATCGATGGCGGCGCCGGGCAGGTGGCGGCGGCGCGGGCGGCGCTGGAGGAACTCGGGGTCGAGGACGTGACGATCATCGGCGTCGCGAAGGGCGTGGACCGCGACGCCGGCAAGGAGGAGTTCCACCGTCCCGGCAAGCCGCCGATGGCGCTCGGGCATCGCGACCCGGTGCTCTATTTCGTGCAGCGCCTGCGCGACGAGGCGCACCGCTTCGCCATCGGCGCGCATAGGGCGAAACGGGCGGCGCAGACGCGGGCGACGCCGCTCGACGAGGTTCCGGGGGTCGGCGCGGCGCGCAAGCGCGCGCTGCTGGCGCATTTCGGCTCGGCCAAGGCCGTGGCGCGCGCCGGGCTCGCGGATCTCAAGGCGGCGCCGGGCATATCCGACGCGCTGGCCGAGGCGATCCACGGCTTCTTCCATGGGGAGAGGTGACGCGCTATATCCACTCGGGAGGAGGCGGGCGGATGACCTGGACGGTACCAAACATCCTGACGATGCTTCGTCTGGCCGCCGCTCCCGGCGTTGCGCTTGCGTTCGCGATCTTCGATCGTCCCTACGCCGACTGGATCGCCTTCGGGCTCTTCATCCTCGCGGCGCTGACGGACTGGGTGGACGGCAAGATCGCGCGAGCCTGGAAGCAGGAATCGAACTTCGGCCGCATGATGGACCCGATCGCCGACAAGGCGATGGTGGTGATCGCGCTCGCGGTGATCGTCGGGCTCTGGGGGATGAAGGCGCTGATCCTCGTGCCCGTCGCCTTCATCCTGCTGCGCGAGATCTTCGTATCCGGGCTGCGCGAGTTCCTCGGCGCCAAGGCGGGCAAGCTCCAGGTGACCTATCTCGCCAAGTGGAAGACCACGGCGCAGATGGTGGCGATCCCCGTGCTGCTCCTCGCCGGGGTCTTCGAGTATGACCGCAGGCACAACGCCCCCTGGGTGAGCGACTGGTTCCACGACTGGATGGCGTGGCTCCTGTCGAACGGCGGGCTGATCCTGATCTGGATCGCAGGGTTGCTGACGCTGATGACGGGATACGACTATCTCATGAAGGCGATGCCGTTCCTGCGCGATCGCAAGCAGTGACGCCATGACCTTGAACGTGCTGTATTTCGCGTGGGTGCGCGAGCGGGTCGGACTACCGGGCGAGAAGGTGGAGACCGAGGCGGCGACGGTGGCGGATCTCGTGCGGGAGCTCGCCGCGCGCGAGGCGCGCTACGCCGCCGCCTTCGTCGACATGACCGCGGTGCGGGTGGCGGTCGACCAGGAACTCGCCGGGCTCGACGCGCCGCTCGCCGGCGTGCGCGAGGTGGCGTTCTTCCCGCCGATGACCGGCGGCTGATGGCCGTCCGGGTCCAGAGGGAGAACTTTGATCTCGGCGACGAGGTTGCGGCCCTGCGGGCCGGACGGACCGACATCGGAGCGGTGGTGAGCTTCACCGGGCTGGTGCGCGACATGGGGGGGCGGCTGACCGGCTTCGAGCTGGAGCACTATCCGGCGATGACGGAGAAGGCGCTCGCGGCGATCGAGGCGGAGGCGCGGGTGCGCTGGCCGCTACAGGCGAGCCTGATCGTGCACCGCGTCGGGCCGCTTGCGCCGGGGGACCAGATCATGATGGTGGCCACGGCCTCGGCCCACCGTCAGGCGGCGTTCGAGGCGGCGGAGTTCCTGATGGACTACCTGAAATCGCGGGCGCCGTTCTGGAAGAAGGAGACGACCGTCACGGGAGCCGCCTGGGTGGACGCGCGCGAGAGCGACGAGGCGGCGCTGGAGCGCTGGACGTCGCGCCAATCCTGAGGAGGCCGGCCCCGGGGGCCGCTCGTCACGCCTCGGTGGGCTTCCCGTCGCGGTAGGCGGCGCGGACGGCCTCGGTGGCGGCGCGTTCGCGGGCGAGGCTGGCCTCGGCGGCGGCGCGCTCGGTTTCCGCCTCGGCGAGGCGGGCGCCGAGGTCGGCCTCAACCTCGGCGAGGCGCGCCTCGGCGGCGCGGCGCGCCTCCTCGCTCCGGGCCAGCCGGTCGACGAGATCGCGGGCTCCGCCGCCGTGGCCGCCGTGGCCGCCGAGGCGTGCGGCGATCGCGCCGATCGCCCAGCCGAGCAGGACCGCGGCGACGAGCGCGCCGGCGATGACCAGGGTGAGTTCAGCGCGGTCCAATGAAGGGCTCCTCGTAAGGGGGCGCAGGGGGAAGGGCCGGCGCGAGCCGCGGCGTCAGCAGCGTGAGTTCTATCCGGCGGTTGGCCTCGCGGCCCTCGGGCGTGTCGTTCGCGGCGATCGGGCGCTCGGAGCCGTAGCCGTGCGCGGTGAAGCGCATCTGCGGCAGGTCGGCCGCCTCGAGCGCCGCCTTGACCGCGGCGGCGCGGGTTTCGCTCAGGACGAGGTTGCGGCCCGGATCGCCGGCGCCGTCGGTATGGCCGGCGACCTCGAAGTCGAGCGGCGGGCAGGCGGCGAGGATCCCGGCAAGCGCCGCGACCGCAGCCTCGCCCTCGGGCCCCAGTTCGGCGGAGCCTGGGGCGAAGACGATCGGCCCGGCGACGAGCGCCGCCGTCACGTCGTCGGCGCAGGCTCCGGGCGGGTCGGCGGCGATCGCCTGCGCCCGCGCCTCGGCCGCCGCCGCCTCCGGGTCGAACCGGATCGCGATGCGCAGCGTGCCGGGCGCCCCCTCGGAGAGCAGCGTGCGGACCCGGTCCGCGCCGTCCGGTCCGAGGGCCTCGCCGGTGATCTCGACCGCGTCGGGGGTCATCTCCAGCCGACCCGCCTTCAGCTGCGCCAGCGCCTCGACGCTGGCGAGCAGGCGGCCGGACCAGCCCGCGGGCAGGTGCGCCGCCTCGCCCATCGCGTCCTCGATCCGGTCGGGGCCGAAGAGCGCCGCGGCGATCGCTGCAACCGCCGCGTGCGACGCTGCGTCGCCGGCAGGCCCGGAGATTCTCGCCCCGCCGTCCGGGTCGAGTTCGGCGACGAGACGCGGCGTGTCGGTCGCGGCCGCCGGCGCTCCGTCGTCCTCCGGCGTCGGTGCGGCGGGCGGCGGCGCGGCGGGGGCGAGGGTGAAGCCGGCAGGCAGGGCGGCGGCGAGTTCGGCGCGGGTCTCGGCGATCCTCTCGGGCGATGCGCCGGGCGGGGGCGTCAGGGTCGCGGCCTCATCGACCAGCGCGAAGCGGCCGCCCTCCAGCGCGCGGAGCGCGGCGACGCCAGCCTCGGCGGCGCGCGGCCATTCCGGCGACGGGGCCCCGGGGCCGATCGCGCAGTCTGCGCCCGCTATCCCCGCGGAAGCGAGGATCGCGGCGGCGTCGGCGGCCGTCCCGGCGGCGCAGGCGTGCAGCTCAGGCGCTGCGCCGGGGGAGAAGGCGAGGTCGAAGCGGTAGGGGGAGATGGCCGGCCGGGGGGCGTCGATGTCGAGCGCCAGCGCGACGGCGTCCGGCCGCGCCGCTTGCAGGCGCGCCTCCACGGCCGCCCGCGCCGCCTCGTCCGCGACCAGGCCGACGACGACGACACGCCCGGGGGTGACGGAGATACGGGCGGTCGGCAGGGCCTCGAGCGCGACGAGCCCGAGGTCGAGGGCGGGCCGCCAGCCGTCCGGCGCGGGCTCGGCAAGGCGCTCCACCATGTCGCTCGCCCCTTCGGGCAGGTCGCCCGCCTCGGGCGCGGCGTCGACGGGGGCGAGGCCGATGACGGTCACTCCGTCCCCCGCGCGCAGGAGTTCGAGCGCGAAGGCGGGCGGGGGGGCCGGGGGCGCGGCGTCGGAGAGCGTGGTGTGGTCCTCGACCCGCCGCGGATCGACGACCCTGCGGGCGATCTCGACGGCGCGGAGCCGGCTCGCCTCGTCCGGGGCGTCTCCGGTCAGGCGCACGACCAGTCCGTCGGTCTCGGTTCCGGTCCAGGTCTCGCCGGCGGAGGCGAGGCCCTCGGCCACCTGTGCGCGGGAGGCCTTCTCGACGAAGACCGCGGCGCGATCGCCGATCCAGAGCGCCGCCGCCGCGGCTCCCCCGAACGCGAGGACGACGAAGGCGATGGCCCGCAACCGCATGCTCCCCCCGTCCTCCGTTCAGTCGTGTTCAGGCAAGGGTGGGATTAGGGCAGCCCCCGCGACGGATCAACCCGCCGCGAGGGCTGGCGCGCTGCGGAGGATCCCCCGCGCCGGGCGCTGGCCTGTCAGCCCACCAGCCGGTAGCCGCCGGGCTCGGTGACGAGGATTCGCGCGTTCGCGGGGTCGGGCTCGATCTTCTGCCGAAGCCGATAGATGTGCGTCTCGAGCGTGTGCGTCGTGACGCCGTTGTTGTAGCCCCAGACCTCGTGCAGGAGTTCGTCGCGCGGCACCACCGCGTCATTGGCCCGGTAGAGGTACTTGAGGATGTTTGTCTCCTTCTCGGTGAGACGGATCTTGCGCTCCTTCTCGTCGAGGAGGAGCTTGGCGGCCGGCTTGAACGTGTAGGGGCCGACGGCGAAGACCGCGTCCTCCGACTGCTCGTGCTGGCGCAGCTGGGCGCGGATGCGGGCGAGCAGCACCGGGAGCTTGAAGGGCTTCGCAACATAGTCGTTGGCGCCGGATTCGAGCCCGAGGATGGTGTCGCTGTCGGTGGCGTGGCCGGTCAGCATGATGACCGGGCACTTCACGCCCTGCTTGCGCATCAGCCGGCACAGCTCGCGCCCGTCCATGTCGGGCAGGCCGACGTCGAGAATGACGAGGTCGTAGTGCTGCTCCTTGGCCCGGGCGAGGCCGTCCGCGCCGTCGCCGGCCTCGAAGACGTCGAATTCCTCGGTCAGGACGAGTTGGTCGGCCAGCGCCTCGCGCAGGTCGGCGTCGTCGTCCACCATCAGTATCTTCTTGAGCGAGCTCATCGTTTCCTCCGTTCCTGCCGGCCATCTCGGGCGGCGGCAGGATCCGCGCAACGGCGCGGGCCCGACGCTCGCGACGGTGTGACCGTGGCGCATGGATTGTTTCATTTCCCTGGCGGCGCCACTATCGGGAACGTCCGTCCCTCGCTCCCGGCCCGCATCCCATGTCCTTCGCCCTCTCGCCCACCGAACGCCTCGCGCGGGCCCGCGCCGACCTGCGCATGGGCGCGGCGGTCGGTCTCGCGGGCGACGGGGTCGCGGCGCTGGCGCTCGCGGCGGAGACGGCGACGCCGGAGCGGCTCGCCGAGTTGCGCGCTCTTGGCCCCGTGGACGTCGCGCTCACCGCCCGCCGCGCCGGCACGCTCAAGGCCCGCGCCTATGACGGCGATCTCGCGCGCGTGGCGCTGCCGGCGGAGGCGGGGCTCGACTGGGTCCATGCCGTGGCCGATCCCTCGACCGACCTCGCCTGGCCGATGAAGGGGCCGTTCGTCAGCCGTCGCGACGGCCCGGCCGAGCTCCACCGCGCCGCCATCGCGCTTTGCAAGCAGGCGCATCTGCTGCCCGCGGCGCTGGTTGCGCCGGTCGATCCGGCCGCGCTCGACCGGCTCTGCGTCGGCGGCGTCAGCCGGCTCGACCTCACCGAGGTGCCGGTCGACGCCGACGCCGGCCCGCTCGTCGAGGCCGCCGCGGCGCGGGTGCCGCTCGAGGCGTCGCAGGCCGGCAGGGTTCACGTCTTCCGCCCGCGCGACGGCGCCGAGGAGCACTACGCCGTCGAGATCGGCACGCCCGACCGAGGCAAGCCGGTTCTGGCGCGGTTGCATTCGGCCTGTTTCACCGGCGATATCCTCGGCAGCCTGAAATGCGATTGCGGGCCGCAGCTTCGGGCCGCGCTGGCGCAGATCGGGCAGGAGGGCGCGGGGGTGCTGCTCTACCTCAACCAGGAGGGGCGGGGGATCGGGCTCGCCAACAAGATGCGGGCCTATGCGCTACAGGATCAGGGCTTCGACACCGTCGAGGCGAACCACCGGCTCGGCTTCGAGGATGACGAGCGCGACTTCCGCCTCGGCGCCAAGATGTTGCGCGAGATGGGTTTTTCCTCGGTGCGGCTGATGACGAACAACCCGCGCAAGGTCGAGATGATGCGCGCCTCCGGCGTCGTGGTCGCCGAGCGGGTGCCGCTCCGGGTCGGCCGCACGCCCCACAACGCCCGCTACCTCGACACCAAGGCGGCGAAATCCGGGCATCTGCTTTGAGCGCCGCGCCGGTCGACCGAGCCGCGGAAACCTGAAGGTTTACGGCGATTTGTCCGATGCACATCCCATGCACAAAGCATGCACGACCCGTATGCATACTGAAACAGTCGGGTTTGATTTCCTAAGGCATTGATACCTGACGGTTCCATTGCCGAAAGACAGAGGGCAAGCTATGCGTGAAATGATACTGGCCTTGAGGGATTGATGTCATGACGGCGGTTGGCGTGAATCTGGATGCCCTCATTCCGCGAGAGGATTTCGCAGCGGCCACGGTGCCGTTCAAGGGCACTCCGACGGGCACCATCGGCATGGGCCTCTTGAAAGATGACTTCTTTGCGCACAGCCTCCGCAAACCGGACTTTCAGCGTGAAACGAGCAATTGGACGCCGCAAAAGATCGTGGACCTTGTTGCCGCGTTCCTTGATGGAGACTTGATCCCTGCAATCATCCTATGGCGCTCTGGACAGTACGTATTTGTGATTGACGGCGCCCACCGATTAAGCGCCCTGCTGGCGTGGATTTACGATGACTACGGCGACAAATCCCGGTCCCTCAACTACTTTCAGAACCAAGTGCCGGAGGAACAAAAGAGGCTCGCAGACCAAACCCGCAAACTGATTGAAGCGAAAGTCGGCCCATACTCGTCCTACGTTGATGCCAACAAGACCAAGTACGCGAATGAGAAGATTCAAGAGCGCGTTGGAATGATGAATTCCAACTCGTTCATTGCCCAATGGGTGCCCGCTGTTGACGCGATCGGCGCGGAGAATTCGTTCTTCAAGATCAATCAGGCTCCCACTCCGGTCGATCCCATCGAAAAGAGAATATTGCGGAGCCGGCGATCGGCGACCGCAATAGCAACTCGCGCCATTAATCGGGGCGGCACTGGGCACAAGTATTGGGCTGAGTTCTCGTCAGATATTCAGACAAGAGTAGAGATCGCTGGAAAAGCGATCCATGATGCACTCTATCTCCCTCCGATGGGTGGATTGCCCATCAAGAGTTCCGACGTGCCAGTTGGAGGGCGAGGGTATAGCTCACTTCCGTTTTTATTCGAACTTGTTAATCTAGTGAACGGCATTGGCACGAAAGACTCGTTGGACGTCGATTCAGATGGTGCGAGAACTATAACATTTTTAGATGCCGTTCAGAAGCGTTTGCAAATGATAACGACAACGTCGGCAAGTTCTCTTGGATTGCATCCGCTCGTATATTTCTATACTAGGGGAGGGTCATTTCAGCCCGTTGCATTTCTTGCTGTTCTTCAGCTTGTTCGGAAATTGACCGAAAAAGATCAACTAGATAATTTCACTCGTGTTCGCCGGCCCTTCGAGGATTTCCTTGTCGGGCACAAAGAAGCGTTCACGCTGATCGTCAAAAGCCAAGGCGCTGGGCCTAGGAGCCGTCCAGCATTGGAAGAGTTCATGTCGCTCGCGCTCGACGGGTTGTGGGCTGGGAGGAGCGATAGCGAGATCATCGAAGGGATGGCTGCCGACAACCGCTTTCGCTTCTTCGCGACGGCCGCGCGGATCCGAGAGGGTGGTGAAGGGAAGCGGGCCTTTAGCACCAGCACAAAATCAGCGGCGTTCGTAAGCGAACTGGTTCAAAGCGGCGTGCGATGCGGCATTTGTGATGGCCTTATGCACCGCAATTCCATGACGACTGATCATGTGGAGCGAATGATAGATGGCGGGGGCGCGCACTCCGGCAATGCGCAAGTTGCTCATCCGTATTGTAATACCACCTATAAGGAGAACGTGGCCAAGCGCCGCCTGGAGGGGGTTTAGCTGCTCGTGCAGCCGTTCAACCTTCCTGACGGCCCTCGCGCGTGAACGGTCCGCGGCTCTTTCTCGTCGCCGGCGAGCCGTCGGGCGATCAGCTCGGCGCGGCGCTGATCGCGGGCCTGCGTGCGCTCGCCCCCGGCGTCGAGGTCGAGGGCGTCGGCGGCCCGGCGATGGCGGCCGAGGGCCTCGCCAGCCGCTTTCCCATGGAGGAGCTTTCCGTCATGGGCATCGCCGAGGTGCTGCCGCGGCTGCCGCGCCTGCTGCGGCGCATCCGCGAGACCGGCGACGCCGTGGCGGCGGCGCGACCCGACGCGCTGATCGGCATCGACAGCCCGGATTTCTGCCTGCGGGTGGCGCGCCGCGCCCGGTCGCTGCGGTCGGACCTGCGCGTCATCCACTACGTCGCGCCGAGCGTCTGGGCCTGGCGCCCCGGTCGGGCGGCGAAGATGGCGAAGGTGGTCGATCACGTCCTCGCGCTCCTGCCCTTCGAGCCGCCCTACATGGAGGCGGCCGGCATGACCTGCGATTTCGTCGGCCATCCGCTCGCCACCGTGCCGCGCGCCGGGCCGGAGGCGATCGCCGCGGTCCGCGCCGAGCTCGGGCTCGCGCCCGGCCAGCGGCTTCTGGCGATGCTGCCCGGCTCGCGTCGCGGCGAGGTCCGCCGTCTGGGGCCGGTCTTCGCCGCGACGTTTGCCCGGCTCCGCGCCGACGCCCCGGACCTCGCGGCGGTGATCCCGACGGTCGGGCCGGTGGCCGATCTGGCCGCCGGCATGGCGCCGGAGGGGGTGCGGATCCTCGATCCGCGCGGCATGGCGCAAGGTGCGGCCGAGGCCCGCAAGCGCGCGGCGCTGGCGGCGTCGGACGCGGCGCTGGCCGCCTCGGGAACCGTCAGCCTCGAACTGGCGGGGCAGGGGACGCCGATGGCGATCGGCTACAAGGTGCATCCGCTGACCGCGCCCGTCGCCCGGCGGCTCCTCCGCATCGACAGCTCGACGCTGGTCAATCTCGTGACCGAGACGCGGGCGGTGCCGGAGTTCTTTCAGGAGGACTGCGTCCCGGAGAAGCTGGCGCCGGCGCTGGCGCGGCTGCTCGACGACCCGGCGGCGGCGGCGGCGCAGCGGGCGGTGGGGGTGCGGGCGATGGAGATCCTCGGGCGCGGCGGCGAGCCGCCGGGATTGCGGGCGGCGCGCTCGGTGCTCGGGCGGCTCGGCCGCGAGACGGCCGGTGGCAACTGATACCGGCGAGTCTACGAGGCCACCCGGCGCAACACGGGCTAACACGCGTGATAGGTTGGGTAACTATCTGAGTATACACGATAAAAGTGCCAAATGCAAAAAAGAGGGCCGCGAGTCGTTTCATGAGCCCGCCGGTATGACACGCCTTCGGCGTGACGGCAGGCGCGAAAGACGCGCCAGCCCAGGCAGGCGCGCCCCGATTACAAGCCGCCGGAGACGCTCAACCCCCTCGCTCTCCGCGCTCGCGCGCTCCGGGCGACCGGATCGCGCGGCGCGCCACTGGCGCCCCGCTCCTGCGATCCGGGGCGCGCATCTCCCGCAGGTTGCGCCCGGGGGATCAGACGGAGTTGGTGTCACCCCACCCGCCGCAGCCGGAAACGTCCCAGCGCCGCGGCATCGACCTCGAAACCGGGGCCGCCGCGTCGCAGCCGGAACGTCCGGCGGAAGCGGCCGGCCCCGTGCATGGCGCGCTCGGCCTCGGCGCGATGCGGCTCGGCGGTGACGCCGTCGGGCAGGTCGTCGAGCACGGCCTCGCGCCGCGCGTCCTTGGGGTGCGAGCGGGCCCGGCCGGCATAGATCGCCACCGCCGCCACGGCCCCGAGCCGGAGCGCCGTCCAGGCGAGCGGTGCGAGGGGGATCGGTGCGGGCATGGGCAGGGCCTCCGTGACGCGTCCGTCGGCTCGCCGGCACTTGAACCGGCGCTATATGATGGCAAGATAGGGAATGAACACGCCCGGAGCAAATGCGATGACCGCCGAAGTCCTGCTCCTCGTTCTCGTCCTCGTCGGGACGGCGCTTTCCGCCGGAATCGGCGCGCTGATCCTTGCAGCCCTCGGCCCCGGCGGATGGCTGGTGATCGTCGCGCTCGGTCTCGCGGCCGCCCTCGTCGTCCGTCTCGCGGCCCGTCGCCTCGCCGCGCACGCGACATGGGCCCGCGACGACCTTCGCGACGAATGGCGCGCCGGCTGAGGCGGCCGGCTCAGCGTCCGGCCTGCCTGCCCGGCGCGCGTCCTTCGGCCGGGTCGGCCCAGCGCGCGAGGCCCGACAGCGCCAGCACGACGACATAGAGCAGCGGCAGCGCGGCGAAGATGGCGGCGAGCCCGGTGCGTTCCGCCACGAACCCGATCAGCGACGGCGCGAACAGCAGCCCCGAATAGCCCATGAAGGTGACGATCGAGATGCCGACGCCCTGCGGCAGCCCCGGTATGGCGCCGGCGGACGAGAAGGCGATCGGAACCATGTTGGCCATCCCGAGGCCCGCCACCGCGAAACCGAGGGTCGCGGTGGCCGGGCCGTCGGCGAAGGCGGCGGTCAGCAACCCGGCGCCGGCGACCAGCGTGCAGAGCCGCAGCGTCAGCACGGCCCCCAGCCGGTCGCGGATCAGATCGCCGCTGAACCGCATCAGCGCCATCGTCGCCGAGAACCCGGCGAAGGCCAGTCCCGCCGCCTCGACCGAGCCGCCGAGTTCATCGCGCAGGTAGAGCGCGCTCCAGTCGAGCACCGTGCCCTCCGGGGTCATGGAGAACAGCGCCATGATCCCGAGCAGCGCCGCCGGCAGCAGCGCCGCGGCCGAGATGGCCCCGCGCGCCCCGTCGCCGGCGGGCCCCGCCGCCTCCGGCGCGTCGCGCAGCGTCGCCGGCAGCGCCAGCGCCGCGATGGCGAGCACGGCGACCATGACCACGGCCGCATGGCCCCAGACCCCGGCGCGGGCGATGAGCACGCCGCCGCTCGCGGCGCCGATCAGGCCGCCGAGGCTCCAGAACCCGTGGCAGGACGACATGATCGCCCGTCCCATCCGCCGCTCGACCGACACGGCGTTGGCGTTCATCGCCACGTCCATGCCGCCGACCAGCGCCCCGGTCAGGGCGAGCGCCGCCGCCGACGTCCAGAGGCCCGGAGCCAGCGTGATGAGGAGCATCACCGGCGCGAGCGCGAAGGCTCCGGCCAGCGCCACCCGCCGCGAGCCCTCGCGCGCGAGGATCAAGCCGACGAGCGGCATCGCCGCGAGCGAGCCGAGCCCGAAGGCGAGGATCATCAGTCCGAGCGTCCCCTCGCTGATGCCGAGATCCGCCTTGAACGACGGGATCCGCGGGGCCCAGGCGCCGACGACGAGGCCGTTGGCGAGGAACAGCCCCGAGACCGCGAGGCGCTCGCGCGGCGCGAGGCCGCGAAGCGTCCCCGCCTCCGTGGTTCCGTCGGTCATGGTCGCGTCTCCACCTCGATCAGGCGCGGCCCCGCCGCCGCCAGCCGCTGCCTGAGCGCCGGCGGGGTCGCCGCCTCGATCAGCATCACGTCGATCGCCGCGAGGTCGGCCACCGCGAAGGGCGCCGCGGTCCCGAGCTTGCCGATGTCGGCGGCGACGGCGACCCGTCCCGCCCGCGCCGCGAGCGAGCGCTTCACCACGGCGTCCTCGAGCGACTGCGCGGTGATGCCGACGTCCGGGTCCACCCCGCAGGCCCCGAGCAGGAGCAGGTCGGGGCGAATCGTCTCGATCGCCGCCAGCACCGCCGCGCCGACCGCGGCGCCGATCTCGCGGTCCACCTGGCCGCCCAGCGTCACCAGCCGCACCGCCGGGTTCTCCACCAGCGCCGCCGCGATCGTCGGCGCATGGGTGATCACCGTCGCGGCGGCCTCCAGCCGCTCGGCGCAGGCGAGCGTCGTCGAGCCTGCGTCGATGAACACCGTCATCCCCGGCCCGACCAGCCGCGCCATCGCCGCGCCGAGCGCCGCCTTGGCCGCCGGGGCGAGGCGGCCGCGCGCGCTGACCGGCCCGCGCGCCGGCGCGGGCGGCAGGGCGCCGCGTTAGAC
>NZ_JAGOID010000169.1 GCF_017995835.1 Amaricoccus sp.
GGCGACGCCCTGCACCACGATCAACAAGATGTGCGGTTCCGGCATGAAGGCCGCCATGATGGCCACGGATGCGCTGCTTGCGGGCGACGGGTCCGTGGTCGTCGCGGGCGGCATGGAATCCATGACCAACGCGCCCCACCTGCTGCCCAAGGCGCGCGCGGGCTACCGCTACGGCCATGCCCGCGTGCTCGACCACATGGCCTTCGACGGGCTGGAGAACGCCTACGACGGCAAGCCCATGGGCTTCTTCGCGGACAGGACGGCGGAGAAGTACGGCATCACGCGCGAGGCGATGGACGCCTACGCGAAGGAATCGACCTCCCGCGCCGTGAACGCGAGCCGCTCCGGCGCGTTCGCCGCGGAGATCGCCCCGGTCACCGTGGCCGGCCGGAAGGGCGAGGAGATCGTGAAGGACGACGAGACGCCCTTCACCGTGAACGTCGAGAAGATCCCCACGCTCCGACCGGCCTTCAACAAGGACGGCCGCGTCACCGCCGCGACCTCCTCGTCCATCTCGGACGGCGCCGCGGCGCTCGTGCTCATGCGCGAGGCGGACGCGCGCGCCGGGGGCCACCCGTTCCGGGCCCGCCTCCTCGGCCACGCGAGCCACGCCCAGGAGCCGGGCCGCTTCCCGACGGCGCCCGTGCCCGCGGCGCAGAAGCTCCTCGCCCGGCTCGGCTGGGGGGTCGGCGACGTCGATCTCTGGGAGGTGAACGAGGCCTTCGCGGTGGTGCCGATGGCCTTCATGGCGATGACGGGGGCGGAGCATGAACGCATGAACGTCAACGGCGGCGCCTGCGCGCTCGGCCATCCGATCGGGGCCTCGGGGGCGCGGATCATCGTCACCCTCCTCCACGCGCTGGAGGCGCGCGGGCTCGCCCGCGGCGTGGCCGCGATCTGCATCGGCGGCGGCGAGGGCATGGCCGTGGCGCTGGAACGGGTCTGATGCGGTTTCCGTCCGAAGACTTCGGCGTCAAAGGTTTACGGCGGATCCCTCGATGCACACCCTATGCACAACGCATGCACAACGCATATGCCAGGCAAAAAAGTCGGAATTGAATCGTCAATGCAGGCGCGAGGCATTCAGGCGGAGGCGGCATGATGCGGCTCGGAGCGGATATCGCGGCGGTCGTCACCGGCGGCGGCTCGGGGCTCGGCGCCGCCACGGCGCGCACGCTGGCGCGACGCGGGGTAAAGGTCGGCCTTCTCGACCTCGACGGCGCGGCTGCGGAACGGGTCGCGGCCGAGACAGGCGGCCTCGCTCTCCCTGCCGACGTCACCGACCCGGCCTCGGTCGCGGCGGCGCTGGCGAAGGCGGCCGCGGCGCACGGGCCGGCGCGGCTCCTTGTCGCCTGCGCCGGCATCGCGACGGGCGCGCGCACGGTCGACCGTGAGGGAAGGCCGCACGACGCCGGAATCTTCGGCAAGGTGATCGCGGTCAACCTCCTCGGCACCTTCCACGCCGCGACCCAGGCGGCGGCGGCGATGGCGACGCTCAACCCGGTCACGCCGGACGGCGAGCGCGGCGTCATCGTCACCACCGCCTCGGTCGCCGCCTTCGAGGGACAGATCGGCCAGATCGGCTACGCCGCCTCCAAGGGCGCCGTCGCGGCGATGACGCTGCCCATGGCGCGCGACCTCGCCGCGGTCGGCGTCCGCGTCGTCTCGATCGCGCCCGGCCTGTTCCTGACGCCGATGCTCGAGGGCCTGCCGGCGGAGACCCAGGCGAGCCTCGGCAAGCAGGTCCCCTTCCCCGCCCGCCTGGGCAAGCCGTCGGAATACGCCGATCTCGTCGTCTCGATCGCGGAGAACCCGATGTTGAACGGAAGCGTGATCCGCCTCGACGGCGCCATCCGCATGGGGCCGCGGTAGCGGTCCGGCGCGGCGACGTCTGGCGCCTCATACCGGCGGGCTCATGAAACGACTCGCGGCCCTCTTTTTTGCATTTGGCAATTTTATCGTGTATACTCAGATAGATACCCAACCTATCACGCGTGTTAGCCCGTGTTGCGCCGGGTGGCCTCGTAGACTCGCCGGTATCACGCCGTCGGCCCGTCCTCCACGGGGTCGTCGTCGAGCTGCACCGGGAATGTCACCTCGTAGCGGGTCCCCCCGGGACCGGACCGGACGGAGATCTCGCCGCGGACCTGGCGCACCAGCGCCTCGACCACCCGAATGCCCGACCTGCGCGTCGGAGCCTCCGGCAGGCCGGAGCCGTCGTCGGCGACGATCAGGCTGCCGGTCTGGCCCGACTGGCGCAGGACGAGATCGATGCGGCCGCCATCGGGCCCGAAGGCATGCTTGACCGCGTTGGTGACGAGCTCGATCGCGCAGAGCGCCAGCGGCGTGGCGAGCGCCGCCCGAACCGGCACGCGGTCGCAGTCGCAGTCGATCCGCACGTTTCGCTCCGGCGGCACGATGGCGTCGCTTCGGCAGATCGCCCCGAGCAGGTCGCCGAGCTCGATGTCGAGGGAATTCGCCGACCGGTGCAGGAGATCGTGAATGCGCGCGATCGCCAGCACCCGCGTGATGACCTCGTCGACATCGGCGCCGCCCGGCCGGGTCTTCTGCAACCGGAGCATCGAGACGATCATCTGGAGGTTGTTCTTGATGCGGTGGTTGAGCTCCCGCAGCATCATCCCGCGCGCCCGCGCGGTCTTCTCGGCCTCCGCCAGGAGCACGCGGTCGAACTCCGCCGCGGCCCGCCCCGATTCCGCCGCCATGCTCCGCTCGGCGTAGCGCGCCAGCGCATAGCCCGCGACCGCCGCGGCGCCGAGAAGCGCCGAGACGAAGAGCGACCGCCTCAGCCAGGCGGTCCGGACCGCCTCCACGGGAACCCCGAAGGCGCCGAAGAGGTCGAGGTCGCCTACCCGTTCGGTCGCGTAGAAACGCCGCGTCCCGTCGGCCTCCGCCACGATCTCGTAGGCGCCGCGCTCCGCCGTCTGGGCGATCCTGACCGCCGGGTTGTGCGGCGAGAGGACGACGGGCTCGGACATGGAGATGTTGCGCAGGATCACCTTGCCGTCCGGGCGATAGAGACTGGCGGACTCCCCCGGATTGCTCGCGATGCTCTGGAGGAAGCCGCGCATCGCATCGACCCGCAGGGCCGAGACCCACACCCCGGCCGGCGCCTCCCGCCGGCGCGCCGCCACCACCACCGCGTCGATCCCGACCGGCTGAAGCCGCACCCGGTCGAAGAACAGCCCGGACGCCGTGGTGTCCCTGGAGAGAGCGTCGTACTCGTGCGCGCCGCCGTCGCCGGACGACGGCCAGTTGGCGCTGACGACGATCGGAGTCCCCTCCGGCGAGAACAGGCCGACGCCAAGCCCCTGGTCGGAGCTCTCCTGCATCGCGGTCAGGAACGACGCCGCCCGGTCGTCGATCTCGACGCCGGCATAGTAGCGCGAGAGGAGCAGGTCGGCCGCGCCGATGAGCTTCTGCTGCACGAGCGCCTGCCGGTAGGCGAAGTCCGCGATCAGCCGCGCATTGGTCGCGGCGCGCTGGCGTGCGTCGTCGACCGCGACCCGCCAGCTCAGCGCCACGAACAGGACGGCGAGGATCGCGGGCACGAGGACGCTGCCGATGCGGAGAGACCGGAGCGAGCTGCGAGTCTCGAGCTTCGGGGCAAGCACCGCTTACGCGCCTCGCGGCCCGCCCGTCCGGCGCGGCCATCCGGCCGATCCGTCGATCTCCGTCATGGCGCACATGCTCCGGCCTCGTTCCCTCATCGACGGGACACCCTTCCACCTGCGCCCCAAGGGGCCCGAGAAACAGTGCGTTCTCCCCGGCGCGCGGTCAAGCGAGCGACGGGACTGGACTGGAGGTCGTAGAGGTGGTCCCCGGAATCGGAGCAGTCCGCTACGCTTGATCCGTGATCAGAGAGGGACGGGTTTGAGTGGCTGTACAGCGCCGCGTTCAAGGGTGGTGGCCCAGTTGGCCGGTGGCTCCGGTGACGGCGATGGTCATGGGAAAACTCCTTGTTGCGGTGTCGGATGAGACCCATATGCAATGACATTCAGTAAGTACGCACAAAACTGTTAGTATGACGAATCCTGAAAAAGAGGCCGCCGACGATGCGGCGGGGCTTTCGACCAAGCTGGAGCGTGGCAACCTGATGGCGTCGGACTGCCCCTCGCGCGCCGTGCTCAGGCATCTGACCAGCCGTTGGGGTGTGCTGGTGAGCTGCCCCCAGTTTCCTTGGACATCGCTTTGTCCGAAAGGAGACCGAGATGGACCAGCCGAGGGACCCCCAGATGAACGGGCAGGAAGGAGCTGCTGTTGTTGATGAGCCTGTGGACAGGGT
>NZ_JAGOID010000073.1 GCF_017995835.1 Amaricoccus sp.
ACCGGGTCGCCTGCCGCAACCTCTCGCTCGGGATCGCCGCGCTCCATTCCGGCTGGAAGCTCTAGATCTTGCGGGGCCCGCACAACCTCTGGCGCCTCGTCCGCACCGGCGCGACCTTCGAGCGCACGGGGGCGATGGCCCAGGCCCTCGAGGCGATGGACGCGCCGCCCGCGATCCGCGTCGTCGCGCGCATCCTCGGCTGGCCGTTCCAGTGGCTCGGGCACAAGGGCGACCCGACCCAGCCGCCGGTCTTGCGCGCGCTCACCGCGCTCGGACCGGCCTACATCAAGTTCGGCCAGCTTCTCTCCACCCGACCCGACATCGTCGGCCCCGATCTCGCCCGCGAGCTGACCGTCCTGCAGGACAGCCTGCCCCCCTTCCCTGTCGCGGAAGCCCGCGCCGCCATCGAGCGCGACCTCGGCCAGCCCGTCGACGCGATCTTCGAGGATCTGGGCCCGCCGGTCGCCGCGGCCTCGCTGGCGCAGGTCCACCGCGCCATCCTGCGCGCCACCGGCCGGCCGGTCGCCGTCAAGGTGCTTCGCCCCGGCATCGAGCGCGCCTTCCTGCGCGACGTCGACGCCTTCTGGCTCGCCGCCCGCATGGTCGAGATCTTCGCCCCCTTCACCCGACGCCTCCGCCCCCGCGCGGTGATCGCGCACTTCGAGGGCGTCGTGCAGGGCGAGCTCGAC
Source organism: Amaricoccus sp. (assembly GCF_017995835.1). GTDB lineage: Bacteria > Pseudomonadota > Alphaproteobacteria > Rhodobacterales > Rhodobacteraceae > Amaricoccus. The sequence continues at coordinate 690 of NZ_JAGOID010000073.1, forward strand.
CTCCGCATGGAGGCCGCGGCGGCGGCCGAGTTCGCCGCCAACGCCGCCGACGACCCGGGCTTTCGCGTGCCGGCCATCGCCTGGGGCGCCTCCGGTCGGCGCGTGCTGACGCTGGAATGGGTCGAGGGCGTCCCGCTCGGCGACGTGCCCGCGCTCGCGGCCAGCGGCGCCGATCTCGTCGCCCTCTCCGAGCGCGTCATCCAGACCTTCCTGACCCACGCCCTGCGCGACGGCTTCTTCCATGCCGACATGCACCAGGGCAACCTCAAGCTCGGCCCCGACGGCGCCCTCGTCGCGCTCGACTTCGGCATCATGGGCCGGATCGACCCCTACACCCGCCGCGTCTATGCCGAGATCCTGATGGGCTTCCTGCGCCGCGACTATCGCCGCGTCGCGGAGGTGCATTTCGAGGCGGGCTACGTGCCGCGCGACCAGGACATGGAGGCCTTCGCCCAGGCGCTGCGCTCGATCGGCGAGCCGATCTTCGGACAGGACGCCACGCAGATCTCCATGGCGCGCCTGCTCGCGCATCTCTTCGAGGTGACCGAGCATTTCGGGATGGAGACGCGGACCGAGCTGATCCTCCTCCAGCGCACCATGGTGGTGGTCGAGGGCGTGGGGCGGAGCCTCAACCCGGCGATGAACATGTGGGAGACGGCGCGGCCCGTCGTCACCGCCTACATCGCCTCGAACCTCGGCCCCCAGGCCATGGCCCGCAGCCTTGCCGCCACCCTCCGGGTGCTCTCCCGCTTCGGCCCGCAACTCCCGCACATGACCGAGGCCGCCCTCGTCCGCCTCAACGCCGCCCCGCCCCCGCCCGAGCCGCGCCGCACCCCCGGCTGGGTCTACGGCCTCGCCGGCGCCCTGCTCGGCGCGGCGCTGGTGGCGCTCGGCACACTGCTCTGAGAGCGCGTGAACGGGAACCGCCCTATCCAGCCAGGGACTCACTCACATTCAGGTTAGCTGGCAAGCAAAGAAGAATCGCGCGCACAGCGCGCTCCCTTTTGCCGCAAAGGCGGCCTCCCCGGCCAGCCGCTACCGCCCGCGGCGGATCAGCCAGGCGCGGGCGCGCCCCGCGAGCGCGGCTTCGGCCAGAACGGCATGCCCCTGCTCCGCGCAGAAATGCGGCACGTCGACCACGGCGGCCGGGTCGTCCGCCACCAGCCTGAGCACCCCGCCGACGGGCAGCGCCAGCAGGCGCCTGCGCGCCTTCAGCACCGGCAGCGGGCAAAGCAGCCCCGTCGCGTCGATCTCGTCGTCCCAGTCCATCGCCGCCGGCTACCCGCCCGGCACGCGTCTGTCCACGGCGTTGTGACGCGTCCGCCCGGTGACGCCGCCGCGCGGGTCGGCTAGGGTCGCCGCGAAGAACCCGCGGGGACACATGTTCGGCATCGATCTCTGGGACGCGTCGCTCGCGCCCGCGCTCCTCGTGGCGGGCGTGGCCGGGATCCTGTCCTTCCTGTCGCCCTGCGTGCTGCCGATCGTGCCCCCCTATCTCGCCTACATGGCGGGCGCCTCGCTCGACGACCTCGCCGAAGGCCGCGCGGCCGATCGCCGGGTCATGCGTACGGCCTTCTTCTTCGTCCTCGGCCTCTCGACGGTGTTCCTGCTTCTCGGCATGGCCGCCTCGACCCTCGGGCGCGCGCTGCTCGCCTGGCAGCGCGAGATGGCCATGGTCGCCGGCGCGGTCATCGTGCTCTTCGGCCTGCACTTCCTCGGCGTGCTGCGCATCCCGCTCCTCTACCGCGAGGCCCGCATCGACGCGCCGCCCGCCAACGGAACGCCGTTCGGCGCCTATGTCCTCGGCCTCGCCTTCGCCTTCGGCTGGACCCCCTGCATCGGCCCGGTCCTGGGCGCGATCCTGTCGCTCGCCGCTCAGGAGGGCTCCGTCGAGCGTGGAATGCTGCTGATGGGCTTCTACGCCGTCGGGCTCGGCGTGCCGTTCCTCATCGTCGCGCTGTTCCTGCGGCAGGCGGTGGGCCTCCTCGCCGGAATGCGCCGCCACATGCGCATGGTCGAGCGCGCCATGGGGGCCCTGCTCCTCGTCGTCGGCGTGCTGATGCTCACGGGCGCCTTCACCGACCTGTCGTTCTGGCTGCTCGAGACCTTCCCCGCGCTCGCCCGCATCGGCTGACGGCTTCCCCGGCTACGACGGTCCCGGCGTCGCGGCGCGCGACCGCAACCAGCGCAGCACCTGCACCCGGATCGACGAGGCGAGCCCGACGTCGGGATCGCGCGCCGCGTCGATCTCCGCGGCGAGCGCGTTCAGCGCCTTGCCCTCCGCGGCGGCCATCTCGCGGAAGGCCTCCCAGAACTCCGCCTCCAGGCTCACCGAGGTCCGGTGCCCGCGCAGCGTCAGCGACCGCTTCTCGGGCCGTCCACTCATGCGGCCTCCGTCTGAATGCCTCGCGCCTGCCTTAGCGATTCAATTCTGACTCTTTTGCTTGGCATATGCGTTGTGCATAGGTTGTGCATAATACCGGCGGGCTCATGAAACGACTCGCGGACCTTTTTTGACCTTTAAGGTTTTTATCGTGTGTACTCAGGTAGTTATCCTATCTATCACGCGTGTTAGCCCGTGTTGCGCCGGGTAGCATGGTAGACACGCGGGTATAAGGTGTGCATCGAAGGATCCGCCGTAAACTCTTGACGCCGAAGCCTTCAGACGGAAACCGCCATCACGCCTTCCCGGGGGGGTCGCGGCGGCTCTGGTCGAGGCGTCGCGCCTCCAGCGCCGCCTCGGCCTCGCGCCTGCGCTTCTCGCTCCTGCCCTCGCCCGCAGCCGCGGCCCGGATCGCCGCCCCGGTCCGCTCGGCCTCGCGCTTCATCCGCTTTCGGACGGTGCGCAGGTTGACGATCTCGCTCACAACACCCCCGCCTGGAAGGTGTCGCACTGGTTCGGGTCGCCGGTCTCGAAGCCGCGCGCGAACCAGGTCTGCCGCTGCTGCGACGAACCGTGGGTGAAGCTGTCCGGCACCACGACGCCCTGGCTCGCCCGCTGCAGGGCGTCGTCGCCGATCCGCGCCGCCGCGTTCATCGCCTCCGCGACGTCCTGCCGGTCGACGTTGAAGATGTCCCGCGCCCCCTGCGCCCACATCCCCGCATAGCAATCCGCCTGAAGCTCCGTGCGCACCGAGAGCGCATTCGAGTCGCGCGCGCTCATCCGACTCCGCGCCTGGTGGACCTGCCCGAGCGTGCCAAGCTCGTTCTGGACGTGGTGCCCGACCTCGTGGGCGATGACGTAGGCGGCGGCAAACTCGCCGCCCGCGCCCATCTGCTGCTCCAGCACCTGGAAGAAGTCGAGATCGAGATACACCGTCTGGTCGTTCGGGCAGTAGAACGGCCCCATCGCCGCGTCCGCCGCGCCGCAGGCCGAGCGGTCGACGCCGCGGTAGAGCACCAGTTTCGGGTCGTGATAGGTGAGCCCCGACTGCTGGAAGATCGGCCTCCAGACATCCTCGGTGCCGGCGAGCACCGTCGCCACGAAGGCCTCTCTGTCGTCTTCGATCTCGTTCGGACCGGACGGCGCCTGGGTGGATACTCCGCCGCCGAGGAAGGGCGTGACGTCGACGCCGAAGAGCACGCCGATCAGCAGGACCACGATCAGCCCGAGCCCGCCGACCCCGCCGGCCCGGACCATGCCGCCGCCGCGGCGACGGTCCTCGACGTTGTCGCTCATGCGGCGTCCGCGCCAGTCCATGCCGCGTCTCCCGGCTGTAGCGGCCCGGTTCGCGCCGGGCCTGCGGGAGAGTATGGGACGTCCGGCGCGGTTGTCACGCCGGAACCGCATCAGTCCTGCGGATGAACCATGTCCTCGGGACGGACCACGCGGTCGAAGGTCGCCTCGTCGACGAAGCCGAGACGGATCGCCTCCTCCTTCAGCGTCGTGCGGTTCTTGTGCGCGGTCTTGGCCACCTTGGTCGCATTGTCGTAGCCGATGGTCGGCGCGAGCGCGGTGACGAGCATCAGGCTCTGGCGCATCAGTTCGGCGATGCGCTCCTCGTCGGCCTCTATGCCGACCACGCAGTTGTCCGTGAAGGACGAGGCCGCGTCGCCCATCAGCTGCATCGCCTGGAGGACGTTGTAGACGATCATCGGCTTGTAGACGTTGAGCTCGAAATGGCCCTGGCTGCCGGCGAAGCCGACGGCGGCGTCGTTGCCCATCACCTGGGCGCAGGCCATGGTCAGCGCCTCGGCCTGGGTCGGGTTGACCTTGCCCGGCATGATCGAGGAGCCCGGCTCGTTCTCCGGCAGGATCAGCTCGCCGAGGCCCGAGCGCGGACCCGAGCCGAGCAGGCGGATGTCGTTGGCGATCTTGAAGAGGCTCACCGCGACGACGCGGATCGCGCCCGACATCTCCACCATGGCGTCGTTGCCGGCCAGCGCCTCGAACTTGTTCGGCGCGGTGACGAAGGGCAGCCCGGTGATCTCGGCGATCTTGTCGGCGATCTTGCCGGCGAAGGCCTTGCGGGTGTTGAGCCCGGTGCCGACGGCCGTGCCGCCCTGGGCAAGCGCATAGACGTTGTGCAAGGCTGCGGTAACGCGCCTGATCCCCTGTTCCACCTGATAGGCGTAGCCGCCGAACTCCTGGCCGAGCGTCAGCGGCGTCGCGTCCTGGGTGTGGGTGCGGCCGATCTTGATGATGTGGGCGAAGGCCTCGGACTTCTCCACCAGCGCGGCGTGGAGCTTGCGCAGCCCGGGAAGCGTCACGTCGCGCGCCATCATCGCTGTCGCGATGTGCATCGCGGTCGGATAGGTGTCGTTCGACGACTGGCCCATGTTGACGTGGTCGTTCGGATGCACCGGCTTCTTCGAGCCCATGACACCGCCGAGCATCTCGATCGCCCGGTTCGAGATCACCTCGTTGGCGTTCATGTTCGACTGGGTGCCCGAGCCGGTCTGCCAGACGACGAGCGGGAAATGGTCGTCGAGCTTGCCGGCGACCACCTCGGCGGCGGCGGCGGCGACCGCCTTGCCGATCGCCGGGTCGAGGTCGCCGAGCTCCATGTTCACCTCGGCGGCGGCCTGCTTGATGACGCCGAGGGCGCGGCGCATTGCCACCGGCTGGCGCTCCCAGCCGATCGGGAAGTTCCGGATCGAGCGTTGCGTCTGCGCGCCCCAGTAGCGGTCGGTCGGAACCTCCAGCGGCCCGAAGCTGTCGGTCTCGGTGCGTGTGGCCGTCATCCTTGCATCCTCGCTGAAGTCGCTGCGCGGCCCTTCTAGCGCCCTCCGCCGGCCGCGCCAACGCCGCTCGCATCGCCGCCGGGGGCGCGGGCTGCCGGCTCCACTTGCCTTGCGGTCGCGGGCGGCGCATCCTCCGCCGCGAAGCCGACCACCGCGAGCGGACATGGACGAGATCACCCTCAGCCCCGAATTCCTGCGCAGCCTGATCCTCAAGCTGCGGGCCGTGATGGCGCAGGAGGAGGAGGTCTCGCCGGATTCGGGCTCGAACCCCGCGGACGACGAACGCTCGGCCACGTTGCAGGAGACGCCGGACAACCTGTCCCGCGCCGAGATCGAGGCGCAGGTCGACGACCTGGAGCCCGACCAGCAGGCGGAGCTTGTCGCGCTGATGTGGCTGGGACGGGGCGACTTCGAGGTCGAGGAATGGAATGACGCCCTTGCATTGGCCGTCGAACGCGCAGAGGGGGACACCGCCGAGTACCTGCTGCACCATCCCCACGTCGCCGACTATCTCGACGAGGGCATTGACCGGCTATTCGACGGTTCGGACCTGATGGAGACAGGCGAGTACTGAATCGCGCCGAAGCAGACCGACGCAATCGGGGTCGCGCGCCCCCCGCAGCTCAACTCTTGCGGAACTGGTCGAGACTGACGACCGCGCCTCCGGGCTGCGGCTTGATCGGCGTCGGCGGCTCCGGGACGGCGCGCGCCTCCTCGGCCGCCTGCTGGCTTTCGTCCTGTGCATCGAAGCGCAGGCCGAACTCGACGGATGGATCGACGAAGGTCTTGATCGCCTCGAACGGAATGACGATCGGCTCGGGGACGTTGCCGAAGTTGAGCGTGACGGTGAAGCGGTCCTTCATCACCGCGAGGTTCTCGAACCACTCCTGCATCACGATCATCATCTGGCCCGGATACCGCTCGCGCAGCGAGGCCGACATGTCGACGCCGGGATGAGTGGTGTCGAAGGTGATGAAGAAATGATGCTGGCCCGGCAGGCCGTCGCGCGCCACCTGCGCCAGGACATCGGCGATCAGCTGGCGGAGCGCCTTGTGCATCAGCTGGCCGTAATTGATCCCCTTCGCCATGCCCTCTGCTTCCCTGCTCGGTGCGGTCGCGACCTTACCCGATTCTTCCTGACAGGAAAGGGGGTGCGGCGGCGAGCGGGCCGCGCCGCCGCACCCCTCCACCCGTTAACCCGGCGTCAACGATCCGCCGGAGAGCATGACCGGTCCCCATTCATCCTACACAGAGGACCGCCATGCCCGCCCTGCCCCGATTCCGAGCAGTCGTCCGCCACATCGCCCTGCGCTCGAGCGACTGCGGCTCATGCGGCGGATCGACGATCTCGCGGCTCTGGCCGACGTGCCGCACGACATCGCCGACGGGGCGCGGGCGCGCATGGGTAGCTGGCCCGTCGCGGGCGGGCAGTGTCGCGGCTGATCGGATAGTGTGAAGGGGAGTGGGTGCAGGCTTCTGTTGCCAGGCGCCTGCGAGCCCCGCCTTGACCGGCTAAGGCCAAGGACTTCAGGTTTTGGCTAACCGAACCGCATTACGCGGCGAGGCGAACCGGAGCATGGTTGTCGTTGGCAACTATTGCTCTTGAGCCGGTAACGGTGGCGTCCTGCCGGGTGAAAGCTATCGCCTTTACACGTCCGTCGATCCTGTTTCGGCCCCATTCGCCCCCAACGAGGGATCTGGTGGAGCCGCCGGGTACCGCCCCCGGGTCCGATCCGCTTATTACGCGCGCGTTTATCACCATAGTCCGGTCGCCCGGACAGACGAGATATAGGGCATCCGGACCCGCGTTGGAAGGGGCAATCCGGGAAGGTTGAAGTCGCCGGAGGCGGCGGATACCCTGCCGACTGTCCCTGGCCACGGCCTCTCCCGAGACCGCGGGGCCCATGTCCGGGGCGGCCCGACGCCCGGACTGTCAGGAGCAACGTCATGGCCTGGATCCTTCTGGTCGTCGCAGGGCTCTTCGAGGTCGTCTGGGCTTTCAGCATGAAGCAGTCGGCCGGGTTCACGAGGGTAGGGCCGACGGTCGTCACCTTCGTCGCGATGGCGATCAGCTTCGCGCTGCTCGCCTGGTCGATGCGGACGCTGCCGCTCGGGACCGCCTACACGATCTGGACCGGGATCGGCGCGGTCGGGGCCTTCGCGGTCGGGGTGGCGGCGCTCGGCGAGCCAGCCAGTCCGGCGCGGCTGATCGCTGCGGCAATGATCGTCGGCGGGCTCCTGCTCATGAAGCTGTCATCGAGTCCCTGAGCGGGCGCGAGGTGCGCGAGGTGGCGCCGCTTGCGACGCGATGGTCGCATTCCCCTTTCAGGCATTCATACAGGCAGAAACCCTATCGAGCAGGCGCCTCCCCGCCAAAGGGCGGGGAGAGACAAAGGACTCGCGGCCGCCTGCGGCCGCTCCGCCAGGGAGGCCGCAAAGGCGGCCGACCGTCAGCGCCGTCCGAGCGGGACCCCCTTGCGGGGTCCTCGAGGATGGCGCTTCCCCCCGGCCCGCTGCAGGACGGCGCTCGCCGCCGGAATGCGGGAGGCGCTACGTGCCGCCGGGATCCCGCCGGAGCGCCTCGGCGTCCGCAATCGCGGGGGCGCAGAAATCGGCATGGTCGCGGAGGTCGCCGAAATGTGGCAGATCGAAGGTCAACCGGACTTCGAGGGCAGGCATGAGCGACGGGCGGAGCAAGGAATTCAGGTCGATGCACCGGCACGGCTTCGTCCGGGTGGCGACGTGCACGCCGCGGGTGCGCCCGGCGGACGTCGGCTTCAACCGCGACGCCATCCTCGCCGAGGCGCGGCGGGCCGACGCCGCGCATGTCGACCTCGCGGTGTTCCCCGAACTGTGCGTCTCGTCCTATGCGATCGACGACCTGCACCTTCAGGCCGCGCTCCTCGACGCGGTGGCGGTCGCTCTCGGCGAGATCGCCGCGGCGAGCGCGACCCTCGCGCCCGTCCTGCTGGTCGGCGCGCCGCTGCGGCACGAGGGACGGCTCTACAACTGCGCCGTGGCGATCGCGCGCGGCGAGATCCTCGGGGTGACGCCCAAGAGCTACCTGCCGAACTACCGCGAGTACTACGAGAAGCGCTGGTTCGCCCATGGCCGGTCCGTCGCGGGCGAGACGATCCGCGTCGCGGGGCGCGGAGCGCCCTTCGGCAGCGACCTGATCTTCGAGGCCGAGGACCTGCCCGGCTTCGTCTTCCACGCCGAGATTTGCGAGGACTTCTGGTCGGCGGTGCCGCCCTCGTCGCTGGCGGCGCTGGCCGGGGCGACGATCCTCGCGAATCTCTCGGCGTCGAACATCGTCATCGGCAAGTCGGACGAGCGCCATCTGCTCTGCGCCTCGCAGTCGGCCCGTGCGGTGGCGGCCTACGCCTATTCCGCGGCCGGGCCCGGCGAGAGCACCACGGACCTCGCCTGGGACGGACAGGGCGTGATCTACGAACTCGGCGACCTCCTCGCCGAGTCCGACCGCTTCCCCGCGGAGCCGCAGCTGACCGTCGCCGACGTCGACGCGGGCCGCATCCTCGCCGAGCGGATGCGGATGGGGACCTACGGCGACGCCGCCGAGGCGCTGACCGGGCGGCCGTTCCGCCGCGTGCGCTTCGCCCACCGGCCCGACCCCGGGGACATCGGGCTGGCGCGCAGGATCCGGCGCTTTCCCTATGTGCCCAACCGCAAGACCCATCTCGACCAGGACTGTTACGAGGCCTTCAACATCCAGGTTGAGGGCCTGCGCCGGCGGTTCGAGGCGACGCGGGCCGCGCATATGGTGATCGGGGTCTCGGGCGGGCTCGACTCGACCCATGCGCTGATCGTCGCCGCCAAGGTCTGCGACCGGCTGGGCCTGCCGCGGACGACGATCCTCGGCTTCACCATGCCGGGCTTCGCCACCGGCGAGACGACGAAGGCCAACGCCTGGCGGCTGATGCGCGCGCTCGGGGTCGCCGCGGAGGAGATCGACATCCGACCGGCGGCCCGGCAGATGCTTGCCGACATGCGCCACCCCTTCGCCGCCGGCGAACCCGTCTACGACATAGCCTTCGAGAATGTGCAGGCGGGGCTCAGGACGGACTACCTGTTCCGGCTCGCCAACCAGCGCGACGGCTTCGTGATCGGGACGGGCGACCTCTCCGAGCTGGCGCTCGGCTGGTGCACCTACGGCGTCGGCGACCAGATGAGCCACTACGCTGTCAACGCCGGGGTGCCGAAGACGCTGATCCAATACCTGATCCGCTGGGCGGAGAGCACCGACCAGTTCGACCGGGCGACCGACGCGGTGCTGGAGGACATCCTCGCCACCGAGATCTCGCCGGAGCTGATCCCGCCGATGCCGGGGCAGCCGATCCAGAGCACCGAGGCGACGATCGGACCCTACGAACTGCACGACTTCTTCCTCTACCACATCCTGCGCTACGGCCTCGCGCCGTCGAAGGTGGCGTATCTGGCGCTTGAGGCGTGGTCGGACGTGGAGAAGGGCTCCTGGCCGATCGACTTTCCGCAGTCGGCGCGGCGGGCCTACGATCTCGCGACGATCCGCAAGTGGCTGGAAGTGTTCCTGCGGCGGTTCTTCGCGACCAGCCAGTTCAAGCGCTCGGCCATTCCGAACGGCCCCAAGGTCTCGGCCGGCGGCGCCCTGTCGCCCCGCGGCGACTGGCGTGCGCCCTCGGACGGAAGTGCGGCCCCCTGGCTCGACGAGCTGGCGGCGAACGTGCCGGAGCGGTGACGCCGGGCGGGTGAGCCTGCCAAGCGACGGGCCGCCTCCCGCCGTTTCGGGAGACGAAGGCGGTTGCGGCGGTCGCGGTCAACGAAAGCGTCCGCCCGCTCGACCTCGATCTGATAGCCGTCGGGATCCGCCACGAAGAAGAAGCAGGCCACCCCGCTTGCCGTCGTTCCGGAAGTCCACGACTTGCGGCGGCGCCAGGCCCGCGGCCGCCATCCGCGCATGGCGGCGCGGCCCTCAGGCCACGCGGCGCAGGAACGCCTGAAGGCGCGGATCGCGCGGGGTCTCGAACAGCGCCTCCGGCGGACCCTGCTCGACGATGCGGCCGCCGTCCATGAAGAGCACGCGGTCGGCGATCTCGCGGGCGAACTGCATCTCGTGGGTGACGATCAGCATGGTCTGGCGATGCGCCGCCACCCGCCCGAGGAGTTCGAGGACCTCGCCCACCCATTCGGGATCGAGCGCCGAAGTCGGCTCGTCGACCAGCATCAGCTCGGCGTCGAGCGCCATGGCCCGGCCGATGCCGACCCGCTGCTGCTGGCCGCCGGAGAGCGCCGCCGGATAGGCGTCGCCGCGGTCGGCGAGGCCGATCTCGGCGAGGGTGGCGTCGGCGCGCGCGTCGGCCTCGGCCTGCGGCAGCCGCTTCACCACGGTGAGCGCCTCGGTGATGTTCTGCCGCGCCGTGCGGTTGGCGAAGAGGGCATAGTTCTGGAAGACGAAGGCCGTGCGGCGGCGGAGCGCGAGGATCTGCCGCCGCGTCGCCCGGGCGGCGTCGACGACGAGGTCGCCGAGGACGATCCGGCCCGCGTCCGGCCGGTCGAGGAAGTTGAGGCAGCGCAGCAGCGTCGACTTGCCGGTGCCGGAGGGGCCGATGACGACGATGCGCTCGCCGGGGGCGATCTCGAGGTCGATGCCGTCGAGGACGGTTCGCGCCCCGAACCGCTTGGTCAGGCCCTCGATGCGGATCACCGCGCGAACGCCCGGCCGAGCCGGACCTCCATCCGCCGCTGCACGAAGGACAGCGCCTCGACGATCGCCCAGTAGATCAGCGCCACGACGAGAAAGGCCTCGAGGTAGCGGAAGCTGCCGGCGGCCTCCTTCTGCGCCGCGCCCATCATCTCGGTGACGCCGAGGGTGAAGGCGAGCGAGGTGCTCTTGATCATGTCGATGAAATAGTTGAGCAGCGTCGGCGCCGCGACGCGCGCCGCCTGAGGCAGGACGATCCGGCGCATCAGCTGGACCTGCGTCATGCCGACCGAGGCGCCCGCCTCCCACTGGCTGCGGTCGATGCCGAGGATCGCGCCGCGGATGCTCTCGGCCATGTAGGCGGCGAAGTGGAGCGTGAGCCCGGTGACGGCGGCGGTGACGCCGTCGATGGCCCGGAACGCCGACACCACCTGCGGCAGACCGTAGTAGAACAGAAAGAGCTGCACGAGGAGCGGCGTGCCGCGGAAGAAGCTGATGAACACCGCGACGAGCCGGTCGAGCACGGGAACCCGCAGCACCCGGACGACCGCAAGCGCAATGGCGAGCACGAGCGCGATCGCCATGGCGATCGTGGCCATGGCGAGGGTGAGCGGCGCATAGGAAAGAATGACGGGAAAGAGCCCCGCCATGTACTCGAGGTCGACGACCATCGCTCAGGAGCCGGCGGGGACGGTCACGTCGGCGCCGAGCCACTTCTCCGAGATCTCGCGGAGCTTGCCGTTGGCCTTGAGCGTGGTGATCGCCGCGTCCACCCGGTCACGCATGGCGCGGCCGGCCTCGTCGTTGCGAAACGGCAGCGCGTTGCGGATCTCCGAGAAGGCCGGACCGGCGAGCTGCAACGGCAGGGGCGATTGCGCGATCACCTGCGCCGAGGAGACGCGGTCCATCACGAAGGCGTCGACGCGACCGAGCGCGGTGTCCTGCTCGATGTTGCTGTCGTAGGTCTTGACGGTGATCTCGGAGGCGAAGGGCAACTCGTGCAGGAGCTGCTCGAAGTTCGAGCCGAGGTTGACCGCGACGGTCTTGCCGCGCAGATCCTCGACGCCCCTGATCGTGTCGTTCCCCTCGCGGACCACCACCTGCGCCCCGTCGTAGACGTAAGGCTGGGTGAAGACGAACTTCGCCTCCCGCTCCGGGGTGACGGTGATCTGGTTCGCAACCGTGTCGATCCGCCCCGCCTCCAGCGCGCCGATCAGCCCGGAGAAGGCCATGGTGCTGAACGTGACCTCGTCGCCGGTCTCGGCGGCGATGGCGTTCATGAGGTCGACCTCGAAGCCCTGGAGCTTGTCCTGGCGGACGAAGGTAAACGGGAAATACCCGCCCGACATGCCGACGCGGATCGCGTCGGCGGCCGCGGGCGCGGCGACGGCGGCCCAGACCAGCGCGGCGGTGACGAGACGATTCATGAGACCTGCTCCTTGCGCTTGCACGGACCCTGCGTAGCACGTCCCGCGCGCTTTGCGAGCACGCCGCCGACGCACCCGGAACTCCCGGCCGCTGACTGTCTCTCGTATCGAAAGGGTGGTGGAGAGGGCTGGATTCGAACCAGCGTAGGGTTGCCCCGACGGATTTACAGTCCGTTGCATTTGACCGCTCTGCCACCTCTCCGGTGACGTGAGCGGGGAGCTACAGCACATGGCGCCCGGGTTCAAGCGCGTTCGTCGCGGCGGCCCGGCGGCAGACCGGGATGCGGATGGGAAGCGGAGAGCCCGACTTGCGCCGGTGGCGAGGGGGACGCAAGATCGGCGAAAGAACGCGCGGGGGGAGACGAGCGCATGTGCCGCATCTACGCCGGGCAGGATCCGGTCCGCTACCAGCCGGTCGTCCGGCGCCTGCGGCTGAACGGCCAGAGCACCAGCCTGCGGCTCGAGGGCGCCTTCTGGTCGATCCTCGACCAGATCGCCGGCTCCGAGGGGCTGACGACCCCGGCGTTCATCTCGAAGCTGCACGACGAGGTGCTGCTGATGCACGGCGAGGCGGCGAACTTCAGCTCGATCCTGCGCTGCACGTGCCTCGTCTACCTTGAGGGCAACGCGGGCCTCGCGGTGGCCGCGGAGTAGCCGCGTAGTAAGGGGATACTACCCGGCAGGGCCGCCAAGGCGTCATCCTGACAGTGTGGGCGGCCGCGCGCCGCCGCAACGACGGAGACGAGAGAGTTGGCCAAAGCCGTCCATTCCATGATCCGCGTGCTCGACGAGACGCGCGCGCTCGACTTCTACGACCGCGCCTTCGGGCTGAAGGTCGCTGACCGGATCGACTTCGAGAGCTTCACGCTGGTCTACCTCGCGAACCCGCAGGCGGACTTCGAGCTCGAGCTCACAATCAACAAGGGGCGCTCCGAGCTCTACGACCTCGGCGACGGCTACGGCCATCTCGCGTTCGTCGTCGACGACGTCGACGCCGAACACGCGCGGATGACGGAAGCCGGCCTCGCACCACGCAAGCTCGTCGACTTCCGCAACGGCGACGCCGTCGTCGCACGCTTCTTCTTCATCGCCGACCCCGACGGCTACCAGATCGAGGTGATCGGACGCGGAGGCCGCTTCCGCTGACCCCCTGACGGGGGCGCGCCACGAGGCGCGCGCCCTGCCCTAGCCAGAACAAGAAACCAGCAAGGGAGATCGAACGTCATGACCCACCATCCGCGCAAGGAGGGCCTCACCCGGCGGGCGCTCCTCGCCCGTGCGCTGGCGACCACGGCGACGCTCGCTGTCGGCGCGAACTTCATCGCCGCGCGCGACGCCGCCTGGGCGCTCGAGGTGACGACGCTGAAGCCCGAGACCATGGCGACGCTCGTCGTCATGGCCCGCGACATCTATCCGCATGACCGCATCGCCGACAGCTTCTACGTCACGGCGGTCAAGGGCTACGACACCGCCGAGGAGGCCGAGGCCGTCGAGGCCGGCATCGCCGCGCTGAACGCGGCGGCGGTCGGTGCGGGCTACGCCTCCTACGCCGCGGTGCCGTGGGAGGCGGACCGCGTGGCGATCCTGCGCGGGATGGAGGCGTCGCCGTTCTTCCAGAAGGTTCGCGGCGGCCTCGTCACCGGCCTCTACAACCAGAAGGAAGTCTGGCCGCTGTTCGGCTACGAGGGCGAGAGCTACTCCAAGGGCGGCTACATCAACCGCGGCTTCGACGACATCACGTGGCTCTGAGGGGGCGGGGACAATGGCTGCACCATTCGATCTGAAGGACGACGGCGTCGTCGTGGTGATCGGCACCGGCGCCGGCGGCGGCGTGCTGGCGAACGAGCTGGCGCAAAAGGGCGTCTCCGTGGTCGCGCTCGAGGCGGGCGGGCGCTACCTGCCCGAGGACTACGTCAACGACGAGTGGGAGAGCTTTGGCCAGCTCGCCTGGACCGAGCCGCGCACCACCAGCGGCGACTGGCGGGTGGCGAAGGACTTCTCCGGCCTGCCGGCGTGGATCGTGAAGGCGGTCGGCGGCACCTCGATCCACTGGGCGGGCGCCAGCCTGCGCTTCCAGGACCACGAGTGGAAGCCGCGCACCAGCTACGGCAACGTGCCCGGCGCGAACCTGGTCGACTGGCCGATCGACGGCGCCGAGATGGCTCCCTGGTACGAGAAGGCCGAGGCGAAGCTCGGGGTGACGCGGACCGGCGACCGGCCGGGCCTGCCGGGAAACAACAACTACAAGGTGTTCGAGGCCGGAGCGAAGGCCCTCGGCTACAAGGAGGTGTCGACCGGGCGGATGGCGATCAACTCGATCGATTACGACGACCGGATGATCTGCCAGCAGACCGGCTTCTGCTTCCAGGGCTGCAAGTGGGGCGCCAAGTGGTCGTCGGCCTATACCGACATCCCGCGCGGCGAGGCGACCGGCAACCTCGAGGTGCGCGACCGCTGCCACGTCCTCAGGATCGAGCACGGGGATGACGGCCGGGTCACCGGAGTCGTCTACGCCGACAGGGACGGCAAGGAGCAGTTCCAGGCCGCCAAGATCGTCTGCGTGGCGGGGAACTCGATCGAGAGCCCGCGGCTCCTGCTCAACTCGGCCTCGAACCAGTTCCCGGACGGGCTCGGCAACTCCTCGGGGCAGGTCGGGCGCAACTACATGCGGCACATGACCGGCTCGGTCTACGCGGTCTTCCCCGAGCCGGTGCGGATGTGGCGCGGCACGACCATGGCCGGCATCGTCCAGGACGAGGCGCGGCACGACCCCACCCGCGGCTTCGTCGGCGGCTTCGAGTTCGAGACGCTGTCGCTCGGCGTGCCGTTCATGGCCGCCTTCCTCGATCCCGGCGCCTGGGGCCGCGAGTTCACCTCCGCGCTCGACAGCTATCCGAACATGGCCGGCCTCTGGATCGTTGGCGAGGACATGCCGCAGGAGACGAACCGGGTGACGCTCAACACCGACGTGAAGGACGACTTCGGGCTACCGGTGGCGAACGTCAACTTCAGCGATCATCCGAACGACACGGCAATGCGTGCCTATGCCTATGAGCGCGGCGAGGCGCTCTATCGGGCGGTGGGAGCGACGCGGACCTTGCCTAC
>NZ_JAGOID010000074.1 GCF_017995835.1 Amaricoccus sp.
GATCGACGCGCTCTATGAGGCGCGGGTGCGGCTGATCGCCTCGGCAGAGACCGCGCCGGAGGCGCTCTACGGCGACGGCCCCGGCGCCTTCGAGTTCGCCCGCACCGTCTCCCGCCTCGCCGAGATGGGCTCTGCCGACTGGGGCGCGTGAAGGAAGCGTGGCGGCGGGCAGCCCGGAGCCCGACCGCGGCCTGCCGCACCGCGTCGACCCGAAGCGCTCGCCATCCGGCCGCAGGTCGCCGCAGGAGAGATCATGCGCGGCGGATTCAGCCGTCCCCCTGCATGATTCTTCTTGCGGAGACCGGAATCATGCCATGTTGGCTCGAGTCCGGCGATGCCCGGACAGGGGACACGAGACGAGGCGATCCATGCAGACGATCCGGACGACCGGCGGCCGCGGCCGCATCTTTGACAGCGTTCTCGACACCGTGGGTGACACCCCGGTGATCCGCGTGAACAATCTCGCGCCCGAAGGCGTCGAGCTCTTCGTCAAGGCCGAGTTCTTCAACCCCGCCGCCTCGGTCAAGGATCGGCTGGCGCTGAACATCATCGAGGCGGCCGAGCGGTCGGGCGCACTGAAGCCCGGCCAGACCGTGGTCGAAGCGACCAGCGGCAATACCGGCATCGGCCTCGCCATGGTCTGCGCACAGAAGGGCTATCCGCTGGTGGTGACCATGGCCGACAGCTTCTCGGTCGAACGGCGGCGACTGATGCGGCATTTCGGGGCGAAGGTAGTGCTGACCCCGCGTGCGCAGAAGGGTCTCGGCATGTACCTGAAGGCGGTGGAGCTGGCCGAACGGCATGGCTGGTTCCTTGCCCGCCAGTTCGAGACCCCGGCCAATGCCGACATCCACGAAAGCACCACCGCGCGCGAGGTCATCGGCGATTTCGCCGGCCGCAGGCTGGATTTCGTGGTGACCGGCTATGGCACCGGCGGCACCGTCATCGGACTTGCCCGCGTGCTGCGCCGCGAACGCCCCGAGACGCGCATCATCCTGGCCGAGCCGGCCAACGCCGCGCTGGTCGGCAGCGGCATCGCGCAGCAGCGCGACCCGCAGGGGGCGCCGGCCGAAAGCCATCCCGCCTTCGAGCCGCATCCGATCCAGGGCTGGACCCCGGATTTCATCCCCCTGGTGCTGCAGGAGGCGCTGGACATGGGCGCCTGCGACCGCGTGCTGTCGGTGCCCGGGCCCGAGGGCATCGCCTGGGCGCGCAACCTTGCCATGCGCGAGGGCATCCTGTGCGGCATCTCCGCCGGCGCGACCTTTGCCGCGGCGATGCAGATCGCGCGCGAGGCGGCGCCGGGGACCGCGATCCTCGCCATCCTGCCCGACACCGGCGAGCGCTATCTGTCCACGCCGCTGTTCCAGGAAATCTCCGAGGACATGGACGCCGCGGAACTGGCCCTGTCGCAATCCACCCCCGGCTATCAACTGGGCTGAACGGGGCAGAACGCCGTCACGACCGAGCCGTTCGAGACCGGCCAACACGCTCCAACACGCGTGATACGCAGCTAATACCGGCGAGTCTACCAGGCAACCCGGCGCAACACGGGCTATCACGCGTGATAGCAGGGTAACTACCTGAATACACACGATAAAAGTGTTAAAGGTCAAAAAGGTCCGCGAGTCGCTTTGTGAGCCCGTCGGTTTCAGACGGGGTCGGCCGGGCGAAGGGCGCGGAAGGCGAGGAGCGCGTCGATGGTCTCGTCGAGCCGCACGGCGGCGGCTCGCCAATCGTCGGAGATCGTCGAGCGGTCGGGCGGAGGCGGCGCGGAGGCCGGCATCACGGCGTCGGGCTCGGTAAGGCGGATGAGGTAGGCGAGCCGCGCCGGCAAGCCGGGGGGCTGTGGCCCGCCCCGCGCCATGGCGCTGGCGACCGCGGTGGCGAACAGGAGGGCCGAGGCAAAGAGCCGGGCCGCGCGGCGATCGTAGCGGTCCGCCACCGGGCGGATCCGGCGCTTGCCGAGCCGCCCGCGCAGCGACCAGCGCGTCGAGTAACGGGCGACGTCGACGGCGCCCACCACCGCGGCAAGGCCGAGATGGGCGGAGGAGAAGATCTCGACGGCCGCCTGCGCGCGCTTGGGATCGTCCGCCTCGACCGCGGTCGCGACCTGGCGCAATCCCGTGCGTATGCGGCCGAGCAGGTCGGCGGCGGCGGCATCGAGGGTGCGGATCGGGTCGGGGGTCAGCAGGACCTGGCTGAAGATCACTCCCACGGCCGTCCCGGCGGCGACGTCCAGCATGCGCACCACGCCGGCGGAGTCGGAACCGAGCGCCAGAACGAGGACGGCGGACACCCCTGACTGGATCGGCACGACCGGCGTCATCCCGTAAGTCGAGGCGATCAGGATCGCGAAGAACGCCGCCGCGCTGACACGCAGCAGCGGATACGTGGCGGGGAGATACAGCGCCAGCTCGCCCACGACGATTCCCGTGGCGACCCCGGCCAGCAGGCCGATCGCCTGCCGGCCGTGATTGGGCAGCCCCGGGGCCAGACAGACGATGGCGGTGACCCCGGCGAAGACGGGATGGGGATGGCCGAACGCCCAGACCGCGAGCACCCAGGCGAAGGCGCCGGCCACCGCCGCGGCGGCGGCGTCGCGCCACGAGTTCTCCGCACGGTCCTTCACCCGTCGGGCGCGATCGATGAGGCTCGGCATTAGCTCGCTCCGGCGGGATGTGGCGAGGCCCGGCGCCGGCGAGCCTGCGCGACGCCGCGCGCCTTCGCAAGCCTCAGCGCCAAGCCTCAGCGCATCGTCTGCAAGAGCGCGACGGTGGCGAACCCGTCAGGGGTCATGCCCCTGGCCTGCTGATAGGCGCGGATCGCTGAAATGGTGTTCGGCCCGATCACCCCGTCCTTCGTGCCGGTGTCGTAGCCTTTCGCGGTCAGCCGCTCCTGCATCTCGATCTTCTCGGTGCGCGACAGCTCGCGCTCGTGGCGTGGCCAGGCGCCCTGGATCGTGGACCCGCCACCGATGCGGTTGGCGAGGTGGCCCACGCCCATCGCATAGGACGTGGCGTTGTTGTATTTCTTGATGACGTAGAAGTTGTCGTAGATGGCGAAGGCGGGCCCGCGCGCGCCCGCGGGGGCGAGGATCGCCGCCGGGGCGTAGTCCGGCAGCGCCGAGCCGTCGATCCGCGTCACCCCCCGGGCGCGCCAGTCGGCGACCGGACGGCGCTGCGCCTGATCGGCCAGCGCGTAGTCGAACCCCTTGGGGAGCTTCACCTCGACGCCCCAGGGCTGGTTGTGGACCCATCCCGACTGCTTGAGGTAGTGCGCCGCCGAGGCGAGCGCG
Organism: Amaricoccus sp.; assembly: GCF_017995835.1. Lineage (GTDB taxonomy): Bacteria > Pseudomonadota > Alphaproteobacteria > Rhodobacterales > Rhodobacteraceae > Amaricoccus. Next base: position 3,299 of record NZ_JAGOID010000074.1, read on the forward strand.
TCGGTGGGGTCGGCGGACCAGACATCGCGCCGGCCGTCGCCGGTGAAGTCGACGGCATAGGTGAGGTACGAGGTCGGCATGAACTGGGTATGGCCCATCGCGCCCGCCCAGGAGCCGACCAGTTGCGAGGGCGCGGCCTCGCCCGCGTCGACGATCCTGAGCGCGGCGACCAGCTGATCCTCCGCGAAGTCGCGGCGGCGGCCTTCGTAGGCGAGCGTGGCGAGGCTGCGGATGACCGGCATCGAGCCCTTGTACGTGCCGTAGCTCGACTCCATGCCCCAGATCGCGACGAAGGCTTCCTTGTCGACGCCGTAGCGCGCCTCGATCGCGTCGAGCGTGCCGCCGTACTGCGCGAACTTGGCCCGCCCGGTGGCGACGCGGTCGGCGGAGACGGCGCCGTCGAGGTATTCCCAGATCGGCTTGGTGAACTCGGACTGCGCGCCGTCGAGGCGGACGACCTCCGGGTTCTCGGTCAGGCCGGCGAGCGCCTGGTCGACCGTGCCGGGGCTGACGCCGGCGGCGATGGCGCGGGGGCGGAACTGCGCCTTCCATTCGGCGAAGCTCGCCGGTTTCGGAAGGTTGCTCGCCGCCCGCGACACTTGCGGTTCTCCCGCGCCGGGGGAATTCGCGCTGCTCACGCCGCAGCCGCTCGCGACCGCGGCCGCGAAGATCGCGCAGATGGCCATGCGTGACATCGGATGCCTGCTCCTCCTGCTCGCCTCGTTTTTCGCTAGGATACCGCGAGACGGGACGGACAGGAAGAGGCGCGCTCGGCGGCCGGATCACTCTGCGGCACAACGATGGCGATGTGGAACCGACCCGCCGAAACGCCGGGACCGATTGCCGGAACGGCGGTTCAGCGCGTCGGGACGGGCTCGCCGCTCCGGTAGTCGTAAAAGCCGCGCTGCGTCTTGCGCCCCAGCCAGCCGGCCTCGACGTACTTCACCAGGAGCGGACAGGGCCGGTACTTGGTGTCCGCAAGCCCCTCGTGCAGCACGTTCATGATGGCGAGGATGGTGTCGAGCCCGATGAAGTCGGCGAGTTGCAAGGGCCCCATCGGGTGGTTGGCCCCGAGCCGCAGCGCCATGTCGATCGAGCTGACGGTGCCGACGCCCTCGTAGAGCGTGTAGACCGCCTCGTTGATCATCGGGATCAGGATGCGGTTGACGATGAACGCCGGGAAATCCTCCGACGCCGACGCGGTCTTGCCGATCCGCGCCACCACCTCGACCATCGTCCTGTAGGTCGCCTCGTCCGTGGCTATGCCGCGGATCAGCTCGACGAGCTGCATCACCGGCACCGGGTTCATGAAGTGGAACCCCATGAACCGCTCGGGCCGGTCGGTCGCGGCCGCAAGCCGGGTGATCGAGATCGACGAGGTGTTGGAGGTCAGGATCGTCTGCGGCGCGAGATGCGGCGTGAGGGTCGCGAAGATCTGGTGCTTCAGCGCCTCGCGCTCGGTCGCGGCCTCCACGATCAGGTCGCAGCCCCCGAGCTTCGTCAGCTCCTTCTCGGGGGCGATGCGCGCCAGCGCAGCGTCGCGATCCTCGGCCGAGATCTTTCCGCGCGCGATCTGGCGGTCCAGGTTGCCGCGGATGACATCGCGCGCCGCGCCGAGCGCGGCCTCGGAAACGTCGTTGAGCAGGACGTCGTACCCCGCCAACGCGAAGACGTGAGCTATGCCGTTGCCCATCTGGCCAGCGCCGATCACGCCAACGCTCTTGATTTCCATGGAGCTTTCGCGCCTCGCCGACTTCGTTGCCGACGGACAGGATAGAGTGCGCGTCGCTGCGGGCGCAACCGGTATTCTGGCGCGTCCTTGGCGCGCGCCCCGCGCGTCGGCTCCGCCCTTGCCTCCCCCGCCCGGCCAGCGCAGAAGCGGCAGGGGACATGACGCGCGAGGGCGAGATGCCGGATCAACACGAGGGGGCGCCGCCGCTCTATCGGGCGAGCGTTCCGGTCTTTCTGGCCATCCTGGACCGGATCGCGGCGGAGCTGCGGCGCGCCGAGGAGGCGCTCGGCGAGAACTACGCCGCGGCGCTGGAACGGCGCCCCGCCGATCGGATGTTTCCCGCCGCGCAGCAGGCCGCGAGTTCGGTGCAGTTCATGCTGCGCACGGCCTTTCCGCTGGTCGGCCTGCGCCCGCCGGAGATTCGCGGCGAACTCGACGGGCCGGGTCTCATGGCCCGGATCGACGAGGCGCGCCGACTGCTCGCCGGGCTCGACCCGGCGGCCTTCGCCGGCGCCGAGACCCGCATCGCCCGCGGCCAGGCCGGCTTCGCCACCGTCGAACTGCCCGGCGAGGCTTTCCTCTTCGAGTTCGGCCTGCCCAACATCTATTTCCACCAGGCGATGGCCCATGTCGCGTTGAAGCAGGCGGGCGCGCCGCTCGGAAAGGTCGACTACGACGGTCGGCACGACTACCCGGCCGGCTTCTCGCTGGGCTGACCGCAGGGCTGGACGCGCCGCCGCCGCCGCGCCTAGTCTCGCGCCAAACTGCAACCGGGAGGATGCCGAGTATGTGCGACGCTTGCGTGATCGAACCGGCGACGGCGCAGGCGCCGAGCCGCCGGGCGCTGTTCCGTGGCGCAGGAGCGGTCGGGCTTGCCGGGCCGGCGGCCGGCGCGGTCTGATGGCGACGGTTCCGCTCCTCTCCGACGCCGAGGCCAGCCCGGAAGCGCGGGCGGTGTTCGACGACATCCGCGCCGTGCGCGGCACGGACTACGTCAACAATTTCTGGCGGTCGCTCGCCGCAGACCCGGAGCAGCTGGCCGAGGTCTGGGACGCGGTCAGGGCGACGATGGCCGCAGGCGCGCTCGATCCGCTGACCAAGGAGCTGATCTATGTCGCGGTCTCGACCTCGAACGGCTGCGGCTATTGCATCCACTCCCACACCGCCGCAGCGCGGGCCAAGGGGATGACCGAAGCCCAGCACGCCGAGCTGTTGAGGGTGATCGCGCTCGCCGCGCGCACCAATGCCCTGGCGACCGCCCTTCAGACGCCGGTGGACGCCGGTTTCGACCGGACAGGCACGGAGGCGGGATCGTGAGCGACTACGCGATGTTCGTCCCTGCGCCGGGCGGTCCCGAAGCGATGGAGCGCCGGGAGATCGAGACGCCGCGGCCGGGGCCCGGCGAGGTTCTCGTGCGCCAGACTGCGGTCGGGCTGAACTTCATCGACATCTATCATCGCAGCGGGCTCTACCCTTGGCCGGTGGAGCGCGATCTCGTGCCGGGCTCGGAGGGAGCCGGCGTGGTCGAGGCGATCGGGCCGGGCGTGACCGGGCTGCGCCTCGGCGATCGGGTGGCGTATACGCGACCCCTCGGCGCCTATGCGAGCGCCCGGACGATCGCCGCCGACCGACTGGTGCGCCTGCCCGACGGCGTCTCCGACGAGGTGGCGGCGACGGTGATGCTGAAGGGCCTGACCGCCCAGTACCTGATCCGCACGACCTTCCGGGTCGAGCCGGGGATGACCGTTCTCGTCCAGGCCGCCGCAGGCGGCGTAGGCCTTCTCCTCGGCCAGTGGCTGAAGGCGCTCGGTGCTACCGCGATCGGCGCGGCCGGCGGCGCGGAGAAGACGGCGCTCGCGAAGGCCCACGGCTACGCCCATGTCGTCGACTACCGCGCCGGCGACTTCGTGACCTCCGTGCGAGAGCTCTCCGGAGGCAAGGGCGTCGACGTCGTCTACGACAGCGTCGGCCGCGACACCTGGAGGGGCTCGCTCTCCTGCCTGCGTGTGCGCGGCATGTTCGTCACCTTCGGCCAGTCCTCCGGAATGATCGAAGGCTTCGCGCTTTCCGACCTCGCCGCGGGGGGCTCGCTCTCCGCCTGCCGTCCGACGCTCTTCAACTACATCGCCGAGCGGGCCGAACTCGAGGCCCGCGCCGCCGAACTCTTCGCCATGCTGGAGAGCGGGGCGATTCGCGCCGAAGTGCGTCAACGCTTCGCGCTTTCCGATGCTGCGAGTGCACACGAGGCCCTCGCCGGCCGTCGCACGACCGGCGCGTCCGTGCTCGTTCCATAGCCCCTGCGCCACGATATCGGGTCGCCGGACGCCGGACGCCCCCAATACGGCGTCGGGCGCGGCGGGCCTCCCTCATCGCGTGCGGCATGTGCAAGTGCGAACAACCATAGATTGAAATCTCGTGGCGAACAGGACGTTTACGTTCTATTATCATCCAGGCGCCAGCCTCGCTGTCGGAAGCCGGAGACGCTCGCATTGACCCGAAGCCTCGTCGCCTGCCTGGGCCTGTCCGCAGTCGCCGCCATCGCCGCGGCGATCTCCTGCGTCGCCGCGGGCGGCGGCCTGCTCGCGGCGCTCGGGCTCTACGTCGTCACCGGGTCGGTCGTGACGATCGCCTCGACGGGCCTCGTCGCCGCCCGCCGCACCCTCGCCCCCCCGCTCGCCGGCCCGCGTCCGGAACCCGAGCCTGCGTCTGCCCCCCAGTTGCTTCCTCAGAGCACGTAACGACTGAGATCGGCCGAGCGCGCCAGCGCGCCGAGATGCGCCTCCACATAGCTCGCGTCGATCGTCACGCGATCTCCCCCGCGATCCGGCGCGACGAAGCTCAACTCCTCGAAGACGCGCTCCAGAACGGTGTAGAGCCGCCGGGCGCCGATGTTCTCGACCGAGCCGTTCACCTCCGCCGCGATCCGGGCCAGCGCCGCCACCCCGTCCTCGCTGAACGACACCTCCACGTTCTCGGTCGCCATCAGCGCGGTGTACTGCCGGGTCAGGGCGTTGTCGGTCTCCGTCAGGATGCGCACGAAATCCGCCTCGGTCAGCGCGCGCAGCTCCACCCGGATCGGGAGCCGCCCCTGCAACTCGGGCAACAGGTCCGAGGGCTTGGCGATGTGGAAGGCGCCGGAGGCGATGAAGAGGATGTGGTCGGTCTTGACCGGGCCGTGCTTGGTCGAGACCGTCGTGCCCTCGATCAACGGCAGCAGGTCGCGCTGCACCCCCTCGCGGCTCACGTCCGCCCCGCGGGTCTCGGCCCGCGCCGCCACCTTGTCGATCTCGTCGATGAAGACGATGCCGCTCTGCTCCACGGCGTCGACCGCCGCCCGGGTGACCGCCTCCTGGTCGAGGAGCTTGTCCGCTTCCTCTGCGATCAGCAGGTCGTAGGACTGCGCCACGCTCAGCCGCCGGCGCACCCGGCGGCCGCCGAAGGCCTTGCCGAAGATGTCGCCGAGGTTGACGCCGCCCATGCCCATCCCGGGCTGGCCCGGAATCTCCATCGCCTGGAAGGGGTTCGAGGCGTCGGCAACCTCGAGTTCGACCTCCTTGTCGTCGAGCGAGCCGTCGCGCAGCTTGCGGCGGAACATGTCGCGGGTCTGCTCGCGCGCCCCGTCGCCGGCGAGCGCGTCGATCACCCGCTCCTCCGCGGCGGCGTGCGCCCGGGCCTTGACCTTCTCGCGCATCTCCTCGCGCGTCATCACGATCGCGGCGTCGACGAGATCGCGCACGATCTGCTCCACGTCGCGGCCGACATAGCCGACCTCGGTGAACTTCGTCGCCTCGACCTTGAGGAAGGGCGCCCGGGCGAGCCTCGCCAGCCGACGCGAGATCTCGGTCTTGCCGACGCCGGTCGGGCCGATCATCAGGATGTTCTTCGGATAGACCTCCTCGCGAAGATCGTCCGCCAACTGCTTGCGCCGCCAGCGGTTGCGCATGGCGACGGCGACGGCGCGCTTGGCCTCCGCCTGCCCGACGATGAAGCGGTCGAGTTCGGAGACGATCTCGCGGGGCGTGAGTTCGGTCATTGCGGTCTCCCGGTCAGCCGCCCGCCTGCCAGGCCTTCACGGCCTCGCTCGGCGCGATCAGCATGAGGATGTTGAGGGTCAGGTTGTCACGGATGGCGACGGCCGCGACCAGCTCCAGCGCCAGCACGACCGCCACGCTCGCCTTCCACGGCAGCCGCGAGGCGAGCAGGAAGCCGAGGCCCATGAACAGCGTGTCGGAGACGGAGTTGATGACGCTGTCGCCGAAATAGTCGAGCGAGATCGTCGCCTCGCGGTAGCGGTTGATGACGAAATCGGTGTTCTCGAACAGCTCCCACGCCGCCTCGACCGCCACGGCGACGGCGAGCCGCGGCGCGAAGCCGATCCGCCGCGGCAGCGCCAGCCACAGCGCGCCCCAGAACAGGAAGCCGTGGACGACATGGCTGAGCGTGTACCAGTCGGCGAGGTGCTGGCTGTTGTCGCTCGTCCCCGCCGCGCCCCAGAGCTTCACCACGCCACAGTCGCAGATCCACGGCTGGCCCATCAGCCGCAAGGCGACGGCCTGGGCCGCGACCAGCGCGGCGGCAATGAGGAGCCACCGCGCGTCCCCGCCCGTGCGTCTCATGCGCGACTGAGGGCGGCGGCAGGCTCACGCCGCATCGAGACTTTCCACCGTCACGTTGCCGTTGGTGTAGACGCAGATCTCCGCCGCGATGGCGAGCGACTTGCGCGCGATCGCCTCGGCGTCGAGGTCCTGGTCCATCAGCGCCCGCGCCGCCGCCAGCGCGTAGTTGCCGCCCGAGCCGATCGCCGCCACGTCGTGCTCCGGCTCCAGCACGTCGCCGGCGCCGGTGATCACCAGCAGATCCCGCCCGTCCGAGACGATCAGCATCGCCTCGAGGTTGCGCAGATACTTGTCCGTCCGCCAGTCCTTGGCGAGTTCGACCGCCGCGCGCTGGAGCTGCCCCGGCGCCGCCTCGAGCTTCTTCTCCAGTCGCTCCAGCAGCGTGAAGGCGTCGGCCGTCGAGCCGGCGAAGCCGCAGAGCACGGGCCTGCCGCCCGGCTCCAGCCGCCGGACCTTGCGCGCCGTGCCCTTGATGACGGTCTGGCCCAGGCTCACCTGCCCGTCTCCCGCCACCACCACGCGGCCGCCCTTGCGCACCCCGATGATGGTCGTCCCGTGCCAGCCGGGAAATCGTTCGCCCATGCCGCTCCTCGCGTCGTCCCGGGGCCCATATATGGCCGCCCCGCGGCGCGCGCCAGATGCCCGGCGGAACGTTCCGGCGGCTCGCGGTCCACTGTCCCCGCGCGTGCGGCGGACTTCGCCGCGCTCAGCGGGGGACGTAGCGGGCGGCCGGACCCAGCGGCTCGGTCGCGGCCACTTCCGCCCGGCCGACGAGCCCGATGAGGTGCGCGAGCACGTTGCGCGCCGCGGCCGGACGCAGCGCCGGCCCGAGGTCCGGATAGACCGCGGCCACGATCTCGGGGATCGTCGCGAGACCGGCCGAGACGGCGGCGCGGATCTGCACGTCGCGCTCGGCGCGGTGGGCGCGTTGCCAGGCGATCATGCCGCCCGGGTCGCGCAGGACCGCGCCGTGGCCGGGGTAGTAGGCGCCCTCCGGCCGGGCCGCGAGGCGGTCGAGGCTGGCGAGGAAGGCCCCGAGATCGCCGTCCGGCGGCGAGATCAGCGTCGTCGCCCAGCCCATCACGGTGTCGCCCGAGAAGAGCGCGCCCGCCTCGGGCCAGGCGAAGCACAGGTGGTCGCCGAGATGCCCCGGCGTGTGGATCGCCTCGAGACGCCAGCCGTCGCCCGCCACGACCTCGCCGTCGGCGAGGCGGGCGTCGGGCGCGAAGCCCGCGGCGATGCCCTCGCCGCCGCCCAGATCGCCCGCCGCGGCGAGCCGCTGCATCGCCGCCGTCCGCTCCCGGGGCCCGAACCCGAGAACCGGGACGTCGAGGCGGTCCTGCAACCCGCGGACCCCCGCCGCGTGGTCGGCATGGCCGTGGGTGACGAGGATCGCCCGCACCCGCACGCCCGCCGGCACGGCGGCCGCCACCGCGTCGAGATGGCCCGCGTCGTCCGGGCCGGGGTCGATCACCACGCGGTCGCGTCCCGCGCCCACGATGTAGGTGCGCGTTCCGGTGAAGGTCATCGGCCCCGGATTCGGCGCCGTCACCACGACGATCCCGGGCGCGAGCGGCTCCGGCCGGCCGTGCACCGGGCGATGGTCGCGCTCGAACGGGTCACCCGCCATCATCCGCCTCCGCCGTGCTTGCATGGCCCGCCCCCAGGGGCTACGGCCGCCCCATGCAGCTCCCGAGCGCCAGGTCGTTCCTGCCCCACAGCCTGTTCGGCCGGGCGCTCTTGATCCTACTTGTGCCGATGGTGCTGCTGCAACTGGTGGTCGGGCTGGTGTTCTTCCAGCGTCACTACCTGCGCGTGACCGAGCAGATGACCCGCGGCGTCGCGATGGAGCTGCGGGCCGCGATCCAGGCGATCGAGGCTGCGCCCGACGTCGACACCGCCCGGCGCAACCTCGCGATCCTCGCCCGGCCGCTGCGGCTGGCGCTGCGGCTCGAGCCCGATGCGCCGGTGTCGCCGGGGGTGCAGCGGCCGTTCGACGACCTGACCGGGCGCGCGCTGGCGCGGACGCTGGCCGAGGAACTGCCGGGGCCGCTCGCGATCGACCTTGCCTCGAACCCGCGGGCGGTGCGGATCGGCGCGCCGACCGGCAAGGGCACGCTGCTGGCGGTCGCTCCGCGCAACCGCATGAGCGTGTCGAATCCGCACCAGCTCCTCGTGCTGATGGTGGTCGCGTCGCTGGTGCTCGGCGCCGTCGCGGTGCTGTTCCTGCGCAACCAGGTGCGCCCGATCCGCCAGCTCGCCGAGGCGTCCGAGGCCTTCGGCAAGGGCCGCTCGGTTCCCTTCCGGCCGACCGGGGCGGAGGAGGTCCGGCGGGCCGGCAACGCCTTTCTCTCCATGCGCTCGCGCATCGAGCGGCAGATCGAGCAGCGGACACAGATGCTGTCGGGCGTCAGCCACGACCTGCGGACGCCGCTGACCCGGATGAAGCTGACGCTGGAGCTGCTCGACGCCGACGAGGACGAGGTGGAGGGGCTGCGCGGCGACATCGCGCAGATGGAGCGGATGCTCGGGGAATTCCTCGCCTTCGCCCGCGGCGACCAGCTGGAGGAGAGCGCGCCGACCGATCCGTTCGTGCTGGCCGGGCACGTCGTCGAGGATGCCGAGCGCGGCGGCGCGGAGGTGAGCCTCGTCACGGTCAACGAGACGCCGCTCGACCCTCACGTGCAGATGCGGCCGGTGGCAGTGCGTCGCGCGATCGAGAACCTGATCGGCAACGCGGCGCGCCACGGGACCCGGGTGAGCCTGTCGGTGCGGCTGCTGCCCAAGACGCTCGACTTCGTGGTGGAGGACGACGGCCCCGGCATCGCGCCGGAGGACCGGGCGCGGGCGCTGGCGCCGTTCTCGCGGCTGGACGCGTCGCGAAACCAGGACGCGGGGGCCGGAGTGGGGCTCGGCCTCGCCATCGCGCTCGACGTTGCGCGGGGGCATGGCGGCAGCCTGGAACTCGGCCGGAGCACGGAGATGGGCGGCCTGCGGGCGGTGCTGCGGCTGCCGCGGTAGGTCGCCGGCCGGCGGTGGCCTATGCCGGATCGATCTCGTCCCTGAGGGCGGCGACATGGGGCGCGGCGGCGGCCTCGGCGGCGCGTTCGATGGCGCGGTAGCGGGCGACGACGGCGAGCCCCAGCGGCGTCAGGGCGGAGCCGCCGCCGCGGCGGCCGCCCTTGCTGGCGGCGACCACCGGCTTGCCGAAGGTGCGGTTCATGTCCTCGACCAGCAGCCAGGCCTGGCGGTAGGACATGCTCATCCGCCGCGCCCCGGCCGAGATCGACCCCTCCGAGGCGATGTGCTCCAGCAGCGCCACCTTGCCCGGCCCGATGCGGCCGCCCGCCACGAGGTCGATCCGAAGGCTGATGGCGCCCATCGCTCCCTCCCCTGTCAGCCCGTCCCCGGCCGCGGCCCCGGCGCGTTGGCGCGGTCGAAGGACACCGCCTTGACGATAGCCCAGACCGGCGTCCCCGGCGCAAGCCCGAGCGTCGCGACGGTGCGCCGGGTGACCCGGGCGAGGATCATGGCCCCGCCGGCGTCGAGACGCACCAGCGCATCCGCCGCGCCCTCGGCCTCGGCGGTCGCCGCCACCGTGGCCGGCAGGACGTTGAGCGCGCTGATCCGCTCCGGCCGGTCGAGCGCCAGCATGACGTCGCGCGCCCGGATGCGCGCCCGGACCCGCGCGCCGATCGGCGCCTCCACCCGCGGCACGACGAGCGGCCCGGCGGCGGTGACGAGCCGGCTGAGCCCGAATTCCTCGTCGTGGGATTCCAGCTCCGCGTCGAGAAGGGCGGCGGTATGCTCGCGCTCCTCCGGGGCGGCGAGGTCGAGCCGCGCCAGCACCTCGGCCGCCGGCCCGCTCGCCGCCACCCGCCCGGCGGCGAGCACGACGATGTCGGTGGCGAGCCGCGCCACCTCGGCGACGGCGTGACTGACATAGACGATCGGGATGCCGGCCTCGTCGCGCAGCCGCTCGACATAGGGCAGGATCTCGGCCTTGCGCGCCTCGTCGAGCGAAGCCAGCGGCTCGTCCATCAGCAGGAGCCGCGGGCTCGCCGCCAGCGCGCGGCCGATCGCCACCCGCTGCCGCTCGCCGCCCGAGAGCCGCCCGGGCCGGCGATCCATGAGCGCGCCGATGCCGAGCATGTCCACGAGCCGGCCGACGTCCGCCCAACGCTCGCGGCGCGCGGCGAAGAACCGGCCGTAGGCGATGTTCTGCGCCACGGTCAGGTGCGGAAACAGCCGCGCGTCCTGAAAGACATAGCCGACGCGACGGCGCCAGGGCGGGGTGAAGCGGCCGGCGGCGACGTCGACCAGCGTCTCGCCGCCGACCTCGATCCGCCCGTCGTCGGGCCGCAGCAGCCCGCCGATCAGGTTGACGAGCGTGGTCTTTCCCGACCCCGACGGACCGAAGAAGGCGGTCAGGGCGCCCTCGCTGCGGAAGGCCGCCTCGAGCGTGAAGGCCCCCGTGCGCCGGCGCACGTCGACGAGAAGCGTCATCCCCGCCTCATGCGAGGTCCATCCCGCGCCGGATCCGCCGGGCGAAAAGCTCCGACGCGACCAGCGCCGCCATGGCGATGGCGATGGAGACGAGGGTCAGCCGCGCCGCCCCGGTCTCGCCGCCGGGGATCTGGAGAAATGTGTAGATCGCCGTTGGCAGGGTCTGGGTCTCGCCGGGGATGTTGGAGACGAAGGTGATCGTCGCGCCGAACTCGCCCATCGCCTTGGCGAAGGTCAGGATCATCCCGGCGACGATCCCCGGCAGGGTGAGCGGCAGCGTCACGGTCAGGAACACCCAGGCCGGGCGCGCGCCGAGGGTCGCCGCCGCCGCCTCGAGCCGCGGGTCGATCGCCTCGATGGAGAGGCGCACGGCGCGCACCAGCAGCGGAAAGGCCATGATGCCGCAGGCGAGCGCCGCGCCGGTCCAGCGAAAGGCGAAGACGATCCCGAAATGCGCCTCGAGGAAGGCGCCGACCGGCCCCCGCCGTCCGAAGGTGATCAGCAGCAGATAGCCCGTCACCACCGGCGGCAGGATCAGCGGCAGATGGACGAGCCCGTTCAGCACCGCCTTGCCCGGAAACTCCCGCCGCGCGAGGACATGGGCGACGAGGATGCCGAACGGCAGGCTCACCACCGTCGCCCAGATCGACACGCGCAGCGACAGACGGACCGCGGTCCACTCCTCGGGGCTGAGCCGCAGCCAGTCCATCCGCCTCCTCTACCGGGCCAGAACCGTGAAGCCCTGCGCCTCGAACAGCTCCGCCGCCCCGCTCCCCTTCAGGTAGTCGAGGAACGCCGCCGCCTCCGGGCTGGTCGCCGCGGTCGTCACGGCGGCAGGATAGACGATCGGGGAATGGCTGTCCTCGGGGAACGTGGCGACCACGCGCACCGCGGGCTCTGCGTTCGCATCCGTCTCGTAGACGATCCCGAACGGCGCCTCTCCCGTCGCCACGAGCGCGAGTGCTGCCCGGACGTTCTCGGCCTGGGCGAGGCGGTCGGCGACGCCGTCCCAGACGCCGAGCGCGGTCAGCGCCTCCTTGCCGTACTTGCCCGCCGGGACGGAATCGACCTGCCCCATGGCGAGCCGGCCGTCGCCGAGAAGCCCGACGAGGTCCGCGCCGGGCGCGAGTTCGATGGCCGCCGTGGACTCAGCGGGCGCGACGAGCACGAGGCGGTTGCCGAGGAGCTCGACGATGGTGTCCTTCTGCACGAGGTCGCGCTCGGCGAGGTAGTCCATCCACGGCACGTCGGCGGAGATGAAGACGTCGGCCGGGGCGCCCTCCTCGATCTGCTTCGCAAGGGCGGAACTCGCCGCATAGGAGATCGTCGCGGCGTTGCCGGTCTCGCCCGCCCAGGCCTCCGCCACCGCGTCGAGCGCGTTCTTGAGGCTCGCCGCCGCGAACACCGTCACGTCGGCCGCGGCCGCCGGCGCCGCGACCAGCGCCGCCAGCGCGAGCCCCAATGCGGTCCGTCGAATGCCGCGAACGTTTCCATGGAACATGCCGGATCCTCCCCCTTTTCCCGTGATTCCGCGCCGTGGCGCCCGACCGATGTATCCGGCCAGACATAAAAACGGAAGCGTCATGTCCGGATGGGACGGCGCCCGCCGGCGTCAGCGGGCGCAGAGGGTGGAGCGCGTGAGGAAGCGCCGCTCGCGGCCGTTGTCGAGCGAGAACATTCCGCCCCGGCCCGGAACGACGTCGATGATCAGGTCGGTGTGCTTCCAGACCTCGTATTGCGGCCCGCTGATCCAGAACGGCGCGCCGCCGATGCGGCCGAGGAGCACGTCGCCGTCGCCGACGACGAACCCCCCTCCGGATAGCACATCGGCGAGGACCCGTCGCAGCAGCCCCCCGACTGGTGAAACATCACCGGA
>NZ_JAGOID010000075.1 GCF_017995835.1 Amaricoccus sp.
ATCGATATCTGGTGGGGCTCCTGCCATGCCCGCATGGATTCAGAAATCCCTGCGCTTGTGGATCCCCTATCGACACAACCGCCCACCTTTTTGCCCCGGTTACTGATAGATAGGGTAACTACCTGAGGACAAACGATAAAAGCGTCAAAGGCCAAAAAGCGCCCGCGAGTCGTTTCATGAGCCCGCCGGTATGAGATCACGCCGTTTCAGCCACTTGCCTCGCCTCGCCCGGGCAAGTGAGCGCCAGCGCCGCGCAGATGACCGCCCTCAGTAATCCCGCTCGAAGAACACGCCAATCGTGGAGTTGCCGTCACTGGCGACCGAGCCGCGGACGGTGAGGTTGTCCGACAAGTCGAGGTTGATCTGCGCCCGGGTGTCGCCGGACGTGTCAGACTGCACGTCCAGATAGATGTTGTCGTCGATGTAGGTGCCGGCGCGCAGGGCCGTCGAGCCGTCCTCTTCAGTCACGATGTCGAGGTCGTCGAACCCGATGGCGCCACGCAACTGCTCGAGGATCCCCGGCCCCCCGCCCCCGCCGGCGAGCTCGGCCGCGGCCGCAGCAAGCTCGGCGATCTGGAACGGCGAGAGCTGCGACACGCTCTGATTGAAGATCACCCGCGCCAGCACCTCGTCCTCGGGCAGCGGCGGCTCGGAGGAGAAGTGGATCTCCGGCTGCGACACCCGGCCGGTGACCTGGACGATCGCCGTGACGCCCCGGGCGCGGGTCTGCGCCCGGAAGTCTATGATCGGATTGAAGCTGCCGGTCAGCTGCAACGTTCCGCGGGTGAACTCGATGCGCTGGCCGAGGATGTCGAGCCGGCCGCGGCGCAGCTCGAACTGGCCGACCGGCACGAGGTCGTTGAGCGGCCCGGTGATCCGCATCTCGCCGCCGAGCTCGACGTCGAGCCCGCGCCCGCGCACGAAGATCCGGTTCGGCGCGCGGATGCGGATGTCGGCGTTGAGCGGCAGTTGCGAGGACGCGGGCGTGCGCGGCTCGTCGAGCCGGGCGCGGCGCAGCGTCTCCGTGACGCCGGGCGAGGGCTGCACGTGCTGGACCACCTCGACCGTCCTGGTCACGTTGGCGCCGAGGCCCTCGGCGACCGAAATCTCGGTTGGTCCGAGGTCGATGCGCCCGGAGACCGTGCCGCCGCCGCGCAGCGGCCCCTCGGCGCGCAGTTGACCGTCGACGGTCGTCGAGACGAACTGGCCGTCGGTATAGCGTACCCCGGCGAAGGTCACCTCGAGGTTCGCCGGATTCCCCGCGGCGAGCGAGATCGTGCCCGACGCGGCGATCGTCCCGCCCATCGCCGATGCGGCGCGGAAGCTGCGGACGGTCGCGGTCTGGCCGTCGAACCCGACATCGGCCGAAATGTCCTGAAGGCGCAGGTTGCTCTGCGGGTCGGTGAAGGTTCCGCCGGCGAGGCTCGCCGTCCCCGAGAGCAGCGGCCGGGCCAGCGCGCCGCGCGCCGTCAGGTCGAACCGCACGAGGCCGCGGGCCTGCGCGGCGCGGTTCGCGAGCAGCGCGTCGGCGAGCGCGAGCGGCGCCTCGCCGCTGGCGCGCAGGTCGAGCCCCGGCCCACGCAGCGGCGCGCGTCCCGAGGCGCGGAGCGCGAGGCCCTGGTCGTTGCGCGCGCTCGCCTCGGAGAGCGTCAGCACGTCGCGCAGGAACCCCCCGCTCGCATCGATTGCGAGCGGAGTGACGCCGGCGTCCCGAAGCGGCTGCGCGGTGATCCCGGCGCCGCGCAGGTCGAAGCTGACGTCCGGCTGGGCGGTCGTGCCGGCGATGCGCGCCGTGCCGGAGACGGTTCCCCCGAGGCCCCGATTGCCGGCGGCCCGGTCGAGGAGCTGCAATGGCAGCGAGGTGAGGTCCACGGCAAGGTCGAGGTTCCCCTGACCGAGCGGAACCGAGCCCGACGTATGGGCCGCGAGTCCCTGAGCCTCGACCCTGGCGTCGAGCGTCAGCCGGTCGTCCGCCGTCCGGCCGGTGGCGACGATGCGGGCCGGCGGAAGGCCGGCCGCGTGCGAGGCCGCGGCGGCCACGCCCTCGCCGGTGACGTCGAAGGAGACGTTGGGCGCGTCGCGCGCTCCGGTGGCGCGAAGGGCGCCATCGACATGCCCCTCGAGGCCGAGCGCCGGCTGCACCAGGTTTGCGAGCGACAGCGGCAGACGGGTGAGGTCGACCGAGACGTCGAGGGTTTCGCCGACCGTGCCTTGCGCGGTCAGGCGGCCGTCGCCGAGGTCGAGCGCGAGCGGCGTCAGGGTGATCGCGGGGCCAGCGACGGTCACGGTCGCGGGCGCGGTCAGCCGCGCCACGACGTCGCGCTGCTGAAGCGACAGTGTCTCCAGCGTCGCGACGAAGCCGTCGGGGCGCTGGTCGAGCGTGCCGGCGAGCTGCGCCACCGTGCCGATGGCAAGGCGGGCGTCGGCGTCGACGCGCATCGCCCGCGGGCCGGTCTGGCTCGCCCGCGCCGACAGCGTCTCGACGTCGACGCCCCCGGCGACGAGCCCGGTCGCGTCGAGCGAGCCGCGCAGGAGCGGCGTGGCGAGCGCGTCCTCCACATAGGCGTCGAGATCGAGGCCGCCGAGCCGCATGCCGCCGGATGCGACGTCGCGGAGGTTCGCCTTCGCCGCGACCCCCTGCCCCGTCTCGGCCGCCTCGAAACGCAGCGTCGCCTCCGCCGAGCCCTGCGCCTCGACAAGCGCCAGCGCGGCGAGCGGCTCGAGGTCGGGCGCGGCGATGTTGAGGACGCCGAGGATCGCCTGTTCCGGCTGCTGCGACAGCTCGCCCGTGATGGCGTTCGGCCCGACCCGGACATCGAGGTCGCGCAACGCCCTCGCGCCGGCGGCGAGATCGAGGCTTGCCGCGACGCTGATCGGCTGGTCGCCGAGCGCGCCCGCGCCGGACACGACGCCCGAGACGTCCGCGCCGTTGACCTGGCCGTCGAAGCCGATCCGCGCGCCGGCAAGGTCGCGGTCGAGCACGCGGCCTTCGGGGATCTGCGCCTCGAAGGCGACCGTGAGCGGGCGTCGCTTGCCGCTCGCCCGCCCCGTCGCGGTGAGCGCGCCCTCGAGCCGCCGGTCGAGCACCGAGAGGTCGGCAAGCCGCCCGTCGATCGCGAAGTCCGTGACGTCGCTTGTCAGCTTGCCGGTCGAGGCGATCTGGGGATTGGCGTTGGCGATCCGCAGCCCGTCGGGGCGGAAGCCCCCGGGGTCGCGGGCGACCCGGCCGCCCAGCGTCGTCTCGCCCTGGAGCAGGCCGTCGAGCCGCGGATCGCCGAGCCGCAGGTCCTGCGCCGTGCCGGCGACGGCGACATCGAAGGATCGGGCGAGCGGGTCGAGGCTCCCGTCCAGCCGCAGGTCGAGCCCGCCGCCGAGTTCGCGGCCCGCGAGCCCGGAGGCCGGGGCGAGATCGGAGAGGCGCGCGCCGATGCGCCCCGTGAAGGCCGTGCCGCGCACGTCCCCGGCGGCAAAGAGCGACACGTCCTTGCCGGTCGCCTGGACCTGGCGCAGGTGCAGCGGCCCCCCCGGCGGCAGGGCTGCGTCGGCGAAGATGTCGAGCCGGTCGCCGAGCACCGCCGCGATATCGGGGTTCTCCGAGGAAACCCCGGTCGCCTCGCCCTCGACCGCGAAGGTCAGGTTGCGCCGCGCCGGGTCGTCGAGGTTCTCCGCGAGGCCCCCGAGCGTCAGCGTCACGTCCTCGACCGCGACCTCGCCCGCCCGGAGCCGGTCGAGCACGACGCGGCCGGTCCAGCGCCGACCCTGGCCATAGGCGAGATCCAGCACGGCGGAATGGATGCTGGTCGCGCCGCCGGAGACGGGCAGGACGACCGCCGGGGCGTTTGGATCGCCGAGCCGGCCGGCCAGCGTCAGGTCGCGCGGGAAACCGTCGGCTGCGGTGGCGAGCGTCCCGGTGAGGTCGAGCTCGGCGCCCTTCACGGCGAAACGGTCGAGCCGCATGCCGCCGGCGGCGAGCGCCACGCCCGCGACCTCGACCGAGGTCTCGCCGGCGAAGAACGGGCGGTAGGGGGCGGGGACGACCGGCGCGAGGCCGCCGCGGAAGTCCACGGTGAAGCCACGCCCCTCGGGGGTCGCGCGGAGCCGGATGTCGCCGGTGGCGATGCGCGCCGCGTCGGCGTCGAACCCGAAGGCGAGGTCGAGATCGTCGAGCGGCCCGCCGCCCTGAAGGCGCACGTCGATCGCAGGGGCGCCCTCGATGCCGGCGAGCGTGGCGACGACGCCGCCCTGCGGCTCGGACAGTTGCAGGTCGAGGTCGAGGACGCCGGTGGCGTTGGCGAAATCGAGGTCGAGCGCCAGCTCTCCCCCCGGCCCGTCGATACGCCGCACGTTAAGCCCCGCATCGAGCGCGCCACGGGCGAGGTCGGCCGAGCCGTTGGCCGCGAGCCGCGCCGCCTGGCCGACCGCCGCGGGGCCGAGGTCGATGCGGGGCAGGTCGAGATCCGCGATGCGGACGGAGAGCGGCAGCTCCGGCAGGCGGAACGGCTGCGCCTCGGCCTGTACCGGCAGCCTCTCGGCGATCCCCGTCTCGTGCGGGACCGGCCTGCGGGCAAACTCTATGCGCTCCACCGCGAGCCGGTTGATGTCGAGGCGCCGGCGCAGCAGCGCGAGGCGGGTCCAGTCGATCTCCACCCCGGTCAGCGTAAGCCAGACGCCCTCGTCGTCGGAGACGGTCAGAGAGGCGATGCGCGCCTGCGACGAGAGCGCGCCGCTGACGCCGTGCAGCCCGATCTCGCGGCCGGGCGCCGAAATGCGGCTCTGGATGAAGTTGATGATGAAGCCGTTGTCGTCCTGCTCCGACGACGAGAGATCCTGGCCGACCGCCGCCACGGCGACGAGCGCGATCACGCCGAAGATGGCCAGGAGCCGTTTCAAAACGCCTGCCCGATGCCGACGTAGAACGCGATGACGTCGTCACCGTCGCGCGGATTGATCGGCGTGGCCACGTCGAGCCGGATCGGCCCGAGCCCGGTGAAGTAGCGCAGGCCGGCCCCGGCGCCGACGCGAACGTCGGTGTCGTTGCTGGTGAAGCTCGACGAGGCGGAGACGAAGCCCGCATCGACGAAGCCGACGCCGCCGAAGCGTTCGGTGACGCGGAAGCGCGCCTCGGCGGAACCCTCGACGAGACTGCGGCCGCCGATGACGCCGGTGTCGCCGTCGGGCTCGGTGTAGTCGACGCCGACCGAGCGGTAGGCATAGCCGCGGATGGATCCGGCGCCGCCCGCGAAGAACAGCTTGTCCGGCGGGCTCTCCGCGTCGCTCGGCCCGGCGAAGCTGCCGACCTTGGCGCGCGCCGCCAGCACGAAGCGTCCGTCGTCCTCGCCGAACCCCTTGTAGACGCGCCCCTCCAGCGTGCCGCGGGCCGCGAGGTTGCCGTACTCGGCCTCGTAGAACGGCTCGGCCTCGGCCGCGAGGTAATAGCCCCGCGTCGGGTTCATCACATCGTCGCGCCGGTCGTAGGTGCCCTTTCCGGTCACGCCGAACATCAGGAAGCGGCGGATGCCGAACAGGTCGTCGAAGCGCGCCCGCGTGGCGAAGAGCGAGACCTCGCCGTTCAGCCAGCGCGCAAAGGTGCGTTGCAGCCCGACCCGCGCGGTCAGCGACTGCTCGCGGTAGGTGTCGAGGTCGAGCCGGCGTCCGGTCAGCGACGCCACGAGGTCGACGTTGGGGTTGATCACGCCGGGGCGCAGGAAGCTCACCCCCGCCTCGTAGTCGAAATCGCCGACGTCGCCGACCACGCCGAGCCCGGTCACGCTCGCCGAGAAGCGCAGCCGCTCGGCGCGGTGGAAGAGGTTGCGGTGCTCCCAGAACGCCTCGAGGCCGGCCCCCTCGATGGTGGACAGCGTGGCGCCGATCCCGAGCGTGCGGGCGGTCCCGTCCTGGACCCGCACCGCCATGTCGAGCGTGCCGTCGGGCGCGATCTCGGGCGCCTCCTCGACGCGGATGGAGCTGAACACGCCGAGCCGCGACAGCCGGTCCTCCGCCGCCTTCACCCGGTCCGGATCGAAGCTGTCGCCGGGGGTGAGGTCCGCCATGTAGTCGACGAATCCCGGATCGACGCGGCGCGTGCCGCTGACGGTGGTGCGACCGAACTTCGCCGGGCGGCCGGGGTCGAGGGTGATGACGACGTCGAGCCGGCTCGTCGGATGCTCGGCGATCACCGAGCGGTCGGTCTCCTGCGCCTTCGCCCGGCTGAGCTGGCGCCAGCGCTCGATCGCGGTCGAGGAGGCGGCGGAGACGACGGTGGCCTTCGCGTCGGCCCCGGTGCGGAAGTCATTGGCGAGGTCGTTCTTCACCTCGTCGTCGGCGGCGACCTTCGGGGGCGGGGCGTTGACGATCTCCGCCTGCCCGAACCTGAACCGCGGCCCCGGCTTGACCGCGACCACCACCTGCGTCGGCCGGGGCAGGTTCGCGTCGAGCGTCAGATCCGCGGCCTCCTGCCCGGCGAGGCGGATCGAGATCTCCGGGCCGTAGTAGGCCTGATTGTAGAGCGCGGCGAGAATGCGACGATAGTCCCCCCGCGCCCGCGCGAGCAGGCCGCCCACGCCGGCGGCCGGCTTGTCCCGCCCCGCCCACAGCCCCGAAGCGTTCTGGAGCTGCCGCTCGAGGCCGTTCTCGTCTCCGGCGACGACGAACTGCACGTCGTAGGGCAAGGGATCGATGATCTCGAACCCCGCCTCCTGGTCCTCGCGTTCTCCCCAGAGATGGATGCCGAACAGCGAGAACGCCGCCGCGGGCGCCGCCGTGGCGACGGCCACCGCCACCGCCAGAGCGGACAGGGACGCTCTGTTCGTCCGGCGGCTCATTTCCTGTCTGCTCGCGCTGGTTGTTTTTGCGTTTTGCGAAGCGTAGCGCATTCGTTAACGGGCGCAAGGCGCCGAGAGGCGCGAGCGCGCTTTTTTGCCACTGTGATGGCCAATCGGCCACCATCCGCCGGCGGGGCGCTCACCATCTCGCACAAAGTCCCTTTGCCTCGCCCCCGCCGCCCGTATTGACGATTCAATCTCGACTCTTTTGCTTAGCATATGCGTTGTGCATGGAACGTGCATGGAGTGTGCATCGAAGGATCCGCCGTAAACCCTTGACGCCGAAGTCTTCAGATGGAAACCGTATAACCCGAACCGGGCCGCGACGGCGGACCTGTGCGTGTGACGATGGAGCGAGTTATGACGGCAGCAACCTCGGCGGGGGCGCGCAAGGGCATCGTGCTGGCCGGCGGATCGGGGACGCGGCTCTACCCGATCACGCACTCGATCTCCAAGCAGCTGCTGCCGCTCTACGACAAGCCGATGATCTACTACCCGCTGTCGGTGCTGATGCTGGCCGGGCTGCGCGAGGTGGCGGTCATCACCACGCCCGCGGACCAGGACCAGTTCCGCCGCCTGCTCGGCGACGGTTCGCGCTGGGGGATGTCGATCAGCTACATAGAGCAGCCGCGCCCGGACGGCCTCGCCCAGGCCTACGTGCTGGCCGAGGATTTCCTCGCCGGCGCCGGGTCGACGATGGTTCTGGGCGACAACGTCTTTTTCGGGCACGGCCTGCCGGAGATGCTGCAATCGGCGGCGGCGCGCCCGTCCGGCGGCACGGTCTTCGGCTATGCCGTGCGCGACCCGGAACGCTACGGCGTGGTTGCCTTCGACGCCGCCGGCAAGGTCCTGTCGATCGAGGAGAAGCCGGAAAGGCCGAAGTCGAACTTCGCCGTCACCGGCATCTACGTCCTCGACGGCGGCGCGCCCGCGCGCGCGGCGACGCTGAGGCCAAGCGGTCGCGGCGAGATCGAGATCGCCGACCTCCTCAACATGTACCTCGCCGAGGGCCTGCTGACGGTGGAGCGGATGGGCCGCGGCTATGCCTGGCTCGACACCGGCACCCACGCGAGCCTGCTCGACGCCGGCAACTTCGTGCGCACCATCGAGGAGCGGCAGAACCTCAAGATCGGCTGCCCCGAGGAGATCGCCTTCCACCAGGGCTGGATCGACGCGGCCACGCTGCGCGCGCTCGCCGCGCCCTATCTCAAGACCGAATACGGCCGCTACCTCGTCCGCATCGCGGACGGCGGCTGACGCTGCCACCCGCCCCCCGCCGGGGCGGAGGCCGCTTCGTATCCGGGCTCAGAAGCGATAGACCACGCCGATGGCGGGACCGTAGAGTTCGACCGACGCGTCCTTGTCGTCGATCTGGTAGTCGATATCCATGTAGCGATAGGCCGCGACCGCCGACCAGTCGTCGTTGATCGCGTAGCGGACGGTGGCGAGCGCCTGCCAGGTCGTCTCGTCCGAGCTGACGCCGCCGAGATCCGCGAACAGCGTGCCGGTCCAGCGGTCGGAGAACTTCACGATGGCACGGGCGCCGACGAGCGGCACCGCCCAGCTCTGGCTGTCGCCGAAATGGCGCGTTTCGGCGAGGTTGCCCTTGAGCGTGAAGTCGAGATCGACCGAGAAGGCGCGCACGCCGGCGGCGACGTCGAACGCCACCTTGTCGTCCTCGTGAAGCCGGTAGGCGGCGTAGCCCGAGAACACCGTCATCTCGGTGTCGGCGACCCCCTTGGTGAACAGAAGGCCGCGCGGGGTGGAACTGTCCATCGAGATGTCGCTGTAGATCAGGTCGCCGATGAAACCCCAGCGGCCGGTCCGGGCCTCGAGCGCGCCCATGAACGCGAAGTCGAGGTTGGAGATCACGTCACCCGAACTCAGGTCGGCGTCGAGCCTGCCGAGCTTCGTGTCGAGCGAACTCGACAGGGCCGGAAGCCACGCGTAGACCGTCACGTCGAAGGTCCAGCCGCCCGGAAACTCCTGCGCCGCGGCGGCCGCCCCGAACGCCGTCGCCGCCATCGCGATCGCCGCAATCGTCCTCATGTCACACCCCCGGGGTTCGCGCCGTCGTCATCGCCGCGCACGCCGCGCCATAGGCGCCGCGCTGCTTCTGCGTGGTCCATATCCCGTATGCGGTCCGCCCGCTTAGCCTGGCGCGCCAACTCGTGCGTTCGCGCGCGCACGGATCAGGCGGGCCGGAACTCGAGCGCGACGCCATTGATGCAGTAGCGCAGGCCGGTTGGCGGCGGACCGTCGGGAAAGACGTGGCCGAGATGGCTGCCGCAGGTCGCGCAATGAACCTCGGTGCGGGTCATGCCGTGGCTGCGGTCGGTGTTGGTCTCCACCGCACCCGCGACCGGCGTGTTGAAGCTCGGCCAGCCGGTGCCGCTTTCGAACTTGACTTCGCCGGCGAAAAGCGGCTCGCCGCAGCCGGCGCAGGCGAAGGCGCCGGGGCGCTTCTCGTGCAGGAGCGCGCAACTGCCCGGCCGCTCGGTGCCGTGGCCGCGCATGACCGCGAACTGTTCCGGCGTCAGGCGCGCGCGCCACTCCGTCTCGGTCCGCGTCACCTTGTAGACCTTGTCCGTCGTCATCGCCTCGCCCCCTTCCGCACGTCGCCCGCGCCGGGCGGCGGAGTTTCAAGAACCTCTAGTCGCTCTGGAGGTCGAGCCGGCGGCTGAGGACCAGCGCGACGATGGTGCAGATCGAGCCCGAGAGCAGATAGGCGCCCGACGAGGCGAGGCCGAAATTCGTGGCGAGGAACAGCGCCACCAGCGGGGCGAAGCCCGCGCCGAACATCCAGGCGAGGTCCGAGGTCAGCGCCGAGGCGGTATAGCGGTAGCGCCGGTCGAAGCGCGAGGCGACAACGCCCGACGACTGGCCGAAGGAGAGGCCGAGCAGGCCGAAGCCGACGACCATGTAGATGAACTCGCCGACCTGCCCCCCGTCGAGGAGCGACGGCGCGGCGAGGGCGAAGATCGCGATCGCGACGGCGCAGGCGATCAGCAACCGCCGGCGCCCCACCCGGTCCGCAAGCGCGCCGGACGCGATCACCGCGGCGAGGCCGACCAGGGCCGTGCCGATCTCGATGCCGAGGAAGCCGCTCAGCCCGTCGTGGGCCGTCAGGTACACCCAGGCCAGCGGGAACACCGTAACCATGTGGAAGAGCGCGAAGGTGGCGAGCGGGGTGAAGGCGCCGATCAGGATGTTGACGCCCTCCGCCTTCAGCGTCTCACGCACCGGGGTCGGCCGCAGCTCGAGATTCTCGAACTGCCGGGCATATTCCGGGGTGACGACGATCCTCAGCCGCGCGAAGAGCGCCACCACGTTGATCGCGAAGGCGACGAAGAACGGATAGCGCCAGCCCCATGCGAGGAAATCCTCCTCGGAGAGCACGCCGATCAGGTAGACGAAGAGCGCGCTCGCCACGAAGAGCCCGACCGGGGCGCCAAGCTGCGGGATCATCGCGTACCAGCCGCGCTCCTTCTCCGGCACGTTCATCGCGAGGAGCGAGGCGAGGCCGTCCCAGGCGCCGCCGAGCGCGAGGCCCTGGGCGACGCGCATGGCGGCGAGGATGAGGATCGCATAGCCGCCGGCGAGCGAATAATCCGGCATGAAGGCGATGCCCGCGGTGGCGCACCCGAGGAGGAAGAGCGCGAGGGTGAGTTTCACCCCCCTCCCCCACCGCCGGTCGACGGCCATGAAGATCAGCGTCCCGAACGGACGCGCCACGAAGGCGAGGGCGAAGACCGCGAAGGACCACATCATCGCCGCGACAGGCTCGGCGAAGGGGAACATCACCCGGGGGAACACCAGCACCGAGGCGATGGCGTAGACGAAGAAGTCGAAGAACTCCGAGCTGCGACCGATGACAACGCCGACCGCGATCTCGGTCAGGCCCGCCTCATGGCGGCTCCCCGCCTCGCCCACGTCGCCCGTCTCGTAGCTCATACCCGAGCGACCTCCGCGGCACGATCGAAAAAGTCACATCCGAATCTCCTTATACCTGTCGGATCGGGTTATGGTAACGAAGAATCAGCCCACGGCCCGTGCCGGGGCAGATTTGCACGGACGAGAGGGGCGCAGATGCAGCGAACGACTCTCCTGGCCCTGCTGGCGGCGCCGATTCTGGCCGGATGCGACATGGTCGTTCTCTCGCCATCGGGCCACATCGCTGCCCGCCAGCGCGACCTCCTCATCAGCTCCACCCTCCTCATGCTGGTGATCGTCATCCCGGTGATGGTGCTCACGGCGTTCTTCGCGTGGCGCTACAGCGCCCGGCGCGGAGCGCGCTACGAACCGAACTGGAGCCATTCCACGGGGCTCGAGCTGCTGATCTGGACGGCGCCGCTGATGATCATCATCTGCATCGGCGCGATCACCTGGGTCGGCACTCACCTGCTCGACCCGTTCCGCCCGCTCGAGCATATCGGCGAGCGCCGGCCGGTTCCGGCGAACGAGACTCCGCTCGAGATCGAGGTGGTGGCCCTCGACTGGAAGTGGCTGTTCATCTACCCGGAATACGGCGTCGCAACGGTGAACGACGCCGCCGCGCCCATCGACCGGCCGATCCGGTTCAAGCTCACCGCTTCCTCGGTGATGAACGCCTTCTACGTCCCCGCGCTCGCCGGGATGATCTACGCCATGCCGGCCATGGAATCGCAGCTCAATGCGGTGATCAACGTGCCCGGCGATTACGAGGGCTTCTCGTCGAACTACAGCGGGGCGGGGTTCTCCGGAATGCGCTTCCGCTTCCACGGCATGGCGCGCGCCGACTTCGACGTCTGGCTCGCCAAGGCCCGCATCGACGGCGGCGGCGCCCTCGACCGCGCCCGCTATCTCGAACTGGCGAAGCCGAGCGAGAATGTCGCGCCGATGAGCTTCGACGACGTGGACCCCGACCTCTTCCGGCGCATCGTGAGCCGTTGCGTGGAGGAGGGCCGGATGTGCACCGACGAGATGGCGATGCTCGACGCCCGGGGCGGAACCGGCTTCGCGGGGACGCTTAACACCGTCCCGGACGCGACCCGGCAGGCCAGCGCCCTCGGTCACGTCCCCTTCTACGTCCGGTCCTTCTGCACCGTCGCCGACGCCGAGGCCGACTACGGCAAGCAGGGCCTCGTGCTGCTCGACCCGCCGCCGCCCGCCGCGCCGGCGACCGACGGCGACGCAAAAGAAACCCTCTGAGCCGGGCAGGACTTCCAATGGCCATCGAGACCGTCGCGACGCCCGAGACCAGCTTCCTTCTCGGCCGCCTCACCTGGGCGGCGCTGCCGCTGCACGAGCCCATCCTCGTCGCCACCTTCGCCGTCGTCGCCATCGGCGGGCTCGCGCTGGTGGGCGCACTGAGCTATTTCCGCCTGTGGGGCTACCTCTGGCACGAGTGGTTCACCAGCGTGGACCACAAGAAGATCGGGATCATGTACATGGTCCTCGGCCTCGTCATGCTGCTGCGCGGGTTCGCCGACGCGGTGATGATGCGCCTCCAGCAGGCCTGGGCCTTCAACGGGTCCGAGGGCTACCTCAACGCCCACCACTACGACCAGGTCTTCACCGCCCACGGCGTCATCATGATCTTCTTCGTGGCGATGCCATTCGTCACCGGCATGATGAACCTCGTCATGCCGTTGCAGATCGGCGCCCGCGACGTCGCCTTCCCCTTCCTCAACAACTTCAGCTTCTGGATGACCGCCGGCGGCGCCGTCATCGTCATGGCCTCGCTCTTCGTCGGCGAGTTCGCTCAGACCGGATGGCTCGCCTATCCGCCGCTCTCCGGCATAGACGCGAGTCCCTATGTCGGGGTGGACTACTACATATGGGGATTGCAGGTCGCAGGCGTCGGAACGACGCTGTCCGGCATCAACCTGGTCGTGACGATCGTGAAGATGCGCTGCCCCGGCATGACGATGATGCGGATGCCCGTCTTCACGTGGACCGCGCTCTGCGCCAACATCCTGATCGTCGCGATTTTCCCGGTCCTCACGGCGACCCTGGTGCTGCTCGCGCTCGACCGCTACATCGGCACCAACTTCTTCACCGCCGACAACGGCGGCAACCCGATGATGTTCGTCAACCTCATCTGGATCTGGGGCCACCCGGAGGTCTACGTCCTCGTCCTGCCGGCCTTCGGCATCTTCTCCGAGGTGACGGCGACCTACTGCCGCAAGCCGCTCTTCGGCTATTCGTCGATGGTCTACGCAACGGTGTGCATCACCGTGCTGAGCTACATCGTCTGGCTGCACCACTTCTTCACCATGGGCGCCGGGGCGAGCGTGAACAGCTTCTTCGGCATCGCGTCGATGATCATCTCGATCCCGACCGGGGCGAAGCTCTTCAACTGGCTGTTCACCATGTACCACGGCCGCATCCGCTACGAGCTGCCGATGATGTGGACGGTCGCCTTCATGCTGACCTTCGCCATCGGCGGCATGACCGGCGTGATGCTCGCGGTGCCGCCGGCCGACTTCGTGCTGCACAACTCGCTCTTCCTCGTGGCGCACTTCCACAACGTCATCATCGGCGGCGTGCTCTTCGGGCTCTTCGCCGGCATCTACTACTGGTGGCCCAAGGCCTTCGGCTTCCGCCTCGAACCCTTCTGGGGCAAGGTCTCGTTCTGGTGCTGGGTGGCGGGCTTCTGGGTGGCCTTCACGCCGCTCTATGTCCTCGGGCTCATGGGCGTCACCCGCCGGATGCGCGTCTTCGACGACCCGGACCTGCAGATCTGGTTCCTGATCGCGGCCCTCGGCGCCGCGCTCGTCGCCATCGGCGTCGCCGCCTTCCTCGTGCAGATCGCCGTGTCGATCTGGAAGCGCGACGAGCTGCGCGACACGACCGGCGACCCTTGGGATGGGCGGACGCTCGAATGGGCGACCTCCTCACCGCCGCCCGCCTACAACTTCGCCTTCACCCCGGTCGTCCATGGCATCGACGCCTGGTGGGACATGAAGTCGCGCGGCTACGTCCGTCCGCTCGAAGGCTTCCGGCCGATCCACATGCCGAAGAGCACCGGCTCCGGGGTGATCCTCGCCGGGCTCTCCACCGTCTGCGCCATGGCGCTCATCTGGTACATCTGGTGGCTGGCGGCGCTTGCCTTCGCCGGGGTCGTCGCAACGGCGATCTGGCACACCTTCAACTACGACCGCGACTTCGACATCCCGGCTGCGGAAGTCACGGCCGTCGAGGCCGCGCGCACCCGACTGCTGACGCGGGGGGCCTGAGGCGATGAGCGCACCGACCCACGTCCCCGACGGCCCGGCGCAGTTCCACGTCTTCGAGGAGGAGCACCACGAAGCGGGGGGATCCACCCATCTCGGGTTCTGGATCTACCTGATGAGCGACTGCCTGATCTTCGCGGTGCTCTTCGCCACCTACGGCGTGCTCGGCAGCAGCCTCGCCGGCGGACCAGGGCCGCGCGACCTGTTCTCCCTGCCCCTCGTCGCGCTCAACACCACGCTGCTGCTGATCTCGTCGATCACCTACGGCTTCGCAATGCTGGCGATGTACGAGGGCGACCAGAAGGGCACGCTGAAGTGGCTGGCGATCACCGGGGCCTTCGGCGCGGGCTTCATCGCGGTCGAGCTCTACGAGTTCGCCCACATGATCCACGAGGGCGCGGGGCCGCAGCGCTCCGCCTTCCTCTCGGCCTTCTTCGCCCTCGTCGGCACCCACGGGCTGCACGTCACCTTCGGCATCGTCTGGCTGACCACGCTGATGGTCCAGGTGCGCCGCCGGGGGCTGATCGCCGCCAACCAGCGACGGATCAGCTGCCTGTCGCTGTTCTGGCACTTCCTCGACCTCGTCTGGATCGGCGTCTTCACCTTCGTCTACCTCCTGGGAGTGCTGCGATGAGCGCCGGCCACACCGAGACAGCCCATGGCCACCCGCACGCCCACGGGCACGACGGCCACGACGTCCCGCACGGCACCTATCGGCAGTACATGACGGGTTTCGTCCTCGCGGTGATCCTGACCGCGATCCCGTTCTTCGTGGTGATGACGCGGGTCATCCCGAGCCCCGGCTACACCGCGGCGATCGTGCTGATCTGCGGGGTGGCCCAGATCCTCGTGCACATGATCTTCTTCCTGCACATGACGCCCAAGGCCGAGGACGGCTGGCTTCTGCTCTCGACCATCTTCACGATCGTGCTCGTCGTCATAACGCTCGTGGGCTCGCTCTGGGTCGTGTTCCACCTCAACCGGAACATGATGCCCGGGATGCAGGAGTTGCATCAGGAGGCCGGGCCAGCCGTGGCCGGGTGATCGGGCCGGCGCGCCGGATCGTCGCGGGCGCCGTCGTCCTCGCGACGGTCGCGCTCTTTCTCGGGCTTGGCGTCTGGCAGGTCGAGCGCCGCGCCTGGAAGCTCGACCTGATCGCGCGCGTCGAGGCCCGCCTCGCGGCCGAGCCAGTCCCGGCCCCCGGCCCCGAGGCCTGGTCGCGGCTCGACCGGGCGACGGACGAGTATCTCCGGGTCGAGGCGACCGGACGGTTCCTGCACGAGGCCGAGACCGCCGTTCTCGCCGTAACCGAGCGCGGCCGCGG
This sequence comes from Amaricoccus sp., assembly GCF_017995835.1. Classification (GTDB taxonomy): domain Bacteria; phylum Pseudomonadota; class Alphaproteobacteria; order Rhodobacterales; family Rhodobacteraceae; genus Amaricoccus. Next base: position 15,363 of record NZ_JAGOID010000075.1, read on the forward strand.
CTACTGGATCCTGACGCCGCTCGCGACCCGCGACGCCACGATCCTCGTGAACCGTGGCTTCGTCCCGCCCGAGAACCGCGACCCGGCGACCCGACCGGACGGACAGCCGCCCGGCGAGGTCCATGTCGCCGGCCTGCTGCGCCTGACCGAGCCGCGCGGCGGGTTCCTGCGCGACAACGACCCGGCGGCGGACCGCTGGTTCTCCCGCGACGTCGCCGCGATCGCCGCGGCGCGGGGCGTGCGGGGCGCCGCGCCCTACTTCATCGACGCCGACGGCACGCCAAATCCCGGAGGACTGCCGGTCGGAGGGCTTACGGTGGTGCGCTTCCGCAATACCCACCTCAGCTACGCCCTGACCTGGTTCGCGCTCGCTGGCGGCCTCGCCGTGCTGACGATCCGCGCCCTGCGCCGGCACGCCGACTGATACCGGCGAGTCTACCAGGCCACCCGGCGCAGCACGGGCTAACACGCGTGATATATGTAGCCGGAGCAAAAGGCCGGGCGGCTCTACGCGAGGGCGGCTTGGCGGATGAGATGATCCAAGGCGGGAATGGTGGGTGCGCCGGGGATGCGGAGGCGGTCGCCGAGATAGTCCCAGAAGCGGA
>NZ_JAGOID010000007.1 GCF_017995835.1 Amaricoccus sp.
TGGCGAGCCGTCGAGACCGGCAACGAGAGCTGGCGTTTCAAGAACCGCGCCTGACCCGACCCTCCACGCCCCAAAACGCGCCTGACACGCCTGCGCCACCGACAAGCTCCGGCGCGTCAGGCGCGTTGCCCCTACCACGGGAGGGGTCCCTTTTCGACGCCGATAGGGGGGCCCGTTTCAGGCGCTGGCCGCGCTGCTCGGGGCCGATGCGCCTGTCGCCGAGGACGATCTCGCGCCTCACGACCGACTGGAAGGAGGAGGATGACCAATGGAAGCGATACGCTCGTGAGAAATCCGGACCAACCACGTTGGCGGCAACGTCGCCAACGCCATTTCAACATCGGGCGGGACATTCCCGGGCAAGCGGTCGCGGTACAGGGTGTTCGTCGCGGCGATTGCTGTAAGAACGGGGGCGGCGCCGCCGAAGCTGCGCCGCCCCCTGCGGATGGCTTTCGTCAGTGCGCCGCCGGCGCCGGCGGGGTCGCCGCGCCGGGGGCGGCGGCCGCGGCGGCTTTCGCCGCCTCGGCCGCCTCGTCCCATTCGATCGGCTCGGGGACGCGGGTCAGCGCCACCTTGAGCACGTCGGTCACGTTGGAGACGGGGATCAGATCGAGCCCGTTCTTCACGTTGTCCGGGATCTCGCGCAGATCCTTCACGTTCTCCGCCGGGATCAGCACCGTCTTCACCCCGCCGCGCAGCGCGGCGAGGAGCTTCTCCTTCAGCCCGCCGATCGGCAGCACGTTGCCGCGCAGCGTCACCTCGCCGGTCATCGCCACGTCGCGGCGCACCGGGATCCCTGTCAGGACCGACACGATCGAGGTCACCATCGCGATGCCCGCCGACGGCCCGTCCTTCGGGGTCGCCCCCTCCGGCACGTGGACGTGGATGTCCACCGTCTCGAACATCGGCGGCTTCAGGCCGAGATCGGGCGCCTTCGAGCGAACGTAGGACGCGGCCGCCTCGATCGACTCCTTCATCACCTCGCCGAGCTTGCCGGTCGTCTTCATCCGCCCCTTGCCGGGCAGCTTCAGCGCCTCGATCGAGAGCAGGTCGCCGCCCACCTCGGTCCAGGCGAGGCCGGTGACGACGCCGACCTGGTCAGCCTCCTCCGCGAGCCCGAACTTGAACCGGCGCACGCCCAGATACTCCTCGAGGTTCTCCGAGGTTACCACGACCTTGGCCGACTTGCCCTTGACGATCTCCGTCACCGCCTTGCGGCAGAGCTTGGCGATCTCGCGCTCGAGGTTCCGGACGCCCGCCTCGCGCGTGTAGTAGCGCACGATGTCGCAGAGCGCACCGTCGGTCATCTCGAACTCTCCGGCCTTCAGCCCGTGCCCCTTCTCCTGCTTGGCGATCAGGTGCATCCGGGCGATGCCGACCTTCTCGTCCTCGGTGTAGCCGGAAATCGAGATGATCTCCATACGGTCGAGGAGCGGCCGCGGCATGTTGTAGCTGTTGGCCGTGGTGATGAACATCACCTGGCTGAGGTCGTACTCCACCTCCAGGTAGTGGTCCGAAAAGGTTGCGTTCTGCTCGGGGTCGAGAACCTCCAGCATTGCGGAGGCCGGATCGCCCCTGAAGTCCTGGCCCATCTTGTCGATCTCGTCGAGCAGGATCAGCGGGTTGACCGTCTTCGCCTTCTTCATCGACTGGATGATCTTGCCGGGCATGGAGCCGATATAGGTCCGCCGGTGGCCGCGGATCTCCGCCTCGTCCCGGACGCCGCCGAGCGAGATGCGGATGAACTCGCGGCCCGTGGCCTTCGCCACCGACTTGCCAAGCGAGGTCTTGCCGACGCCCGGAGGCCCGACGAGGCAGAGGATCGGCCCCTTCAGCTTGTCGCTGCGCGACTGCACGGCGAGGAACTCGATGATGCGGTCCTTGACCTTCTCCAGCCCGAAATGGTCGTCGTCGAGCACGTTCTGGGCGTGGCCGAGATCCTTCCGGATCTTCGACTTCTTGCCCCAGGGGATCGACAGCATCCACTCAAGGTAGTTGCGGACCACCGTCGCCTCGGCCGACATCGGGCTCATCGAGCGGAGCTTCTTCAACTCGCCCACCGCCTTGTCGCGGGCTTCCTTCGACAGCTTGGTCCTGGCGATACGCTCCTCGAACTCGGACGCGTCGTCCTGGCCCTCGCCCTCGCCGCCGAGCTCGCGCTGGATCGCCTTCATCTGCTCGTTGAGGTAGTACTCGCGCTGGGTCCGCTCCATCTGCGTCTTGACCCGGCTCTTGATCTTCTTCTCGACCTTGAGCACGGACATCTCACCCTGCATCAGGCCATAGATGAGCTCCAGCCGCTCGCCGACGTCGGGCTCCTCGAGCAGCTTCTGGCGCTCCTCGAGCTTCACCCCGAGATGACCGGCCACGGTGTCGGCCAGCTTGCCCGCGGCCATGCCATCGCTGATCGAGGCGGCGGCCTCCTCGGAAATGTTGCGGTTGAGCTTGGCGTAGCGCTCGAACTCCTCGACCACGGCCCGGCTCAGCGCCTCGACCGCGGCGGCATCCTTCTCGGTCTCCTCGATCGGGGTGGCCTCGGCCTCGAAGAAGCTGGGGTTGTCGACGAAGCGGTCGATCCTGACGCGCGACTTGCCTTCGACCAGCACCTTCACCGTGCCGTCGGGCAGCTTGAGAAGCTGCAGCACGTTGGCTAGCACGCCGACGCGATAGATGCTCTCGGGCTTCGGTTCGTCCTCCGAGGCGTCCTTCTGGCTCGACAGCAGAATCTGCCGGTCGTCCTTCATCACCGCCTCGAGGGCGCGCACGGACTTCTCCCGGCCCACGAACAGCGGCACGATCATGTGCGGAAACACCACGATGTCGCGCAGGGGAAGGACGGGGAAGCTCTGACCGCTCTCAGTCGTCATGGTTTGTCCTTTGTCCTGGCAAAGCGGTCCGCCCCGGACGATCCAGCTGCGGGACGCTTTCCTTGGACGAGGAAATGGCCCGCCGCGCCGGACGTTTCAAGGCGCGCCATGTTGGGCCCGCCCCCCGGGCCTTGCAAGAGGCGGATGGCCGCAGAACGCCGCCCGGCGGCGTTCCGATGCGTGCGACCCCTCGCCTTGACAGCCCCGGGAGCAGCGGCGACAAGGCGGCGCTTCAGGAGGGCGAGCCGGCATGGCGACCAAGAGCAAGGCCAAGGGCGGGATCCTCGAACTCGTCAAGACGATCGTCTACGCGCTCCTGCTCGCCGGCGTCATCCGCACGCTGTTCTTCCAGCCATTCTGGATCCCCTCCGGCTCGATGAAGCCGACGCTCCTGATCGGCGACTTCCTGTTCGTCAACAAGATGGCCTACGGCTACAGCCGGCATTCCTGCCCGTTTTCGCTCTGCCCGATCCCCGGCCGCATCCTGGCACGCGAGCCGAACCGGGGCGACGTCGTGGTGTTCAAGCACCCGACCAATGGCACCGACTACATCAAGCGGCTGATCGGCCTGCCCGGCGACGTGATCGAGATGAAGGACGGGGTGCTCTACATCAACGGCGATGTCGCGCCACAGGAGCCGGCCGGCATCTTCGTCGAGGAGAACGCACCGCAGGGTCCGATGCGTGCGCTGCCACGCTGCCTGAACGCCCCAGTCCCGCCCGACGGCGACTGCGAGGCCGCGATGTCCTGGGAAACCCTGCCGGAAGGGCCGCGCCACCTGATCCTCGACATCGAGCCGAACGGACCCGGCGACAACGCCGGCCCCTTCACCGTGCCCGAGGGCGAGTTCTTCTTCATGGGCGACAACCGCGACAACTCGCTCGACAGCCGCTTCTCGCGTGGGGCCTTCGGCGTCGGCACGGTGCCGTTCGAGAACTTCGTCGGTCGGGCGGACCGGGTGATCTTCTCCTCCGGAGGCGCGTCGATGCTGTTCTTCTGGACATGGCGGCCGGACCGGTTCTTCGTCCCCGTCCAGGCCGCCCAGGCGCAGTGAAGCTCAGCCAGGCCATGACGGCGGCGGCGGGGCGGCTCGGACACGCCTTCGCCAGGCCGGAGCTGCTGATCGAGGCGCTGACCCACCCTTCCACCGGCGCGCCGGCCGACAACCAGCGGCTGGAGTTCCTCGGCGACCGCGTGCTCGGCCTCGTCATCGTCGAGGCGCTGCTCGCCGACGACCCGGGCGCCTCGGAGGGCGTGCTGGCGCCGCGGCTGAACGCGCTCGTCCGCAAGGAGACCTGCGCCGAGGTGGCCCAGGAGATCGACCTCGGCGCGGCCCTGAAGCTCGGCCGGTCGGAGGCGCTCTCCGGTGGTCGGCGCAAGACCGCGCTCCTCGGCGACGCAATGGAGGCGGCGATCGCCGCGATCTACCGTGACGCCGGCCTCGACGCCGCCCGCGCGGCCGTCCTCCGCCTCTGGGGCCCGCGCATCGCCGCCACGCGGGCGCAGGCCCAGGATCCCAAGACCGCGTTGCAGGAATGGGCGCAGGCGCGCGGCCAGCAGCCGCCCGAGTATGTCGACCTCGGCCGCTCCGGCCCCGACCACGCGCCGGTCTTCACCGTCGAGGCCCGGCTCGACGACGGCCGCGCGGCGCGGGGCGAGGCGACTTCCAAGCGCGCGGCCCAGAAGGCCGCGGCGGCGGCGCTCCTCGCCAACCTCGGAGACGATGCATGAACGAGGACGCCGGAACCCGCTGCGGCTTCGTCGCCCTGATCGGCGAACCGAACGCCGGCAAGTCGACGCTCTTGAACGCCATGGTGGGCGCGAAGGTCTCGATCGTCACCCACAAGGTGCAGACTACGCGCGCCCGCATTCGCGGCATCGCCATGGAAGGCGCCGCACAGCTGGTCTTCGTCGACACGCCCGGCCTGTTCCGTCCGCGGCGCCGGCTCGACCGGGCGATGGTCGCCGCGGCCTGGGGCGGGGCGGCCGACGCCGACGTCACCGTCCTGCTGATCGAGGCGCATCGCGGCCTGACCGAAGGCGTCCACGCGATCCTCGACGGGCTCGGCGAGCACCTGCCCGCCGGGCGCAAGGTCGCGCTCGCCATCAACAAGATCGACCGGGTCAAGGCCGAGGCGCTGCTCGCCCTTGCGGCGCAGGCCAACGCCGCGCGCGACTTCGCCGCGACGTTCATGATCTCGGCCGAGCGCGGCCACGGCGTCGCCGACCTCAGGCGCTGGCTCGCCGGCGAGGTTCCCCCCGGGCCCTGGCTCTATCCCGAGGACCAGCTCGCCGACCTGCCGCTGCGCCTGCACGCCGCCGAGACGACGCGCGAGAAGCTGACCCTGCGGCTGCATCAGGAACTGCCCTACGAGCTCACCGTCGAGACCGAGGGCTGGGAGGAGCGCAAGGACGGCTCGGTGCGCATCGACCAGGTGGTCTATGTCGCCCGCGACGGCCACAAGGGCATCGCGCTCGGCCCGAAGGGCGAGACGATCAAGGCGGTCGGCAAGGCGGCGCGCGAGGAACTGAAGGTTTTCCTCGGCCGCGACGTGCATCTGTTCCTGACGGTCAAGGTGCGGCCGAACTGGCTCGACGAGGCCGAGCGCTACGGCGAGATGGGGCTCGACTTCCCGAAGGAGCGCTGAGCCCCGTGGAGCCGAGGCTGACCGCCGGCTTCTGGGTGCAGGCCTACCTGACCCGCCTGCGCCTTGCCGACATCCCCGCCTTCGTCGTCGCCCGGGGCGACGCGACCGCGGGGGCGGTGATCGTCAAGGTCTCCACCCTCGACGGGCGGGCGCAGGCGTTCCACCGCACCTTCGATCTCATGGGCGGCGGCCGGGTCTGGGCCGTCCTCGCCGAGGGCCCCGAGACGGAGGTCGACGCCGCTCTGGCGCGACAGCGGGGCTACGATCCCGACCTCTGGGTGATCGAGGTCGAGGACCGCACCGGGCGGAGTCTGCTCGGCGCGGCGGGGCTCGAATGAGAGGCTGAAAACGAAACGCCTCGGAGACAAGGCGGTGAGAACCCGCATGGGACGATGTGGGCCGGCTTCCTGTGCGGGGTTTCCGACTGCGTGCGCCTTGGGTTCGGCTGGAGGATGGGGGCGACGGGTCCCCGCCTCTGGTTGGGGATCGGGGGTCCGGTGGGGCGGCGCCTATGCGGCGGCCAGCCGCCAGGCGCAGGCCATGTTGTGGGCCAGGGCATACCAGAGCGCCGCCGCCGTGACTTTCGCCACGCCCCGGACGACGAAGCGGGTAAGCCCCCGGTTGCGCGCCTGGGCATTCACGCATTCGGCGGTCGCCGCCCGTTGCGCTGGCGGCGCCGTCTTTCCGCACCCGGCGTCCCCGGATGGGGCAGGGGGGCGCAGAGGTCCGGTCAGTCGTAGCTGCGGCGGTCCTCGATCACCTTGCCGTCGTTCGGGAGCGATCCGGGGGCGACGATCTCGACCTCGCCGCGGAGGCGCAGCAGGGCCTGAACGCTCTCGGCAAGCGCGCGGCGATCGGCCTGCTCGGCCTCGACGAGGACGCGCATCCGGTCGGCGTCGCCGTCGCGCTCGGCGACGACGCGGACGCGGCGCAGCTCCGGATGGCGGGCCGCCAGGGCGGCGACCTGTTCGGGCCGCACGAACATGCCCTTGATCTTCGTCGTCTGGTCCGCCCGGCCCATCCAGCCGCGGATGCGCATGTTGGTCCGGCCGCAGGGGCTCGTCCCCGGCAACACCGCCGACAGATCGCCGGTCGCGAAGCGGATCAGCGGATAGTCCGGGTTCAGCGTGGTCACGACGACCTCGCCGACCTCGCCTTCGGGAACCGGATCGCCGGTCCCTGGGCGGACGATCTCGACCACCACCCCCTCGTCGACGATCATTCCCTCGCCGCCGGCGCTCTCGTAGGCGATCAGGCCCAGATCGGCGGTCGCGTAGCATTGCAGGCAGGCGATCCCCCGCTCGGCATATCCCGCCCTCAGCGCGGGAAAGAGCGCGCCGCCCGAGACGGCGGCCTTCGTGAAGCCGAGCCGCAGGCCGAGTTCGTCCGCCTTGTCGAGGATGACCTTGAGGAAATCCGGCGTCCCGGCATAGGCTGTCGCGCCGAGTTGCGCTGCCGCCTCGGCCTGAAGCTCGGTCTGGCCCGTCCCCGCCGGGATCACCGCGGCGCCCACTGCCGCGGCGCCGCCCTCGAACATCATGCCCGCCGGGGTCAGGTGGTAGGAGAAGCAGTTCTGCACCAGATCGCCCGGCCCCACGCCGCAGGCGCGCAGGAACCGTCCGATCCGCCACCAGTCGCCGCCGCGCCGGCCCGGCTCGTAGATCGGGCCGGGGCTCTGGAAGGCATGGTCGAAATCCGCCGCGCTTCCGGTCGCGAAGCCGCCATAGGGCGGCGACGCCTTCTGCGCCGCCGAAAGCTCGGCCTTGCGCAGCACCGGCAGCCGCGCCAGCGCCGCCCGGTCGGCCACCCCCGCCGCCTCGATCCCGGCGAGATGCGCGGCCATCGCCGGCGCCCCGGCGATCGCCGCCGCCACCGCCCGCGGCAGGGCTCCGGCGAGCGCGACCGCCCGCGCCTCGGGGCTCCGCGTCTCCTCGCTCACGCCAGCCACCGCTTGCGCCTCCTGTAGCTCCTCACCTCGCGGAAACTCTTCCGCCCGGTGTCCGACATGCCGAGATAGAATTCCTTCACGTCCGGGTTCTCGCGCAGGGCCGCCGCCGGCCCGTCCATCACCACCCGCCCCGACTCGAGAATGTAGCCGTAATGCGCGAAGCGCAGCGCCACGTTGGTGTTCTGCTCCGCGAGAAGGAAGCTCACCCCCTCCTTCTCGTTCAGCGTCTTCACGATGCCGAAGATCTCCTCGACGAGCTGCGGCGCCAGCCCCATCGACGGCTCGTCGAGCAGCACCGTCTCCGGCCGCGACATGATCGCCCGGCCGATCGCGCACATCTGCTGCTCGCCGCCCGAGGTATAGCCGGCCTGGCTCTTCCGCCGCACCTTCAGCCGCGGGAAATAGGCGTACACCATCTCCAGATCCCGGGCGACCGCGGCCGAGCCGTCACGGCGCGTGAAGGCGCCGGTCATCAGGTTCTCCTCGATGGTCAGGTGCTCGAAGCAGTGTCGCCCCTCCATCACCTGGATCACGCCGCGGCGCACCAGCTCGGCCGGGTTCAATGCGCCGACCGGCTCGCCGCGGTAGAGGATGCTGCCCTTGGTGATATCGCCCCGCTCCGAGGCGAGCAGGTTCGAGATCGCCTTCAGCGTCGTCGTCTTGCCCGCGCCGTTGCCGCCGAGAAGCGCGGTCACGCCCCCCTTCGGCACCGAAAGGCTCACGCCCTTCAGCACGAGGATGACGTGATTATAGATCACCTCGATGTTGTTGACCTCGAGCAGGGTCTCGCCCTGCGGGGCGGCGTCGAGCATGTCATCCTCCGAACAAGCGCCCCCGGCCCGCAGGCCGGGGGGACGTCAGCGCCGGGCCGGTCAGCCGGCCGGGCACTCGCGCTGGACAGTTCCGCTCTCGGCGCGGAAGGCGGCGGCGTCCTCCTCGACCAGCGGCCAGATCACGTCGTTGTCGGGCTCGATGAAGTCGGTCAGCACCACCCACTTCTTCTCGGCGGCGTTCCACTGGGTCATCATGCCCTTGCCGGCGGAGCGATGGTTCTGGCAGGTCACGGCGATCTCGGGCGAGAAGCCGGTCATGCCGAGCGCCTCCAGCGCGGCGGCGTCGAGGCTGAGCGCCTCCATGCCGTCGCGCATCTCCTCGGGCGTGATGTTGGCGTGACCGGCGAGCGCCTGGGCCTTCTTCGCGCTCTCCGCGGCCAGCATGGCGGCGAAGATGCCGCGATTGTACTGGACCGTGCCGACGCTGGAGCCGTCGCCCGCGCCCTTGCCGGCGTCGGTGACGTATTGCCGGAGATCGTCATAGAACTTGTAGTGGTCGCCGACGCCGGTGAAGGCGAGCGCCTTGTAGCCGTCGGCCCCGGCGCCCGCGGGCAGCACGTCAGGCTCGGCGCCGGACCACCAGATGCCGATGAAGTGATCCATCGGGAAGCCGATCGAGGCGGCCTCGCTGACGGCGACGGAGTTCATCACGCCCCAGCCCCACATCAGCACGAAGTCGGGGCGCTCGCGGCGGATCTGGAGCCACTGGCTCTTCTGCTCCTGGCCGGGGCTGTCGACCGGGATGGTGGTCAGCGTGAAGCCGTACTTCTCCGAGAGCTTCTCCAGCGTGCGGATCGGCTCCTTGCCATAGGCGGAGTTGTGGTAGACGAGCGCGATCTTCTTGCCCTCGAGGCTGCCGCCGCTCTCGTCGAGCAGGTACTTGATCGCGACCGAGGCGCCGTCCCAGTAGGTGGCGGGGAAGTTGAAGACCCAGGGGAAGGTGGCGCCGTCGGCGGCCGAGGTGCGGCCGTAGCCGACGGTCAGCAGCGGCAGCTTGTCCTCGGTCATGCGCGGGATGAGCTGGTAGGTGATGCCGGTCGACATCGGCTGGAGCACCAGCGGCTGGCCGCCGCGGAGCTGCTCGTAGCACTCGACGCCGCGGGTGGTGTCGTAGGCGGTCTCGCATTCGGTGACGACGGCCTTCTCGCCGCCGATGCCGCCGTCGCGCTCGTTGAGAAGCGTGAAGTAGTCGGCGTAGCCATCGGCGAAGGGCACGCCGCCGGAGGCGTAGGGCCCGGTCCGGTAGGAGAGCGAGGGGAAGTTGAGGTCCGCCAGCGCGGGGCCGGCGGTCAGCGCGGTGGCGAGGGCCAGCGCGGCGGTGCGGGTCAGTCGCATTCTTGTCAGTCCTCCCGTTGGTTTCATTGCGGCCGCCCCCTCAGTGCGGGAAGGGCCAGAGGCGAAGCTTTTCCTTGGTCAGCCGCCAGAGCTGGGCGAGACCGTGCGGCTCGACGATCAGGAACACCATGATCAGCAGCCCGACCACGAGCAGCTCCACATGGGCGGCGAGGTCGGTCGGCCAGCCGAGGCCGCCGACCATGACGTTCTTCAGCAGGATCGGCAGCAGCACCATGAACCCGGCCCCGAGGAACGAGCCGAGGATCGAGCCGAGCCCGCCGATGATGACCATGAACAGCACGAGGAACGACACCCGGATCCCGAAGGCGTCCGTCACCTCGACGGCGCCGAAATAGACCGTGAAGTAGAGCGCGCCGGCGACGCCGATGAAGAAGGACGAGACCGCGAAGGCCGAGATCTTGGCCCGGAGCGGGCTTACCCCGATGATCTCGGCGGCGATGTCCATGTCGCGGATCGCCATCCAGCTCCGTCCGATCCGTCCCCGCGTCAGGTTCTTGGCCACGAGCGCCAGCGCCACGAGGATGGCGAGGCAGAAGAGGTACTTCGCCGCCGGCGTCGCCGCCGCTCCCGTCACCGCCTGGCCGAACACCGTCCGGACCGGCGCGTTGATATGCCCGGTGGCCGAGTTGTTCATGAACCACGGCACCTTGTTGAAGAGCCAGACCAGGAAGAACTGCGACGCGAGCGTCGCCACGGCGAGGTAGAAGCCCTTGATCCTCAGGCTCGGCAGGCCGAACGCCATGCCGACCAGCGCGGTGATGAAGCCGGCGAGGACCACGACGAAGACGATGTTGAGGTCTGGAAACGCCGTCATCAGCTTGAAGGCGCCGAAGGCGCCGACCGCCATGAATCCCCCGGTTCCGAGCGAGACCTGCCCGCAATAGCCCGTCAGGATGTTGAGCCCGATCGCCGCGATCGACCAGATCAGGAACGGCAGCAGGACCGCATTCGACCAGTAGTTGTTGATGACGAAGGGCACGAGCAGGAACGCGACCGCCACCAGCACGTAGAAGGCATTGCGGTCGAAGCGGATCGGGAACGTCTGCTCGTCCGCCGCATAGCTCGTCTTGAAGTCGCCGGCCTCGCGATAGAGCATCGCCTCACTCCTCCCAGACGTTCGCGGTCGCGGCGAAATCCCTGCCCTTGGCCTGGATCACGCAGAAGCGTTGTCCGGTCGGGGCCTCCATCACGGTCCAGGTCCGGACCCGCTCCACCACGCGCGCGCCCAGCCGTTCCAGTCGGGCGACCTCGGCCGGGATGTCGTCGGCGGCGATGTCGAGATGCACCCGGGACGGATGCGCCACCTTCTGCACCTCGACCTGCAACCCGCCCCGCTCGTCGAGCCGAACGTACTTACCCTGCGGCTTGCGCCGCTTCGCGTCGCCGAAGGCGCCGCCCCAGAAGTCCGCCGCGGCGTCGAGATCGGCGCCCTCGCAGTCGATGATGAAGCCCGCGAGCCGGCTGCGATGCATCTCAGTCCTCCCAGACGTTCGCGGTGGCGCGGAACGCGTCCGAGCGGCCCTGGATGATGCAGAAACGCTGTCCGGTCGGCGCCTCCATGATCGTCCAGGTCTTGACCTCGGCGACCTTGCGCGCGCCGAGCGTCTCGAGCCGGGCCACCTCCGCCGGAATGTCGTCGGCGGCGATGTCGAGATGCACGCGGCTCTCGTGGTCGACGGTCTGCACCTCGACGTGCAGCCCGCCGACCGATCCCAGATCGACATAGTTCGGCGCGGCCGGGCGCACCTCGAGCCCGAGCGCGGCGGCCCAGAACGCGCCGGCGGCGTCGAGGTCGTCGGTCTTGCAGTCGATGACGAGGGCGGCGAGCCGGCTGCGATGCGTCATGTCATACCCGCTCGATGATCCGCTCGCCGAACAGCCCCTGCGGCCGGAACATCAGGAACACCAGCGCGAGCACGTAGGCGAACCAGTTCTCCGTCGCGCCGCCGATCATCGGCCCGATGGTGAACTCGAAGAGCTTCTCGCCGACGCCGATGATGAGGCCGCCGACGATCGCCCCGGGGATGGAGGTGAACCCCCCGAGGATCAGCACCGGCAGCGCCTTCAGCGCGATCAGGCTGAGCGAGAACTGCACGCCGGTCTTCGCCCCCCACATCGCCCCGGCGACCAGCGCCACGATGCCGGCGATCGACCAGACGATCACCCAGATGGCGCGAAGCGAGATGCCCACGGACAGCGCCGCCTGGTGGTCGTCGGCCACCGCCCGGAGCGCCCGCCCGATCCGGGTGTACTGCGAGAACAGGGTGAGGCTGACCACGAGGATGCCCGCGATCACCGTCGCGGTGATGTCGAGCTTGTCGATATACATCCCCCAGTAGCCGGAATCCGCCGCCCAGCCCTTGGTCAGGTTCTCGAACCAGAGGCTTCCGCCCTGCGGCAGCCCGATTTCCACCGCGCGCACGTCCGCGCCCCACATCAGGTCGCCGAGGCCCTCGAGAAAGTAGGCGAGCCCGATCGTCGCCATGAACAGGATGATCGGCTCCTGGTTCACCAGATGCCGCAGCAGCAGCCGCTCGACGAGGATCGCGACGATCACCATCACGCCCGCCGTCAGCAGGATCGCGACGATGGCCGGCAGCTCCCAGCCGAAATGGGATATCTCGATCCCGGTCACCGCCTTGATCAGGTGCGAGAACGGCACCTGTCCCGATTGCAGCCCCACGAGCGTCAGCGCCGCAAACAGCGCCATCACGCCCTGCGCATAGTTGAAGATGCCGCTGGCCTTGAAGATCAGCACGAAGCCAAGCGCGACGAGCGAATAGAGCACCCCGACCATCAGGCCGTTGATGATCACCTCGATGGTGTCGAGCATCCAGATCGGCATGTCAGTGGCCCACGCCGAGATAGGCTTCGATCACCTCGGGATTCGAGCGCACCTCGTCCGGCGTCCCGTCCCCGATCTTGCGCCCGTAGTCGAGCACCACCACCCGGTCCGAGATGTCCATCACCACCCCCATGTCGTGCTCGATCAGCGCGATCGTCGTGCCGAACTCCTCGTTCACGTCGAGGATGAAGCGGCTCATGTCCTCCTTCTCCTCGACGTTCATTCCGGCCATCGGCTCGTCCAGCAGCAGGAGCTTGGGCTCTGCGGCGAGCGCCCGGCCGAGCTCGACCCGCTTCTGCAAGCCGTAGGGCAGCCGCCCCACCGGCGTCTTGCGGATCGCCTGAATCTGGAGGAAGTCGATGATCTTCTCGACCACCTCGCGGTTCTGGTACTCTTCCTTCTCCGCCGGCCCCTTCCACAGCGCCTGCCAGAACATGTTGGACTTCATCTTGGTGAAGCGCCCGGTCATGATGTTGTCGAGCGTCGACATGCCCTTGAAGAGCGCGATGTTCTGGAAGGTCCGGGCGATCCCCTGGTGCGCGATCGCATGCGGCCGCAACGACCCGCGCTTCTCGCCGCGGAACCAGATCTCGCCTTCCTGGGGATGGTAGAAGCCGTTGATGACGTTCAGCATCGACGACTTGCCGGCGCCGTTCGGCCCGATGATCGCGCGGATCTCGCCCTCGCGGATGTCGAAGCTGATGTCCTTGATCGCCACCACGCCGCCGAAGCGCAGGGTGATGTTCCTCATCTCCATCAGCACGCCGCCGATGCGCCGCCCCGGAGCCGCCTCCGCCGCCACGGCCGGGGTCACGCGGCCGCCTTCCGGAGCGGAGCCGCCGCCACGTCGCGGATGGCGAGCGTGGCCTTGATCCGTCCCTTGCGCCCGTCCTCGTAGGTGACTTCGGTCTCGGTGTAGACGCTGTCCCTGCCGCCGTAGAGCGCCGCGATCAGGTCGGCGAACTTCTCCTCGATGATCCTGCGGCGCACCTTCCGCGTCCGCGTCAGCTCGCCGTCGTCGGCGTCGAGCTCCTTGTGCAGGATCAGGAAGCGCGCGATCTGGCAGCCCGCGAGCATCGGATCCTCCGCGAGGCTGCGGTTGACCTCCGCGACATGCCCCGCGATCGTCTCGTAGACCTTCGGATGCTGCGCCAGCTCCTGATAGGACGCATAGGCGATGTTGTTGCGCTCCGCCCAGTTGCCCACCGCCGTCAGGTCGATGTTGATGAAGGCGGTGCAGTAGTCGCGCCCGTTGCCGAACACCACCGCCTCGAGCACGTTCGGATAGAACTTGAGCTTGTTCTCCACGAACTTCGGCGCAAAAAGCGCGCCCGACGCCAGCTTGCCCACGTCCTTCGCCCGGTCGATGATCCGCAGGTGCCCCGAGCCCTCCTCGATGAAGCCCGCGTCGCCGGTGGCCACCCAGCCCTCGGCGTCCTTGGTCGAGGCCGTGCTCTCGGGGTTCCTGAAATACTCCACGAACGTCCCCGGCGAGCGGTAGAAAACCTCGCCGTTCTCGTCGATGCGGATCTCCACGCCCGGGCTCGGCACCCCCACCGTGTCGGCCCGCACCGCGCCGTCCGGTTGCTGGGTGATGAAGACGCTGGCCTCGGTCTGGCCGTAGAGCTGCTTCAGGTTGATCCCGATCGCACGGTAGAACTCGAAGATCTCGGGCCCGATCGCCTCGCCCGCCGTGTAGCCCACCCGCACCCGGCTCAGGCCCAGCGTGTTCTTGAGCGGCCCGTAGACCAGCGCCTCGCCGAGCGCATAGCGCGCCCGGTCGCCCGCCGAGACCGGCTTGCCGTCGAGGATCGCCGGCCCCACGCGCCGCGCCAGATCCATGAACGACCGGAACATCCGCCGCTTGGCCCGCCCGGCGTCCTCCATCCGGATCGTCACGCTGGTCAGCAGGCCCTCGAAGAACCGCGGCGGCGCGAAGAAGTAGGTCGGCCCGATCTCGCGCAGGTCGGCCTGCATCGTCGCGGGGCTCTCCGGGCAGTTCACGCAGAACCCGGCCCAGTAGGCCTGACCCATCGAGAAGATGAAGTCGCCCACCCATGCCATCGGCAGATAGGCGAGCACGCTGTCCTCGGCGCTCAGCTTGTCGAAATCGGCGCTCGCCTTGGCCGTGGCGACGATGTTGCGGTTCGACAGAACCACGCCCTTGGGCTTGCCCGTGGTGCCCGAGGTATAGAGCATGACGCAGGTGTCGTCCGGCCCCTGCCGCGCCACCCGCGCCGCAATGGCCTCCCGCACCGCCGGCGCCGAGCTGCGGCCCGCCGCCTGCACGTCCGAATAGGCCTTCAGCCGCGTGTGGTCGTAGTTCCGCATCCCGCGCGGGTCGAGATAGACGACCGTCTCGAGGTGGTGCAGCCGGCTCTGGATCTCCAGCACCTTGTCGACCTGCTCCTGGTCGCCGGCGACGACGAACCGCGCGCCGCAATGCTCGAGGACGTATTCCATCTCCTCGGCGACGGCGTCCTGATAGAGCGGCACCGGCACCGCGCCGCAGTGCTGCGCCGCCACCATCGCCCAGTAGAGGTAGGGCCGGTTCCGCCCGATGATCGCGAGATAGTCGCCCTCGGCGAGACCGATCTCCGCGAACCCCGCCGCCAGCGCCTCGATCTGTTCCTTCGCCTGCGCCCAGGTCCAGGACTGCCAGATCCCGAATTCCTTCTCGCGATAGGCGGGCCGGTCCCCGAACGTGCGGGCGTTGCGGGCGAGCAGCTTCGGAAAGGCGTCGAGGTCGGCGGGGATTCCGTCGGCGGGCATCGATTACCTCCCTGCGCGGCGTGATCCTTATCCGTCTCGCCTTGCGCGCGGTTGCGTTCGTCGCCCCATCCTAGCAAGAAAAGAACCCGTTTCTCAACATCGAAACTGAACGATGGTTCAGTTTTTTTCGCATCCCCGATCTGCGCTCGCGCAGTCGTGCGGGCGCGAGATGTCCGGACGGCCACCTGCCGCCCGCCGGACCCGCGAGGGGCCGGGCGGCCCGTTGCCAACCGGTCCCCGATCTGCCACTTCGGCGCGATCCTCGGGGGACCACGCGCGCGATGACCGGAATCCGCCTGTTGCCGGCCTTCCTCAGCGTGGGCTCGTGGACGCTCGTGTCGCGCGTCCTCGGCCTCGCCCGCGACATCCTCATGGCCGCCTTCCTCGGGGCGGGCCCGGTGGCGCAGGCCTTCCTGATCGCCTTCACGCTCCCGAACATGTTCCGGCGCTTCTTCGCCGAAGGGGCGTTCAACCTCGCGTTCGTGCCGCTCTTCGCCAAGAAGGTCCAGGCGGGCGAGGACGCCGAGGGCTTCGCCCGCGACGCGCTCTCGGGCCTCGGACTCGTGCTCCTCGTCTTCACCATCCTCGGCCAGATCGCCATGCCTTGGCTGGTGCTCGCGCTGGCCTCCGGCTTCGCCGGCGACGAGCGTTTCACGCTGTCGGTCGAGCACGGGCGGATCGCGTTTCCCTACATCATCCTGATCTCGTTGACGGCGCTGCTCTCCGGCGTCCTGAACTCGCTCGGCCGCTTCGCGCTGCCGGCCGCCGCGCCGATCCTGATGAACGTGGTGATGATCGCCTTCCTGCTGATCGGCTGGAGCACGGGCGGCAACATCGGCCTATGGCAGATCTGGTCGGTCCCCGTCGCCGGCGTCGCCCAGCTCGCGCTGGTCTGGTGGGGCTGCGCCCGCGCCGGGATGCCGGTCCGGCCGCGGCTCCCGCGGCTGACGCCCGACATGCGGCGGCTGGGCGTCATCATGGTCCCGGCGCTGCTCGCCGGCGGCGTGGTGCAGATCAACCTGATGGTCGGCCGCCAGGTCGGCTCGTTCTTCGACGGCGCCGTGGCCTGGCTCTCCTATGCCGACCGGCTCTATCAGCTGCCGCTCGGCGTCGTCGGCATCGCCATCGGCATCGTGCTCCTGCCCGACCTGTCGCGCCGGCTCGAGGCCGGCGACGGCTCCGGCGGTCGCGACGCCATCAACCGCGCGACCGAGTTGACGCTGGCGCTGACGCTGCCCGCCGCCGTGGCGCTGATGGTGATCCCGGTCGAGATCGTCGGCGTGCTGTTCCAGCGCGGCGCCTTCGCCGCCTCCGACACCGGGCCGACCGCGCTCGCGGTGGCGGTCTACGGCGCCGGCCTCCCCGCCTTCGTGATGCAAAAGGTGCTCTCGCCGCTTTACTACGCCCGCGAGGACACCCGCAGCCCGTTCCGCTTCGCCGTCCACGCCATGATCGTCAACGCCGTGATCGCCCTCGGGCTCGCCCCCTTCATCGGCTTCATCGCCGCCGCCCTCGGCACCACCGTCGCCGGCTGGATGATGATGTGGCAGCTCTGGCGCGGCGCCCGGCCGATGGGCGAGATGGCCGCCCCCGACGCCCGTCTGCGCCGCGCCGCGCCGCGGATCGCGCTCGCCTCGGCGATCATGGGCGCCGCGCTCCTCGCCGGCGCCTGGGCGCTCGCGCCGCTCTTCGAGGCGCCGCTCTGGCGCTACGCCGCCCTCGCGCTGCTCGTCGGCGCCGGGATGGCGGCCTACGCCGTCGCCGTCCTCCTGACCGGCGCGCTGCGCCTCGCCGACCTGAAGGCGGCGTTGCGGCGGGGCTAGTCCGGCGGCCTTCGCTTCGCCGCTGCCAGCACGTCGCCGCCGCCGGGACGGGGGGCGAACGCGCCGCGTCAGATTTCGACGCCGGCTTCGCAAAGCTCGACGACATCGACGTCCTCGCGGAAGGCGTGACGGTTCACGCGCCGCGCCCACCCCGCGCAGCGGACGTGGCCTGCACGCCGCCCTGCCCGGCGACCCGCCCGCCATCGCCGCATGGCGCTGCCGCATGGGTAGCGACGACGCCAAGGCGATCTGCAAGGAGCGCGCCGCCACCGCCGAACTCGTCAACGCCCAGTCCCGAAGTCGCGGCCTCGTCCGCGCCCGCAACATGGCCCGCCTCTGGAGCCTCGCGCCCGTCTAATACCGGCGGGCTCATGAAACGACTCGCGGGCGCTTTTTGGCCTTTGACGCTTTTATCGTTTGAACTCAGGTAGTTACCCTATCTATCACGCGTGTTAGCCCGTGCTGCGCCGGGTGGCCTGGTAGACTCGCCGGTATAATCCCGGCAGGAGACCGCGAGCCCTCGATCATGCCCAGCCGCCTCGCCACCGCCGCGACCCAACGCCCAACCTCGAACTCCCGCCCGGATCCGCCTGCTTCGTCCCCATCATCTCGGGCGCTTTCATTGGCAGCCTCTCAGATCTCGATCGGGACCATCACCTCCGGCTCGATCACCTCCACCCCCGGCAGTCCCGCCTTCAGCGCCTCGGCCGACTGCTCCAGCAGCGGGAAGGTGCGATAGTGGCACGGGATCACCGTGCGGAAGTTGAAGAATGTCCGCGCCGCATAGGCCGCCCGGGCCATGTCCATCGTGTAGTGCCCGCCCGCGCACAGGATGCCGATCTCCGGATGGTGCAGCGCCTCGAAGACGCCCATGTCGGCCGTCACGTCGGTGTCGCCGGAGAAATAGATCGTCCGCCCCTCGCCGGCGATCATGTACCCCGCCTCGCCCCCCGCATAGCCGGCGGAGCCGAAGGAGGAGGAATGCGTGGCGCTCACCATCGTCACCGCGACGGCGCCGAGCCGGATCGTGCCGCCCTTGTTGAAGTCGATCCCCTCGACGCCCTCGGCCCCGAGGATATGCACGAGCTCCGGGATCCCGGCGACCGGCAGGCGATACGCCTTCGCGAGCCGGGCCGCGTCGCCGGCATGGTCGCCATGGCCGTGGCTGAGCAGGATGCGCGTCGCGCCGGCCACCGCCTCGGCCTCGCGCTCCGCGGGAAACATCGGGTTCCCCTTCAGCCACGGATCGACGAGCAGCACCTGGTCCGCGATCTCGATGCGAAACCCCGAATGCCCGAGCCACGTCAGCTTCATGTCGATCCCCTCCCGGTCGTGCTATCCCGGCCGTGACGGCCCCCGGAGGATTGATGGACTGGTTTGCCCCCCTCGACAACTACTGCGAACGCACCGATCCCTCCTATTGGTCCGAGCCTCTCAACGCCGTCTCCAACGCCGCCTTCCTCGTCGCCGCGCTCGTCTGCTGGCGGATGATCGGTGATCGCCGCGACCCGGGCGCGCGGATCCTCGTGGTCATCCTCGCCGCCATCGGCGTCGGTTCGTACCTGTTCCACACCCACGCCCGGCGCTGGGCGCTGATGGCCGACGTCATCCCGATCCAGGTCTTCATCCTCGTCTACCTCTACCTCGCCACGGTCCGCCTCTTCGCCGCGCCGTGGTGGGCGGGGCTTGCCGCCGTCGCTCTGTTCATCCCCTTCGATGTCCTCGCCGCCCGCGGGCTCGCCGCCCTTGTCGGGCCACTCAACGGCTCGGTTTCCTACGGTCCGGTCCCGATCCTGATCGCCGCCTACGCCCTCGCGCTGCGCAACCGCGCGCCCGCCGCCGCAAGGGGGCTCGCCATCGGCGCCGCCGTGCTCGTCGTCTCGCTCTTCTTCCGCACCATCGACGCCGCGGTCTGCCCCGGCCTTCCCCTCGGCACGCATTTCCTCTGGCACCTCCTCAACGGCCTGATGCTCGGCTGGATGATCGCCGTGCTGATCCGCCACAGCCCGGCCGCCCCGACCCCCGCCGACCTTGCGAACCCCGGCCGGCGCGGCTAAACCGCGCCATCATCCCGAGGATCCCCATGTCGATCGACAAGGAAACCGCGCGCCGCGTGGCCCATCTCGCCCGGATCGAGGTCGCGGAATCCGACCTCGACCGCGTCGCCGCCGAGCTTTCCGGCATCCTCGGCTTCATGGAGCAGCTCCGCGACGTGGACGTCTCCGGCATCGAGCCGATGACCTCCGTCACCCCGATGGCGCTGCCGCTGCGCGAGGATCGCATCACGGCCGGCGGCGAGCCCGAGCGCATCCTTGGCAACGCCCCGGACGCGCGTCGGGGCTTCTTCGCCGTGCCGAAGGTGGTGGAATAGTGGGCGAGCTCTCCCGACTCACGCTGGCCGAGGCCCGCGACCGCCTGCGCGCCCGCGACTTCACCGCCGCCGAACTCACCGACGACTGCCTGGCCGCCGCTGAGGCCGCCGCCGTCCTCAACGCCTTCACCCCGCCCACCCCCGACCTCGCCCGCGCGCAGGCCGCCGCGGCCGACGCGCGGCTCGCGAAGGGCGACGCCCCGGACCTCTGCGGCGTGCCGCTCGGGATCAAGGACCTCTTTTGCGTCGAGGGCGCGCCGGCCCAGGCCGCCTCGCGCATTCTCGAAGGCTTCCGGCCGCCCTACGAGAGCACCGTCACCGCCCGGCTGCGCGAGCGCGGCGCGGTCATGCTCGGCAAGCTCAACATGGACGAGTTCGCCATGGGCTCGTCGACCGAGACCTCGGCCTTCGGCCCGGCGATCAGCCCGTGGCGCCGCCGGGGCGACGCCGCGCCGCTCACCCCCGGCGGCTCCTCCGGCGGCTCGGCGGCGGCGGTCGCGGCCGACCTCTGCCTCGGCGCCACCGGCACCGACACCGGCGGCTCGATCCGCCAGCCGGCGGCCTTTACCGGCATCGTCGGCGTCAAGCCGACCTACGGCCGCTGCTCGCGCTGGGGCATCGTCGCCTTCGCCTCCTCGCTCGACCAGGCCGGCCCGATGGCGAAATCCGTCACCGACGCGGCGATCCTGCTCTCCGCCATGGCCGGCCACGACCCGAAGGATTCGACCTCGGCCAACCGCCCGGACGAGGACTTCGCCGCCGGGCTCAAGGGCGATCTCCGCGGCAGGCGCATCGGCGTGCCCCGGGAGTATCGCGTCGACGGTATGCCGGCCGAGATCGAGGCGCTCTGGGCGAAGGGCTCCGACATGTTGCGCGACGCCGGCGCCGAGATCGTCGAGATCTCGCTCCCGCACACGAAGTACGCGCTGCCCGCCTACTACGTCATCGCCCCGGCCGAGGCCTCGTCCAACCTCGCGCGCTACGACGGCGTGCGCTACGGCCGCCGCGCCCGCATCGGCGCGGGGGACGGTGTGACCGAACTCTACGAGCGCACCCGCGCCGAGGGCTTCGGCCGCGAGGTGCAGCGCCGGATCATGGTCGGGGCCTACGTCCTTTCGGCGGGGTTCTACGACGCCTACTACCTGCGCGCGCAGAAGGTCCGCACACTCATCAAGCGCGACTTCGAGCAGGCGTTCGACGCCGGCGTCGATGCGATCCTGACGCCCGCGACGCCCTCCGCCGCATTCGGCATCGGCGACATGGCCGACGCCGATCCGGTGCAGATGTACCTCAACGACGTGTTCACGGTGACGGTGAACCTCGCCGGCCTGCCCGGCGTCTCGGTCCCCGCGGGCCTCGACGCGGCCGGGCTGCCGCTCGGCCTGCAACTGATCGGCCGGCCCTGGGACGAAAAAGGCATGCTCGACGCAGCCTTCGCGCTCGAGCGCGCTTGCGGTTTCGCGGCGAAACCCGGACAATGGTGGTGATGAGTGGCGGGGACGACCGGGTCGGGCCCGAGAAAGGTGCGCAGGCTATGCGTCTGATTGCGATCCTCCTTCTGGGGGGGCTCGCCGCTTGCACGAGCGGCGACATCACCGTGCCGACGGATCCGGTGATCACCCAGGTGCCGACAACCAGCGCCTCCTCCTCCGGCGGCTCCGGCGACTTCACCTCGACCATCGAAACGGCGCTGAACGATCCGGCAACGCCGGGAGCGGCCCCCTTGCCCCATAGTGGCACGCCGCTCGACGACGACCACCTGAACCTGACGCTCTACACGATCGAGCAGCAGAAGATCGACGCCCGCATCGCCGAGCAAGAGCTTGCCGAGGCGCGCTCGCGGCTCGTCGTCGTCCAGCCGACTCAGAACTCGGTGCCGCGGACCGAGCCGGGCGTGAATGTCGCGCTCTACGCGCAGAGCACGACCAATCCCGTCGGGCAGCGGATGTACCAGCGCCGGGGCGGCTTCGGCGGCGGCTGCGGCCGCTACCGCAGCGCCGACGAGGCGCAGCGCGCCTTCCTCGCCGCCGGCGGGCCGAACAGCGATCCGAGCGGCCTCGACCCGGACGGCGACGGCTTCGCCTGCGCCTTCGACCCGGAGCCCTACCGGCAGCTGAAGCTCTGACCGGCCCCACGGCGACCGGGACGCCGATCGACGCGCCGAGCCCGAATTTCGGGTCGCGGCGCGGCGGTGCGCGGCCCGACCTCGTCGTGATCCACTACACCGCCATGACGACTGCCGAAGCGGCGCTCGAGCGTCTGCGCGACCCGGCGGCCGAGGTTTCGGCGCACTGGCTCGTCGCCGAGGATGGGCGCGTCTGGCGGCTGGTTGATGAGGCGATGCGCGCCTGGCACGCCGGCGCCGGGGCTTGGGGCGACGTCACCGACGTCAACTCCCGCTCGATCGGCATCGAACTTGCCAATCCGGGCCCGCTCGCCGGCTTCCCGCCCTTCCCGGAGCCGCAGATGGCGGCGCTGGAGCGGCTGCTTGCCGGCATCCTCGACCGCTGGGGCATCGCGCCCGCCGGCGTGATCGCCCATTCCGACATGGCCCCGGGCCGCAAGGCCGACCCGGGGCCCAAGTTCGATTGGCGCCGGCTGGCGCGCGGCGGCCTCGCGGCCTGGCCGGACCCGCCCGGCGACGGCGCGGGCGGCGCGGTGGCCTTCCGCGCTGCCGCCGCAGCCGCCGGCTACCGCGCGCCCGGCGACGACTGGCAGACGACGCTCGCGGCCTTTCGCCTGCGCTTCCGTCCCTGGGCCGCCGGCCCGCTCGCGCCCGAGGACGTCGCCGCGGCGCAGGGCCTGCCATGCCTGCCCGTCGATGGCCGGCGGACCCAGCGAGAATCGCGCCACAATCCATCCAGGTCGTAACCGGCCGGATTCTTTGAATGGCCCGGGCGGTTTGACCCTTCCCAAGCGCGCGGCCGCGGGCTATCCGGGGGCCATGTGGAGCGGCCCACGGATGCGCGTTGCGGTGGTCACGTTGGCGGGGGCGATCCTCGTCTGCGGGTGCAGCTACGACTTCGGCTTCTTCGGGCGGAACGAGCCCCGCCAGGTCGGCGACCGGGACGCAACGGGTACGGTGCGATCGGAGGAGCAGGGCTTCCTGACCGGCCTCTTCACCCGAACGCCCATCGACCTTCCCGACGCGGTACCGGTTCCGATGCGCGAGGCGACGGTGGAGCGGGGCTATGGCGGCGTGATCCTGCGCGTCACCGGCGTCGCGCCGACGCAGGGCTGGTTTGATGCGGCGCTCCTGCCCGACGAACGGCCGGACGCAGCCGGAGTGCTGACGGTGACGCTGGTGGCGGTGCCGCCTCTCGAGCCAGCGCAGGCCGGACCGGAACGGACGCGGCTCCTGATGACGGGCGCCTTCCTGCAGGAGCTGGAGCTGCGCGAGATCCGCGCCTTCCGGGTCGTCGCCGCCAACCAGACGGTCACCCTGCCCCTGCCGGCCCGCCCCGCGCCGCCCCGGGTCGAGCCTCCGCCGGAGGAGGTGGACAGCTCGTTCTGAACGGGTAGCCGACGGCGGCATCCGGCCCGCGCGGGGTGAGATGACGCGAAGCCGCTGGTTTGGGCGGGACGCGGCAAGGGGCTGAAAAGGCCTGACTATATACCGGCGAGTCTACCAGGCCACCCGGCGCGACACGGGCTAACACGCGTGATAGATAGGGTAACTACCTGAGTACAAACGATAAAAGTGTTAGGTCAAGAAGGTTCGCGAGTCGTTTCATGCGCCCGCCGGTATTCTCTGGCTGGAAAGCGGCTGGACTCAGGCTTGCCACTTTTTAGGGATTCGGGAAGGCTCCGGCACCGTCAGGCGCCCGGGCCGTTGGTATCCCGGCTTCGCCGACCGTGACGGGTGAGCCGGCGGCCGCCGAGTTCTATTCAGGCGCTGGCGGCGACGTCGCTCGAGATGGCGACGACGCGCACGCGGGCGCCGTCGGCGGAGAGCGCGATCTCGCCGCGCTTCAGCCGCAACGCGTCGCGGCCGAAGAGGTCGTAGCGCCAGCCGTGCATGGCCGGCACGTCGGGCGCGTCCTCGCTGGCGATCGCGTCGAGATCGGCGCTTGACGCCACCAATCGTTGCGCCACGCCCTCGGCGTCGCATTTCGACTTGAGGAGCACGCGCAGCAGTTCGGCGAGCGCCTCGCTTCCCGGCCGGCGCGGCGGCGCGTCGGGCAGGCGCGGCAGTTCGGAGGCCGGCAGGGCCTCGGCGGCAGAGATGGCCGCGAGGATGCCATCGGCGATGTCGCCGCGCCGCGCCTCGCGCAGCAGGAGCCTGGACTTGCCGAGATCCTCGGCCGTATGCGGCCGGTTCGCGGCCAGTTCGAGCAGCGCGTCGTCCTTGAGGATGCGCGCGCGCGGCACGTTGCGGGACTGCGCCGCCTGCTCGCGGAAACGCGCCAGTTCGCGCAGCGCGGCGAGGAACTTCGGCGCCGTCGAGCGGGTCTTGAGCCGCGTCCAAGCCGTCTCGGGATCGACGCGGTAGGTCTCCGGATCGACGAGGACGGAGATTTCCTCTTCGACCCACGCCGACCGCCCGGTCTCGCCCAGCCGCTTCGACAGCGTCTCGTAGATGCGCCGCAGATGCGTGACGTCGGCCAGCGCATATTCCCTCTGCGCCTGCGACAGCGGCCGGCGCGACCAGTCCGTGAAGCGCGAGGACTTGTCGATCGCCGCGCGGGCGATCTGCCGGGCCAGCGTCTCGTAACCCACCTGGTCGCCGTAGCCACAGACCATCGCGGCGACCTGGGTATCGAAGAACGGCTGCGGCAGCACGCCGGCGGTGGTCGCGAAGATCTCGAGATCCTGGCGCGCGGCGTGGAAGACCTTGACGACACCGGGGTCGCGGAAGAGCTCGTAGAGCGGTTCGAGCGACAGGCCCTCGGCCAGCGTGTCCACGAGAACGGCGGTCTCGGGACCATTGCCGGGGCGGGCGAGCTGCACGAGGCAGAGCTGCGCGTAGTAGGTGCGCTCTCGCATGAATTCCGTATCGACGGCGACGTAGGGGGCGGCGCGACACTCGGCGACGAAGGCGGCAAGCGCTTCCGTTGTGGCGATCAGCTCCAATCCCGCCTCGCGAACCCGGTTGTAAACATCATATTTTCAGAACCTTGCAAGCCACGACCCCAAGGAGGCCCGGCTTCTCTTGCACATCCGCGAGCAAGTGACAAGCGCAGCCCGGGAGGTGCAATCCGTTGGGCGAGCGCCGTCGACAGCGCCGCGAGGCCGCCGCCGCGTCGCCGGGCGCGAGCCGTTTCTTGCGCCGGCAGTCCCGATGCCCTAAGTCAGCCTCGCGCGGATGGCCGGACGGCCGCGGGGACCGGAATCTTCGGATCGAGGTCCGCGAGGAAAGTCCGGACTCCAGGGAGAGATGGCGGCGGGTAACGCCCGCCCGGGGAGACCCGAGGGAAAGCGCCACAGAGATCAGACCGCCGCCCTTCGGGGCGGCAAGGGTGAAACGGTGGGGTAAGAGCCCACCGCGCCGGCGGCGACGTCGGCGGCACGGCAAGCCCCGCCAGGAGCAAGGCCGAATAGGGATCGCGCGGGGTCGCGGGCGCAAGCCGGACCCCAGGTTTCTCCCGCCCATGCGATCCGGGTAGGCTGCTCGAGCCCGTCCGCAAGGCCGGGCCTAGAGGAATGGTCGTCGCCGCTCCGCGAGGGGCGGGCACAGAATCCGGCTTACAGGCCATCCGCGCGCCCAAGGCCCATTCCCCCGTGAAGCCGTCTCCCCGCCGTGCGCGCACCCCTGCGCGTCGGGCCGAGGGGGCTCGATGCCCCCGAGGACCGGGCCCCGTCATACGGTTTCCGTCTGAAGACTTCGGCGTCAAAGGTTTATGGCGGACCCTTCGATGCACACTCCATGCACAACGTATGCACAACGCATATGCCAAGCAAAAGAGTCAGAATTGAATCGTTAATGCAGGCGCGAGGCATTCAGGCGGAGGCCGTATCAGGCGTGGGAATCGAGCAGCGCGTGAAGCTGCGAGGGAAACGTCTGCGCGATCCAGGTCTCGCTCTTGGCCTGGCCTTCGTGGGAGACGTACATGCGCAGGTTGATCGGTTCGTCGGTCCCGTCATCGGGGCCGATGTCGAGGTCGAACATCACCCGCCAGCCCGTCGCCTCGGCGATCGGGTAGGCGACGGTCAGCCCCAGCTCTCCCCGGCTCGCCTCCACCACCGCCTCGACGCCGGAGGTGCGGTCGAGTCCCTCGAAGCCGCGACCGTCGAGGTCGACCACGAACTTTATCACGTTCTCGGGACGCGGCTGGCCGGGCACGCCGCCTGCGCCGATCCGGGTGGCGGTGAAGCGCGCCACCGCGGCCTCCGGGCTCGTCTCGACCCAGTGCAGCCTGTAGGCCGTCGCGAACGAGGCGCCCGCCGTCGCCGGCGCCTCCGGTCGCCAGAAGGCGACGATGTTGTCGTGGATCTCGTCGTTGGTCGAAAGCTCGACCAGCGTCACCGCGCCCTTGCCCCAGTCGCCGACCGGCTCGACCCAGACGGTCGCCCGGCGCTCGTAGAACACGCCGTCGTCCTGGTATTCCGCGAAGCTCCGCTCGCGCTGGGCGAGGCCGAAGCCGCGCGGGTTCTCGTCGACGAAGGCGTTGGTCATCACCCGCGGCGGATTGTTGAGCGGCCGCCAGATGCGCTCGCCGGCGCCGGTCAGGATCTCGAGCCCGTCGCTGTCGTGGACCTCGGGCCGCCAGTCGGGCGAGACGAAGCGGTTGCTCTTGCCGAACCAGAACATCGAGGTCAGCGGCGCGAGCCCGAGGAGGCCGATGTCCTCGCCGTCCGCGCGCACGAAGATCTCCGCGTCGACGTCCTGCACGATGCCCTCGGATCCGCGGGTCGAGGCGATTCGGTAGGCGCCGGTGGTGCGCGGGCTCTCCATCAGCGCATAGATGACGAGCCCGCCGCCCGGCGACCGCTCCAGCCAGAACCGGGTGAAGCGCGGGAACTCCTCGGGCGTGGCGGCCGCGGTGTCGATGGCGAGGCCGCGCACCGACATGCCGAACTGGCCGGAATAGCCGGCGGTGCGCCAGTAGGAAGCGCCGAGGAAGGCCATCCAGTCGTTGCCCTGGGCAGGGTCCATCACCCGGAAGCCGGCGAGGCCGGTGTCCGGCCCCAGCGCCCGGGCGGGATGGCCTTCCGGCATGTCGAAGAGACCCGCCGAGTACGGGATCTCGCGCGCCGTGCCGCTCTCGACCTCGAAGATGCGCACCGGCTCCTTGAAGTAGCGACCGGGGTGGAAGAAGCGGATCTTGGCCGCCTCCGGGTCATCGGCCCAGAGCGTGTGGTCCGGCCGGTAGGTGATCTGGTTGTGCAGGTCGTAGTCGATGCTTTCGAGGATCGCCGCGTTCGGAACCGCCGCCGGCTCAAAGGGCTGCTGCGCGAGGTCGCGCGCCATCGCCTTGAGCCCGTCGAAGGAGAACGGCTCGGCCGGCCCGGTGGCGATCAGGTCGTCGGCCGCGCGCGCGAGCGCGGGCAGCAGGAAGAAGGCGCCTGACGCGAGCGCGGCGGCGAGCGCCTCGCGGCGGGTGACGGGACCGGTTCTCACGACGGGGCTCTCTCTCGTTGCCTGGGGCTCAAATGGCGCGCGGATGCTACTTGCGCCGGCGTCCGCCCTCAAGCGCGTGCGAACGGCCGGCGCGAACTTGCCGGGACGCCATGGTTTTCCCCCGATTCGCTGGAGCCGAGCCCGCGCCGGGCGCGCGCCGGGGCCGTCGCGACGTCGCCGCCGCCACTGGGGCGACTTTTATGTATTGTGGACGCAACCTCCGGTTGCACCATATGTGGTAGTCCCGAGTCACGTCGCCCACAATAAATTCCACTCGGGATCAGTTTTGGCTTGACCTGTGGCAGGGATGCGCCAGCAAAACGCACGCATTCCCATGAAGTGGGAGAAATTCCCATTGTTCCCCAAGGCATCCCATGATAGATAATGGTCCCACGGGAAGGCGGCGGTTACAGGTTCAAGGGCGACAAGACCCGAGGCGCGAAACACGGCAGGTTTCATACAGGCCCGCCGCTTTCCCAGACGAAACGAGAGACCCGGCGCAAACGGAACGAGCAGGCGGGCGCAGTCGGGCCGAGGGCCCAGTGCGGGACCAGAGGCGGGTCGTGCTGCAGGCGGCACGACCCGTTTTTGCGTCCGGGACAAGGGCGGTGAGCGGGCAGGAGTAGCCGGTTGGCGCGACGGTTCAGGGGCGAATCGGTCCACAAGGTCGACGCGAAAGGTCGCGTGTCGATCCCGGCCCCGTTCCGCCGCGTGCTCGAGGAGGGCGATCCCGACTGGGTCGCCGGCGCCGCGGCCAACCTCGTCGTCCTGTTCGGCCGCACCGACAAGGCGCGCCTCGAATGCTTCACGCTCCGCGCCATCGAGGCCATCGACGACCTGATCGAGACCTACGCGCCGCTGAGCGACGAGCGCGAGGATCTCACCGAGATTCTCAACGCCCAGTCGGTCTACGCTGCGCTCGACGAGACGGGGCGCATCGTCCTCAGCCAGAGATTGCGCGACGAGGCCCGGATCGGCGACGAGGCGGTCTTCCTCGGCATGGGCGACAGCTTCCACATCTGGTCGCCCGAGGGCTACGCCGCCCACGTCGCGGAGCGGGCCCGGCGCCGCGCCGAGGGGCCGGACGTCTCCACGCTGCTCGGAAGGGCGCGGGCCCAGCGGCCGGGAGGCGAGGCATGATGATGGGCCGGCCGCCGCATGTGCCGGTGCTGCTCGGGCCGATCCTCGACGCCGTCGGTCCGGTGCGGGGCGTCTGGCTCGACGGCACCTTCGGGGCGGGCGGCTATGCGCGCGGGCTCCTCGACGCCGGCGCCGCCCGGGTGATCGGCGTGGACCGCGACCCCACGGCGCTGGCGCGGGCGGAGTCGTGGGCCGGCGACTACGCCGGCCGGCTGGAGCTGCGGGCCGGAACATTCGGCCGCCTCGACGAGATCGCCGACACGGCTCTCGACGGGGTGACGCTCGATATCGGCGTCTCCTCCATGCAGCTCGACGAGGCGGAGCGGGGATTCTCGTTCCTGCGCGACGGGCCGCTCGACATGCGCATGGGCGACGCGGGACCGAGCGCCGCCGACCTCGTGAACGGCGCGCCGGAGGGGCTGATTGCCGACATCCTCCACCAGTATGGCGAGGAGCGCGCGGCGCGGCGGATCGCGCGGGCCATCGTCGCGGCGGGGCCGTTCGAGACCACGCTCCAGCTCGCTTCCGTGGTCGAGCGCTGCCTGCCGCGGCCGAAGCCGGGACAGCCTCATGCGGCGACCCGCAGCTTCCAGGCCCTGCGCATCGCGGTGAACGACGAGCTCGGCGAGCTGGCGCGCGGACTGATGGCCGCCGAGCGGGCGCTCGCGCCGGGGGGGTGGCTCGCGGTGGTGACCTTCCATTCGCTGGAGGACCGGGTGGTGAAGCGATTCCTCGCGCTGCGCTCGGGCGCCGCGCCCCGGGCGAGCCGACATGCGCCGGAGGTGGTCGGGCCCGCGGCGGGCTTCGCGCTCGCCGGCCGCGCGATCGCCGCCGACGCGGCCGAGGTGGCGGCGAACCCGCGGGCGCGCTCGGCGCGGCTGCGGCTGGCGCGCCGGCTCGACGCGCCGGCCGCCGCGGTCGACCCCGCGGAACTGGGCCTGCCACGGCTGGCGCTGGCGGGGCTCGGCCGATGAGGTGGGGGCTCTACCTCTCGGCCGCGGTGCTGGTCGCCGTCTGCGCGACCTGGGCCTACCGGGTGAACTACGCCACCCAGGAAGCCGCCAACCGCGCCGCCGATCTGCGCGCCGCGATCGCCGCCGAGCGCGAGGCGCTCGCGGTGCTGAGCGCGGAATGGGCGTACCTCAACCGGCCGGACCGGCTGGCGGCGCTGGTCGCCGGACCGGGCGCGGAACTCGGGCTCGTGCCGCTCTCGCCCGACAGCTTCGGCGAGACGGCGATGGTCGCCTTTCCGCCCCCGCCCGAGCCGGCCGTCACGGGCGGCGCGCCTCCGGAAGGCGAGACCGCCCCCGCCGCCGGAATGCCTGGAGAGACCGAATGATCCGCCGCCCGCTGCGCCCGCTCGCCCGCGTCCTCTCCGCCCGGGCCGAGGGCAAGGATCCGAACCTGATCGAGGCCGAGGAGCGCGCCGCCCGGCTGCGCGCGCTGCACCGGGCCGAGCGCGCCAAGGCCGAGACGCGGCTCCTGCTGCTCGGGATCGTGTTCATCCTCGGCTTCACCACCGTCGCGGGCCGCATGGCGCTGATGTCGGCCGGCATGCCCGTAGAGCCGCGTGCGACCGCCGGCGGCGAGCCGATCCTGGCCCAGCGCGCCGACATCGTGGATCGCAACGGCTCGATCCTCGCGACGAACATCGTCACCGCCTCGCTCTATGCGCAGCCGCGCGACATGATCGACCCCGCCGGCGCCGCGACGGCGCTGGCGGGGATCTTCCCCGATCTCGATGCGCAGGCGCTGCTCCACCGCTTCACCGACGGCCGCAAGTTCGTCTGGATCAAGCGCACGATCTCCCCCGAGCAACGGCAGATGGTGCACGATCTCGGCGAGCCGGGGCTGCTCTTCGGCCCGCGCGAGACGCGGCTCTACCCCAACGGCGCCGTGCTCGCGCATGTGCTCGGCGGCGCGAGCTTCGGGCGCGAGGGGGTGCATGCGGCCGAGGTGATCGGCGTCGCCGGCGTCGAACGGGCGATGGACGCGCGGCTGCGCGACCCCGCCCGTGTCGGCGAGCCGCTCCATCTCTCGATCGACCTCGCCGCGCAGATCGCGATGGAGGACGTGCTCGCCGCCGGCATGGCCGAGATGGGGGCCAAGGGCGCCGTCGGCATCCTGATGGAGGCCGACACCGGCCAGGTCCGCGCGCTGGCAAGCCTGCCCGACTTCGACCCCAACCTGCGCCCGCCGCTGCCGACCGAGGGCGACCCGGCCGACAGCCCGCTCTACAACCGCGCCGCCCAGGGCCGCTACGAACTCGGATCCACCTTCAAGATCTTCGCCGTCGCCGAGGCGCTCGACGTGGGCAAGGTGACGCCGAACACCCTGATCGACACCAAGGGCCCGATGAAGTGGGGCCGATTCACCATCCGCGACTTCCACGACTACGGGCCGCGGCTGACGGTGGACGAGGTGATCGTGAAGTCCTCGAACATCGGCGCGGCCCGGATCGCCCTCGCCGTCGGCGGCGAGGCCCAGCAGAAGTTCCTGCGCCGGCTCGGGCTGATGGACGTGCTGCCGCTCGAGATCAGCGAGGTCGCCAAGGCCCCGCCGCTCTATCCCAGGCGCTGGTCCGATCTTACCACGATGACGGTCTCGTACGGCCACGGTCTCGCCGTGTCGCCCATGCACCTCGCCATGGCCTACGCCACGATCGCCAACGGCGGTCTGAAGGTGTCGCCGACGCTCCTCGCCTCCGACGCGAAGCCCGTCGAGGCCGACCGGGTGATCTCCGAGGAGACCTCGGCCCAGGTCCGCTCGATGATGCGCGACGTCGTCACCCGCGGAACGGCGCGCAAGGCCGACGTGCCGGGCTACGAGGTCGGCGGCAAGACCGGGACCGCCGACAAGCCCCTGCCCTCCGGCGGCTATGCGCGCGACAGGACCATCGGCACCTTCGCCGGCGTCTTTCCCGCCTCCGACCCGCGCTACGTGATGGTGATCGCGCTCGACGAGCCGTCGAACAAGATCAACGGCGCGAGCCTGCGCACCGCCGGCTGGACCGCCGCGCCGGTCTTCGCCAACGCGCTGCGGCGGATCGCGCCGATCATGGGGCTTCGGCCCGACGCGCGGCCCGAGGACGACGTCGAACTGCTTTACACCCTCGCCGTGAACGAATAGCCCCGTGCCGCGCAGTCACGGAGGGGCGATGACGGCCGGAGGGTCTGACAGCCGCGCAGGCAAGCTGATGGGCTTCGAGGCGCTGGGGCTGCTCGCCGGCGCGAAGCGCGCGGGCGACTGGTCGGGGACGCTGCCCGAGATCACCGGGCTCTCGGTCGACAGCCGCCGCACCAGGCCCGGGCACCTCTTCGCCGCGCTGCCGGGCAGCATCGCCCACGGCGGCGAGTTCGTGCCCTTCGCGCTCCGCATGGGGGCCGCGGCGGTGCTGACCGACGCCGAGGGACTGCGCCTCGCCGAGGCGGCGGGCGGCGGCCCGGTCGGCGTGCCCGTGCTTCTAGTGGAGAATCCCCGCCGCGCGCTGGCGCTCGCCGCCGCGCGCTGGTCGGGCGACCAGCCGGAGGTGGTGGTCGCGGTCACCGGCACCAACGGCAAGACCTCGGTCGCGAGCTTCACCCGCCAGATCTGGGAGAGCCTCGGCGAGCGGGCGGTGAGCTTCGGCACTGTCGGCGTCGAGGGCGCCGTCTCGGCCTCGCT
This sequence comes from Amaricoccus sp., assembly GCF_017995835.1. Classification (GTDB taxonomy): domain Bacteria; phylum Pseudomonadota; class Alphaproteobacteria; order Rhodobacterales; family Rhodobacteraceae; genus Amaricoccus. The sequence continues at coordinate 31,828 of NZ_JAGOID010000007.1, forward strand.
CGCCCACACCACGCCGGAGCCGATCCAGCTTCACGCGCTGCTCGCCGAACTCGCCGACAAGGGCGTGACCCATGCGGCGATGGAGGCGTCGAGCCACGGGCTCGACCAGCACCGGCTGGACGGCGTGCGGCTCGCGGCGGCGGCCTTCACGAACGCGACGCGGGACCATCTCGACTACCACCACAGCTTCGAGGCCTATGTCGAGGCGAAGCTCGGCCTCATCTCGCGGGTCCTGCCGCGCGGCGGCGTGGCCGTGATCAACATCGACGATCCTGTGGGCGCCCGCTTCGCCGATGCGGCGCGGGCGCGGGAGCAGAAGGTCTTGGGCGTCGGCCGCGCGGCGGGCGCCGACCTCCGGCTGCTGGCGCAACGCTTCGACGCCACCGGGCAGGAAGCGCGGTTCGAGTGGCAGGGCCGGGCCTTCGCCGTCCGCCTCGACCTCGTGGGCGGCTTCCAGGCCATGAACGCGCTCGTCGCCGCCGGGCTCGCGATCGGCTCCGGCTCGGCCGCGGGGCGGGTGTTCGACGCGCTGCCGCGGCTCGAGACCGTACGCGGGCGGATGCAGCGGGCCGCGACGCGCCAGAATGGCGCGGCGGTGTTCGTCGACTACGCGCATACTCCCGACGCGATTTCGACGGCGCTGGCGGCGCTCAGGCCGCACGTGCTGGGGCGGCTCGTCATCGCCTTCGGCGCCGGCGGCGACCGCGACCGCGGCAAGCGGCCGCTGATGGGCAAGGCGGCGGCCGAGGGGGCCGATGTGGTCTTCGTCACCGACGACAACCCGCGTTCGGAGGACGCGGCCGCGATCCGCGCCGCGATCCTCGAAGGTTGCCCGGAGGCGACCGAGATCGGCGACCGGGCCGAGGCGATTCTCGCCGCGGTGGACGCGCTCGGGCCGGGCGACGCGCTGCTGATCGCGGGCAAGGGCCACGAGACGGGCCAGATCGTCGGCGACGACGTGCTGCCCTTCGACGACGCCGAGCAGGCGAGCGTCGCCGCCGCCGCGCTCGACGGGCTCGGGGCATGAACGCGCTCTGGACCGCCGCCGACGCCGCCGCCGCCACCGGCGGCGCGGCCCGCGGCGACTGGGCCGCGACCGGCGTCGCCATCGACAGCCGCGGCATCGGACGGGGCGATCTCTTCGTTGCGCTGAAGGCGGCGCGCGACGGCCATGACTTCGTCGCCGACGCGCTCTCGCGCGGCGCGGCCGCGGCGCTGGTGTCGCGCGTGCCCGAGGGCGTCGCGGCGGATGCGCCGCTCCTCGTCGTGCCCGACGTGCAGGCCGCGCTCGAGGCGCTCGGCCGGGCCGGACGGGCGCGGTTCCGCGGCCGGCTCGTCGCAGTCACCGGTTCGGCCGGCAAGACCGGGACCAAGGAGATGCTGCGCACGGCGCTCGGCGCCCAGGGCCGCGTCCATGCGGCGGAGAAGAGCTTCAACAACCACTGGGGCGTGCCGCTGACGCTGGCGCGGATGGACCCGGGCGCCGACTTCGCGGCGATCGAGATCGGCATGAACGCCCCCGGCGAGATCGGCCCCCTCGCCGCGATGGCCCGGCCGCACGTGGCGATCGTGACCACCGTCGCCCCCGTCCACCTCGCGGCCTTCCGCGACCTGCGCGGCATCGCGCGCGAGAAGGCCGCGATCTATGCCGGGCTCGAACCCGGCGGCGCGGCGGTGACGCTGCGCGACCTGCCCACCTATCCGATCCTTCTCGCCGCCGCGAAGCGCGCCGGCGCCCGGCCGGTCCGCTTCGGCGCGACCGGGCGGCCGGAGTTCCGCCTGCTGGAGACCCACGTGCGGCCGGAGGGCACCTGCGCCGCCGCCATCGCACGGGGGCGGCGGTTCCTCTTCAAGCTGGCCGCGCCCGGCAGCCATCTCGCCATGAACGCCCTCGGCGTGCTCGCCTGCGTCGACGCGCTGGGGGCCGACATGGCGCGGGCGGCGCTGGCGCTGGCGACCTGGCAGGCGCCCGAGGGGCGCGGCGTGCGCTGGCGGGTGCTGCTCGGCCCGGGCGGGCTCGACGGAACAGTGACGCTGATCGACGAGAGCTACAACGCGAATCCCGCGGCGATGGCGGCCGCCTTCGAGGTGCTGGCGGCGAGCCCCGTCGAGGACGGCGTCGGCCGCGTCGGCGCGGGGCGCCGGGTCGCCTTCCTCGGCGACATGCTGGAGCTTGGCGAGACGGAGCTGGCGCTGCATGCGGACCTCGCGAACGCGCCGGGGCTGGAGGCGGTGGCGGTTGTGCATTGCGCCGGGCCGCGGATGAAGGCGCTGCACGACGCGCTGCCGCGCGCGAAACGCGGCGAGTGGTTTGCGGACGCGGCCGCGATGGCGGCACGGGCGGGGCGGCTCCTCGACGCCGGCGACGTGGCGCTGGTCAAGGGATCGAACGGCAGCCGGGTCGGGCTCGTGGTCGAGGCGATCAAGCGCATGGGCGAGGCGCGCGCGCCGGACGTCGCCCGCGAACTTCTGGAGGCGTGAGCGGGCGATGCTCTATTTCCTGGCCGAGCTGTCGCACAACGTGCCGGTCTTCAACCTCTTTCGCTACATCACCTTCCGGGCCGGCGGCGCCTTCTTCACCGCGCTGGTCTTCGGCTTCGTGTTCGGGCGGCCGCTGATCGACTTCCTGCGCCTGCGGCAGGGCCGCGGCCAGCCGATCCGCACCGACGGGCCCGAGAGCCACATCCTGACCAAGGCCGGCACGCCGACCATGGGCGGGCTGCTGATCCTGTCGGCGCTTCTCGTCTCGACGCTGCTCTGGGCGCGGCTCGACAACGGCTTCGTCTGGCTGGTGATGTTCGTGACCCTCGGCTTCGGCCTGATCGGCTTCGCCGACGACTACGCCAAGGTCACGAAGCAGACCCATGCCGGCGTTTCCGGCCGGGTGCGGCTGCTGGCAGGGTTCGCCATCGCGCTGATCGCGAGCCTGTGGGCGATGTGGCTCCATCCCGAGCCGTTGACGGGCAAGCTCGCCTTTCCGGTGTTCAAGGCCTTCCTGCTCGATCTCGGCTGGCTGTTCCTGCCCTTCGGGATGCTGGTGATCGTCGGCGCGGCCAACGCGGTCAACCTGACCGACGGGCTCGACGGGCTCGCCATCATGCCGGTGATGATCGCGGCCGGCTCGCTCGGGGTGATCGCCTATGTCGTGGGCCGCGCCGACTTCACCCAGTATCTCGACGTGCATTTCGTGCCCGGCACCGGCGAGATCACCATCTTCGTCGCGGCGCTGATCGGCGGCGGGCTCGGGTTCCTGTGGTACAACGCGCCGCCGGCGGCGGTGTTCATGGGCGACACCGGCTCGCTGGCGCTCGGCGGCGCGCTGGGGGCGATCGCGGTGGCGACCAAGCACGAGATCGTGCTCGCCATCGTCGGCGGCCTCTTCGTGGTCGAGGCGCTCTCGGTCATCATCCAGGTCGCCTACTACAAGCGCACCAAGAAGCGGGTGTTCCTGATGGCCCCCATCCACCACCACTTCGAGAAGAAGGGCTGGGCCGAGCCGCAAATCGTCATCCGCTTCTGGATCGTCTCGCTGATCCTGGCGATGATCGGCCTCGCCACGCTGAAGCTGCGGTGAGGCCGGGTGGGTCAGACGTGGCGGCAGTAGTCCACCTGATCCGTCCCGTAGGCGATCGCAGGCCCGTCGCCGAAGAAAGCGTCGAAGTCCGGGCCGCCGTTGACGGTCTTACCGCGGACGACCAGACCGTCCTCGCTTCGCTTCGCCGAGACGACCGTATAGGCGACGTTGTTGGTGTCGGGGTTGATGATGAACGTGTTCGACTTCGAGTCGAAGACCACGAGGTACTCCTGGCGTGAGTTCTGGCAGATGAGCTTGTGCGTCGCCGCCGTAGCGACTTGGCCCGACAGGGCGAGGAGGAGGGCGGCGGCGCCGAAGGCGCGGCAGGCTGGAAGCATGTCGAAGTCCTCTCTTGCAGATGATGCGTGGCCCCCGCCGGCGGTCGCCGGTCCGCGGTGCGGCCGACACGATGTGAATTCGAGAATGCTAAGCCCGTCCTAATGGCGGGGCGCGCTGCAAGCTTGTCGGCTCCCTCCGCCTCTGCGAAACAATCCACCGGACAAATTCCGTCGGCGCGGAGCGACCCGGCCAGCCCCGGACAGCAAGGAGCACGCATGATCCCCGTTCGCGGCTATGCCGGCCACAAGGTCGCGGTGCTCGGGCTCGGCCGTTCGGGCCTGCCGACGGCGCGGGCGCTGCGGGCGGGCGGCGCGGAGGCGCTGGTCTGGGACGACGGCGAGGCGGCCCGCGAAGCCGCCGCGGCCGAAGGCTTCGCGCTCGCGGACCTGTTGCGTCAGGGGGCCTTCGACGGCGTGAAGGCGCTGATCGTCTCGCCGGGCATCCCGCATCTCTACCCTGCCCCGCATCCCGTCATCGTCGCCGCGTGGGAGGCGGGCGTCGCCGTCGACAACGACATCGGGCTGTTCTTCCGCTCCTTCGCCACCCCGGACTGGGACGAGTTCGACCGGACGCCGCAGGTGGTCTGCGTCACCGGCTCCAACGGCAAGTCCACCACCACCGCGCTGATCGCCCATGTCCTGGCGACGGCGGGCCGGCCGGTGCAGGTCGGCGGCAACTTCGGCCGCGGCGCGCTCGACCTCGATCCGGCCGGGGACGGGATGGTCGTGGTGCTGGAGCTTTCCTCCTACCAGACCGACCTCGCCCGCGCGTTGCAGCCCGACGTGGCGGTGTTCATGAACCTGTCCGACGACCATCTCGACCGTCACGGCGGCCGCGGCGGCTACTTCGCCGCCAAGCGCCGGCTCTTCACCGAAGGGGCCCCGGCGCGGGCGATCATCGGGGTGGACGAGAACGAGGGCCGCTTTCTCGCCAACGTCATGCGCGAGGACAGGGGCTCGGGCGACCCGGTCGTGCAGGTCTCGGTGACGCGCAAGCTGCCGGGGACGGGCTGGAACGTCCTCGCGCGCAAGGGCTTTCTCACCGAATGGCGCGGCGGGCGGCAGGTCGCCTCGATCGACCTGCGCGCGAACGCGCGCCTGCCCGGCGCGCACAACCACCAGAACGCCTGCTGCGCCTACGCGGCCGCCCGGCACCTCGGCATGGGGCCGAAGGCGATCGAGGCGGCGCTGACGAGCTATCCCGGCCTCGCGCACCGCTCGGAGCTGGTCGCGGAATGGAACGGCGTGCGCGTCGTCAACGACAGCAAGGCCACCAACGCCGACGCGGCGGAGAAGGCGCTCGGCAGTTTCGAGCGCATCCGCTGGATCGCCGGCGGCAGGCCGAAGGAGGGCGGCATCGAGAGCCTGCGCCCGTGGTTCGGCAGGGTGGCCAAGGCCTACCTGATCGGCGAGGCGGCGGCCGATTTCGCGGCGACGCTGGGCGAGACGCCGCACGTGATCTCGGGAACGCTCGACGCCGCCGTGGCGGCGGCGCTCGCCGAGGCCGAGCCGGGCGAGGTGGTGCTGCTCGCGCCGGCCTGCTCGAGCTTCGATCAGTATCCGAGCTTCGAGCATCGCGGACGCGCCTTCGTGGCGGCAGTGCGGGCGTGCATCGGTGGCTGATACAGGCGAGTCTGCCAGGCCACCCGACACAACACGGCCAACACGATCCAACACGCTCTAACACGCGTGATAGATATGGTAACTATCTGATTATACATGATAAAAGTGCAAAATGTCAAAAACGGTCCGCGAGTCGATTCATGAGCCGCCGGTATGAGGCCCCGCTCCCCGAGCAGACGCGTGCGGTCTACGAACGCGGCGCGGCGGCCTTCGACGCGACGAGACGGCGCGATCTGACCGAGGCGGCCTGGCTCGTGCGTTTCCTTGCGCTGGCGCCGGAGGGACCGATCCTCGACCTCGGCTGCGGGGCGGGCGAGCCCGTCGCGGGCTGGCTGCTCGCGCAGGGGCGAGAGGTGGAGGGCGTCGACTTCGCCGCGCCGATGCTGGCGCGCGCACGGGCGCGGTTCCCGCAGGCGGTCTGGACGCTCGCCGACATACGCCGCCTCGACCTCGGGCGGCGCTTCGCCGGGATCGTCGCCTGGGACAGTTTCTTTCACCTGACCGCGGAGGAGCAGCGGGCGACGCTGCCGCGCCTCGCCGCACATCTGCTGCCGGGCGGCGCGCTGCTCTTCACCGCCGGGCCCGACGCGGGCGTGGCGGTCGGAGCGGTGGACGGGCGGCCGGTCCATCACGCCAGCCTGTCGCCGGCCGGCTACGCCGCCTGCCTCGAGGCGTCGGGGCTGGTCGCGCGCGGCTTTCTCGCCGAGGATCCCGCCTGCGGCCGGTCGGTGTGGCTGGCCCGGCGGCGCTGAGGCGTTGCGAGCGGACGTCGGGGCGCCTACCTCCCGGGAAGAAAGGGAGGACGCAGGCATGAGCCGGGCATTCGTGAAGGAAGATGACGGGGATCGCCCGGAGACATTGCCGGAGCTGCCGGTCAGCACGCTGCCGAACCTGGTGACGGCCCGCGGGCTCGACCTGATCGAGGCGCGGGTGGCGGAACTCGAGGCGGCGCTGGCGGCGGAGACGGACGAGATCCGGCAGGCGCGGCTGAAGCGCGACCTGCGCTACTGGCGCGCCCGCAAGGCGACGGCGCGGCACGTCGCGCCCGACCCGGCCGATCCGGCGGTCCAGTTCGGCAGCGTCGTCACCTACCTCGACGACGAGGGCGCGACGCGGACGGTCGCGATCGTCGGCGAGGACGAGGCCGACCCGGCGACCGGGACGATTTCCTATGCCGCGCCGGTCGCCCGGGCCCTGACCGGGGCGCGGCCGGGCGACGCGGTGACGGTCACGCTGCGCGGCCGCCCGGTCGAGCTCGAGGTCGTCGAGGTCCGCAACCGGTAGGGGCGGCGCACCGCCCGGTCTCAGATCGCGCGGATCAGCTTGCGTTCCAGCACGCGCAGCACCTGCCGCAGATCGCTGCCCCGGCGGAGAATCCGGCCGTCCATCGCGATGACGGCGTACTCGCCCTGGCGCCCGGCCAGCCGCGGGCGCTTCTCGATCCGGTAGAGCGGATGCTCGGCGGCGTGCCGGAACACCGAGAACACGGCGACGTCGCGCAGCATGGCGATGCCGTAGTCCCGCCAGAGGCCGGCCGCGACAAAGCGGCCGTAGAGGTCGAGGATCACCGCGAGTTCCCGGCGATGGAAGGCCACGCGGTCGGAAGGGCTCGGAAACGGGGCGATCTCGGTGCCGTGGACCATGGCGGGAGCATGGCGGCGGCCCCGGACTTTGGCAAGCGCGCCGGCAGCGTGACGGCGAGTCCCGCTTCGAGCGGCGCGCGGTGGTGGCGATCACCCGCGGCGGCGGCGGCGGCCTTCGCCGGAGCCGCCGGCGCCGAAGGCGACCTGGGGCAGCGGCGGCAGATGGGGGAAGGCGGCGGTCGCGTGCGGGATCGCGTTTGCCGCGACGAAATGCTCCTGGAAGCGCGGCTCGATCGCGGTCTCGACCTTGTGGATGCGCGTGACCAGCGCCTCGACCTCGCGGCGGGCGGCGGAGTTGAGCAGCGCGATGCGGGCGCCGGTGCCGGCGGCGTTGCCGGCGGAGGCCACCTTGGCGAGGTCGCAGTCGGGGATCATGCCGAGGATCATGGCGTGCTTCGGCGAGATATGCGCGCCGAAGGCGCCGGCGAGCACGATGCGGTCGACGGTGTCGACGCCGAGCTCGTCCATCAGCAGCCGGGCGCCGGCGTAGAGGGCGGACTTGCCGAGTTGGATGGCGCGGACGTCGCCCTGGGTGACGAGGATGCGCGGACCGGCCTCGCCGCCGTCGTGGACGAGGTAGGCGTGCGTGCGGCCCTCCGGCACGCAGCGGGCGGTCCCGGTCTGCTCGGCGGAGCCGATGAGGCCCGAGGCGTCGAGGATGCCCGCGAGACGCATCTCGGCGATCACCTCGATGATGCCGGAGCCGCAGATGCCGGTGATCCCGGTCGCCGCGGTCGCCTCCGGGAAGCCGGGCTCGTCGGACCAGAGATCGCAGCCGATGACGCGGAACCGGGGCTCCCTGGTGACCGGGTCGATCTCGACGCGCTCGATGGCGCCCGGGGCGGCGCGCTGGCCGGAACTGATCTGCGCGCCCTCGAAGGCGGGGCCGGTGGGCGAGGAGCAGGCGAGCACGCGGCGGCGGTCGCCGAGCAGGATTTCGGCGTTGGTGCCGACGTCGACGATGAGCATCAGCTCGTCCGAGAGGTTCGGGCCCTCGGAGAGCGCCACCGCGGCGGCATCGGCGCCGACATGGCCGGCGATGCAGGGGAGCACATAGATGCGGGCGTCGGGGTGCATCGCGAGGTCGATCTCGGAGGCCCACAGGGTGAGCGCCGAGGCGGTGGCGAGCGCGAACGGGGCCTGGCCGAGCTCGACCGGGTCGATGCCGAGGAGGAGGTGGTGCATCACCGGGTTGCCGACGATCACCGCCTCCATGACCAGCTCGCGGGCGATGCCGGCCTCGGCCGCCGCCTGGGCGACGAGATCGTTGAGGGCGCCGCGGACGGCGCGGGTCATCTGGCCGGCGCCGCCGGGGTTCAGCATGGCGTAGCTGACCCGGCTCATCAGGTCCTCGCCGAAGCGGATCTGCGGGTTCATCAGGCCCGCGGAGGCCCGCACCTCGCCGGTGACGAGGTCGCAGAGATGGCCGGCGATGGTGGTCGAGCCGAGGTCGATGGCGAGGCCGTAGATCGAGCCTTCGTAGAAGCCGGGCCAGACGTGGAGGATGCGCGCCTCGCCGGAGCCGTCGCCGTGAAAGACGGCGCAGGTGACGCGCCAGTCGCCCTTGCGCAGCGCCGACTGGAGCATCTGGAGCGTGCGCAGGTCGCCCTTGACGTGGGCGAGGCCCCACTGGTCGAGCAGGGCGCGTTCCAGCCGTTCGAGGTCGCCGGAGGGTTCGTGCATGTCGGGCTCGGCCACCTCGACGAAGTAGAGGCGGGTGGCGGGATCCATGACGATCTGGCGGGCCTCGGCGCGCTTGCGCACGACCTGCTTGTGGACCTGGCTCTCGGGGGGGACGTCGATGACGACGTCGCCGAGGATCTGCGCCTGGCAGCCGAGGCGGCGGCCGGGGATGAGGCCGCGCTTGGCATGGTAGCGTTCCTCGACGGGGTTCCAGGGTGAGAGCGCCTCCGCGGCGACGGTGACGCCGTGCTTGGGGAACTCGCCGAAGGCGGGGGTGATCTGGCACTTGGAGCAGATGCCGCGGCCGCCGCAGACGCTGTCGAGGTCGACGCCGAGCTGGCGGGCGGCGGTGAGGACGGGGGTTCCGCGCGCGACGTGGCCGCGCTTGCCCGAGGGGGTGAAGATGACGAGCGGGTCCTTGGTCATGGCTTGCCCCCGGGGATCCTGCCGGATGTAGCGGCTCGACGCGGCGGGCGGTAGGCCGAAGGCGGCGCATCCGGAGCGGGATGCGTCATGCGGTCGTCATCCTCCTGGAAAGGCAGCGAAAAGCGGGGGTGGAAAGCGGGTGGAATCCGGCTGGAAACCGGCTTGCCACTTCTTTGCGGACGGTTAACCAACACGGGCGATTTTGCGGGCGGTTGTGCCAGCGCGATCCGTTCGGTCGGTACCGTGCGGGGATCTCTCCGATATCCCCGCCGATTTCGACCGTTGGCGAAATCGGCACGCGACTGCCCTTCCGAGGGCAGGCGCGTTCCGCGCCAGCCAGGGCAGCCGCGCGCCGATGCGAGCTTCGGAGATATCGGATGGCCCCTCGGCCCGCGCTTGCGGCGCGGGCCGACCGGATCGCGCGGGCGCCACTGGCGCCCGGCAAGTGCGATCCGGGGAGAAATCGGACGGGCGCACCCGGGAGGCTGCCCAGAGAGGGCCATTCCTGGGGGACGATCACCCGTAGGGCGTGTCAGCTCCGCAGGACGCCGCCGGTGGCCTTGGTCACGCTGGCGACGATGCGGGCGGAGGCGGTTTCGATCTCGGCCTCGGTGAGGGTCCGCTCGGTCGGCTGGAGGCGGACGGCGATGGCCAGCGACTTCTTGCCGGGGCCCATCTGCGCCTCGGCGCGGGGGCCGGCGAAGACGTCGAAGACCGAGACGCCGGCGACCAGCGCCTTGTCGGCGGCGCGGGCGGCCTTCAGCACCGCCTCGGCCTCGATCCGCTCGTCGAGCACGAAGGCGAAGTCGCGCTCGACCGCCGGCAGGTCGGAGACGACGAGCGCCGGTCGCGCCGTGCCGCGGGCGCGCGGGAAAGGCAGCGCCTCGAGCTCGAGCGTGAAGCCGACGGCCGGGCCGCGCAGGTCGAGGGCGGCGAGGACGCGCGGGTTGATCTCGCCGAAGACGGCGACGACGGTTTTCGGCCCAAGCGTCAGCACGCCGGAGCGGCCGGGGTGGAGCCAGTCCGGGGCATCGCGGCGCAGCATCAGGCCGGCGGGGGCGCCGATCGCGGCGAGCGCGGCCTCGGCGCCGGCGCGGGCGTCGGCGAGGTCGACCGGGCGGCGGGCGCCGAAGGGGTCGCGCGGGCCGGTGGCGCCGACGCGGATTCCGGTCGCGTGCAGGCGCTGCTCGCCCGGCTCGCCGCCGGGGAAGACGTGGCCGACCTCGAAGAGGCCGAAGTCGTTCGCGCCGCGCGCCTGGTTGCGCGCCGCCGCCGCGAGGAGGCCGGGCAGGAGGTCGGGGCGAAGGTGGCTCATCTCGGAGCTGATCGGGTTCTCGATGCGCACCGCCTCGCCGCCGCCGCCGAAGAGGCGCGCCGCCTTTTCGTCGATGAAGCTGTAGGTGACGCATTCGTGCAGGCCGGACGCGGCGATGCGGCGGCGGGCCTGGCTGGCGCGGCGCTGCATCGGCGTCTGCACCGGGCGGGCGACGCCGGGGGCGCGCGCCATCGGCCGGCCCTCGAGCCGGGACAGGCTGGCGATGCGGGCGATCTCCTCGACGAGGTCGGCCTCGCCGTGGACGTCGGGCCGCCACGACGGCGGCGCGACGACGAGTTCCTCGCCCTCGCGGTCGACGGCGAAGCCCAGCGCGACAAGGATGCGTTCCTGTTCCTCCGGGGCGATGTCGAGGCCGACGAGCGTGCCGACGCGGGAGAGGCGCAGGCGGTAGCTGCGCTCGGAGACCGGCGGGCGGCCGGCGATCTCGACCTCGGAGGGCTCGCCGCCGCAGAGATCGAGGATCATCCGCGTGGCGAGCTCGATGCCGGGGACGGCGGAGAGCGGGTCGACGCCGCGCTCGAAGCGATAGCGGGCGTCGGAGTTGATCCGGTGCCGCCGGCCGGTGCGGGCGGTGCGGATCGGGTCGAACCAGGCGCTCTCGAGAAGGACGTTCGTCGTCGCCTCGGTGACGCCGGTGCGCGCGCCGCCCATCACGCCGCCGATCGACTCGGCGCCGTGGGCGTCGCAGACGAGGGTCTCCGAGCCGTCGAAGGCGTATTCCTTGTCGTCGAGCGCGACGAGGCGCTCGCCAGGGCGGGCGAGGCGGACGGTGATGGCCGAGCCGTTGATCTTGTCCGCGTCGAAGACGTGGAGCGGCCGGGCGCGGTCGCAGGTGATGAAGTTGGTGATGTCGACGAGCGCCGAGATCGGGCGCAGGCCGATGGCGTGCAGCCGGTCCTGAAGCCAGGCCGGCGAGGGGCCGTTCCTGACGCCGCGGATCAGCCGGCCGGCGAAGAGCGGGCAGGCCTCGGAGGCGACGTCGGGGGCGAGGTAGATCGCCACCGGGTTGGGGAAGGCGCCGGGAACGGGTTCGATCGTGGGTGTGACCAGCCGGCCGAGGCCGCGGGCGGCGAGGTCGCGGGCGATCCCGGCGACGGCGAGCGCGTCGGGGCGGTTCGGGGTGACGGCGATCTCGATCGTCGGGTCGAGCTTCGCCACGTCGACGAAGGCGGCGCCGACGGGGGCGTCCGCGTCGAGCTCGGCGATGCCGTCATGGGCCTCGGAGAGCTCCATCTCGCGTTCGGACAGCATCATGCCCTGGCTCTCGACGCCGCGGATGGTGCCGACCTTGAGGGTCAGGTCGGTGCCGGGGATGTAGTCGCCGGGCATGGCGACGACGACCTTGATGCCGGCCCGCGCGTTCGGGGCGCCGCAGACGATCTGGCGTTCGCCGTCGCGGGTGGCGACGCGGCAGACGCGCAGGCGGTCGGCGTCGGGGTGCTGGACGGCCTCGATGACCTCACCGACGGTGAAGGCGGCGAGCTTGCGGCGCGGATCCTCGACGCCCTCGACCTCGAGCCCGAGGTCGGTGAGCGCGGCGGTGATCTCGTCGAGGCTCGCCTCGGTGTCGAGGTGCTCCCTGAGCCAGGAAAGGGTGAACTTCATGGTCCCTCGCGCGCCGGGCGTGCCGTTTCGGCGCGGTTTAGGCGAAGCGCGCGCGAAGGGGAAGGGGCGGGGAAATCAGGCCGGGACGATGCGGCCGGCGGCGAGGCGCAGGGTGCGGTCCATGCGGGCGGCGAGGTCGGGGTTGTGGGTGGCGATCAGCGCCGCGAGGCCGGTGGAGCGGACGAGGGCGAGCAGGACCTCGAAGACGTGGGACGAGGTCTCAGGGTCGAGGTTGCCGGTCGGTTCGTCGGCGAGGAGGACGCGGGGGCGGTTGGCGAGCGCGCGGCAGAAGGCGACGCGCTGCTGCTCGCCGCCGGACAGCTCGGCCGGACGATGCGCGGCGCGGGGGCCAAGGCCGACCTCGGCGAGAAGGGCGCCGGCGCGGGCCTCGGCGGCGGCGCGCGGGCTGCCGGCGGCGCGCTGGGGGAGCGCGACGTTCTCGCGGGCGCTGAACTCGGGGAGCAGGTGGTGGAACTGGTAGACGAAGCCGATGGTCTCGCGGCGCAGGCGGGTGCGGGCGGTCTCGTCGAGCGCGTGGGCCGGGCGGCCCTCGATGGCGATCTCGCCGGAGGTGGGGGCGTCGAGGAGGCCGGCGACGTGGAGGAGCGTCGACTTGCCGGCCCCCGAGGGCGCGACGAGGGCGACGACCTCGCCGGCCGCCAGCGTGAGCGAGGCGCCGTCGAGGGCGACGACCTCGCCCGGCTGGCCGGGGTTGTAGACCTTGCGGACGCCCGAAAGGCGCAGGGCCTCACTCATAGCGCAGCGCCTCGACGGGGTTGAGGCGGGCGGCGTTGCGCGCGGGGGCGAGGGTGACGAGGAAGGAGAGGCCGAGCGCCATGGCGACGACGGCGGCGACGTCGCCGGGGCGCAGGCGGGCGGGGATCTCGGTGAGGAAGCGGATCTCGGGGTTCCACACCGAGCCGCCGGCGACCCATTCGACCAGCGCCTGGATGTCCTGGATGTAGATGGCGAAGAGGCAGCCGAGGATGACGCCGAGCGCGGTGCCGGTCACGCCGATCAGCGCGCCGCAGAGGAAGAACACCCGCATGATCGAGCCGCGCGTGAGCCCCATCGTGCGCAGGATGCCGATGTCGCGGCCCTTGTTCTTCACCAGCATGACGAGGCCGGAGACGATGTTGAGCCCGGCGATCAGCACGACGAGAGAGAGGATGATGAACATCACCCGCCGCTCGACGTCGAGGGCGGAGAGGAAGGCGCCCGAGGCGTCGCGCCAGGTCCAGAGCACGGCGCCGTCGCCGGCGGCCTCGGCCAGCGGCGCGCGCAGGGCGTCGACCTGCATCGGGTCGGCGACGAAGACCTCGATCTCGTCGGCGGCGCCGTCGCGGTCGAAGAAGGACTGGGCCTCGGCGAACGGCATGTAGACGCGGGTGCGGTCGATGTCGAAGCGGCCGACGCCGAAGATGTAAGTAACCTCGTAGTCGGAGATGCGCGGCGAGGCCCCGAAGGGGGTGTCCATGCCCTCGGGCGAGATCAGGGTCACGACGTCGCCGACGGCGAGGCCGAGTTCGCGGGCGACGCCGGCGCCGATGGCGACGCCCGCGTCGAGGCGGGCGAGGTCGCCGAAACCGATCTCGGGACTGGCGACGAGCGGGACCTGCTCCAGATCCTCGGTCCGGGCGCCGAGGACCTCGACGCCGATGGCGCGGCCATGGGCCGAGGCCATGACCTGGCCGCGGACGAGCGGGCTCGCGCGGGTGACGCCGGGGACGGCGGCGAGGCGGGCGGCGAGCGCGTCATAGTCGCGCACCATGCGGTCGGGCTGGCCGTCCGGGCCGATTCCCGGCGTCTGGTAGATGGTGACATGGGCGTTCGCGCCGATGATGCGGTCGGTGAATTCCTCGCGAAAACCGATCATTACCGCCTGCACGACGATCAGCGTGGCGACGCCGAGCATGACGCCGATCAGCGCGTACCAGGCGATGACCGACACGCCGCCCTCGCGCCGGCGGGCGCGCAGGTAGCGCCAGGCGATCTGCCACTCGAAGGCGGCGAAGGGGGGCGGGGGCGTCCGGGGGGCGTCGGTCATGGCGCGCGGAACCTGCGAGGGGCGGTGCGGGAGGTCAAGGCACATTCCCGCAATCGCCCTCCCCGGAGGCGGAGCCGGCGGGATCCGGCGAGGCGGGGGCGAAGGGGGAAATTGGTGAGGGTTTACCGCCGCTTGGGCGATGCACAAGCCATGCACAGCCTATGCACAATGCGTATGCATGATCTGGCGCCGCCTGCCGCCCGAAGCCGCTGTGCCGGCGAGAAGCTGAAGGGCGCCATGAAAAAGCCGACGGTCCGGTCATCGAGATCGTCAAGCGTCCCGAGGGGGTCACGGGCTTCGTCGTCAGCGCCCGGCGATGGGTCGTCGAGCGCACGCTCGCCTGGTTCGGGCGCTGCCGGTGTCTGGCAAGAGACCGGGAAGCCTCCATCGCATCCTCCGAGGCGTGGCTCCTCATCGCTTCCATACGCCGGACCGATCCGGTCGACCACAAGGACGAGGCGGTCAGCAAGACGCTCGGCGGGGCGATCTTCCAGATCCTGCTGCTCGACCTCGTCTTCTCGGTCGATTCGATCATCACCGCAGCAGGCCCCGCATCCGGGGATGCGGGGCCTGACCGAGGGCGCCGGTCAGTAGATCGTCAGCGCCGGGATGTAGGTGATCGCCAGGAGGACGATCAGCGCCACGGTGAAGAAGGGCCAGAGCTCCTTCACGGTCTCGCCCATGGAGGTCCGGGCGATCGACGACGAGATGAAGAGCGTCGTGCCGATGGGCGGCGTGTAGAGGCCCATGCCGAGGTTGATGACCATGATCAGCCCGAGCTGCACCGGGTCGAGGCCGATGGCGGCCGCGAGCGGCACGAAGATCGGCCCGAGCAGCATGACCGCGGGCGGCAGGTCGAGCGGCATGCCGACGATCAGCATCAGGATGTTGAGCGCTATCAGGATCAGGAACTTGTTCTCGAGGTTGGTCGCTACCCATTCGGCGAACTTCATCGGCACCTGGTCGAAGGTCAGGATCCAGGCGATCACCGCGCTGCCCATGATGACCAGCATCACGATGCCGGTGGCGATGCCGGCCTGGATCATGGCCTCGCGGAAGCGTGCCCAGTCGAGGTCGCGGTAGAGGAAGAGGCTGAGCAGGATCGAGTAGACGACTGCCAGCACCGCCATCTCGGTTGGAGTGGCGAAGCCCATGCGCATGCCGATCAGGATCAGGATCGGGAGCGCGATCGCCGGGGTCGACTTGATCGCGAGCCGCAGAAGCGCCCGCCGGTCGACCGGCTCGGTCGAGGGCATGAAGCCCCGGCGCCTGGCGATCCACCAGCAGGTGGCGATGAAGCCGCCCGCCATCAGGAGCCCCGGCAGGATGCCGGCGACGAAGAGGTCGGCGATGCTGGTGCCGCTGACGAGGGCATAGAGGATCAGCGGGATCGACGGCGGGATCAGGATGTCGATGACCGCCGAGGTAGCGTTGTTGGCGGCGGCGAGGCCGGCCGGATAGCCGCGGCTCTTCTGCCACGGGATCAGGATCGAGCCGAGCGCCGAGGCGTTGGCGACCGCACTGCCCGAGACGCCGCCGAAGGCGACCGAGGCGACGACTGTCGTGGAGAGCTCGCCGCCCCGCCAGCGCTTCATGCCCTCGGAGGCGAAGTGCAGCAGCTCCTGGCCGAGGCGGCCGCCCATCATCAGCGCGCCCGCCAGCATGAAGAACGGGAGCGTCAGCATCGGGAAGGATTGGGTCTCCTGGAACATGGTCTGCGCGACCGCCATGACCGGGATGGCGCCCGACCAGAGGATGGCGCCGGTCGCGGCGATGACCAGCGCGTGCCCGACGGGAATCGCGAGGATCATCAGCACGACGAAGGCAAGGATGACGATCAGGCTCATCGTCAGATCTCCTCGTACTTGAGGGTGAAGCGGGACTCGGCGCCGATCAAGAGAAGCCGGACCGACTGGCAAAGGGTGACGACGCCGACCAGGGCGAAGGCCATCGCCATGGCCCAGTAGCCGTGGCTGCCGGAAAGTTGCAGGACCGGGCTCCGCTCGATCTTCGCGATCTCGGCGAGCACGAGCGCCTGGCGGAACAGGAAGGCGTAGGAGACGATGACGATGGCGTTGCCGAGCAGGATCACCCAGCGGCCGCCGCGCGGACCGGCACGGCCGATCAGCCACTCGACTGCGACATGGCCGCCCGCCTGCGCGGCGAGGATGATGCCGGCGACGATGAACCAGGGGAAGAGCCGCTCGGGCAGCTCCTGCGCGACGTCGAGGCCGCCGGCCGAGAAGGCGTAGCGGGCGAAGACGTTGGCGGTGAGGATCACCGTCAGCGCGATCCCGGTGGCGAGGACGATATAGCGGCAGACGACCGTGATGACCCGATCGACGAGGTTCACCGCGGCGAGCGTCGTCCTCTGCGCCGAGCCCTGGGGCTCGACGGGAGGGGTGTTGAAACCGGCGCTCATGGCTCAGCTCGCGCCGGCAGCGTCGACCACCTGGTCGACGAACTCGCCGTAGGACTCGCCCCGGTACTTGTCGATGACGCCGGCCGTCGCCTCCTGGAACGGGGTGCGGTCGGGCTCGTTGACCACGAGATCGGCGTTCGCCTTGAACTCGGCGAGCAGCGTGCCGTCGGCGTCTGCCATCAGCTTGCGCTGCAGCACGCCAGCCTCCTTCGCGGTGGCCTTGATGATCTCGAGCTGCTCCGGCGTGACCTTGCCCTCGGCGAACCGCGACATCAGGAAGGGCGTCGACTGCCACTGGTGGCCGGTCAGGGTGATGAAGCGGTTGACCTCGAAGAGCTTGGCGCTGGCGATGTTGGCGAGCGGGTTCTCCTGGCCGTCGACCACACCCTGCTGGAGCGCGATGTAGAGTTCGCCGAACGGGACCTGCTGGGTCGCCGCGCCGAGGGTCTGAAAGATGTCGACGGTCACCGGGTCGGCGGGCGTGCGGATCTTGAGGCCGCCGAAGTCCGCCGGAGTCTCGATCGACTTCTGCGAGTTGGTGGTGTGGCGGATGCCGTTGTCCCACCAGTCGAGCGCGATCAGGCCGACGCCGGCGAACTTCTCGGCGAGCGCCGCGCCGATCGGGCCTTCGAGGACCTGATGGGCCTGGGCGGCGTCGCGGAAGAGGAACGGCAGCCCGAGCGCCGCGATCTCCGGGACGAGGCCGGAGGCGGCGCCCTGGCTGTTGGCGGTCAGGTCGAGCGCGCCGGTCCGCATGCTGGTCAACATCGAGACGTCGCTGCCGAGCTGCTCGGAGCCCGCGACGTTGATGACGACCTCACCGGCCGTCCGCTCGGCGACCATGTCGGCGAAGGCTTGGGCGGCGACGGTGCGCGGGTTGCCCGGGGCGGCGCCGTGGCCGAGAGTCAGCGTCGTCGCGGCCAGGGCGCGCTTCGGGCGGAAGGTGAGGGCCGAGGCGGCGACGGCGGCCGTGGCGCCCATGAGAAAGGCGCGGCGGTTGGGGCGAAGAGTCATGGCGTTCCACTCCAATGTTCTGAGGCAGGCTTCTTCGGTCGGCGCGGCGGGAGGCCGCGCCGGAGGTCCGCCGCGCCGGCGGACGGGCTGGCGTCAGAGCCAGCCCTTGATGCTGCCCGACATCGCCTCAGCCGAGATGCCGTAGCGGTCGTGCAACGTCGGCAGCGCGCCGGCGGCGAGGAATTCGTCGGGCAGGCCGATGTGGCGGAACTTCGGCGCGACGCCCTCGCGGAGGAGGACGCCCGCAACAGCCTCGCCGAGGCCGCCGATCACCGTGTGGTTCTCGGCGACGACGACCATGCGCCCGGTGCGACCGGCCTCCTTCAGGATCGTCGCGGTGTCCAGTGGCTTGATCGTCGGAACGTGCAGCACGCCGACCGCGACCTTGTCCGCCTCGAGCGCCTTCGCCACCTCGAGCGCGCGCATGGTGAGAAGGCCCGAGGAGATGACGAGGACGTCCGCGCCGTCGCGGATCATCTTGGCCTTGCCGAGCTCGAACCGGTAGCCGTACTCGTCGAGAACGAGCGGCACCTTGCCGCGCAGGAGGCGCATGTAGACCGGGCCCCTGTGCTCGGCCATCGCGGGCACGACCTGCTCGGTCTCCAGCGCGTCGCAGGGATCGACGACGGTCATGTTCGGCATCGCCCGGAAGAGCGCTAGGTCCTCCGCCGCCTGGTGGCTCGGACCATAGCCCGAGGTCAGCCCCGGCAGCGCCGCAGCGATCTTCACGTCGAGGTTCTCCTCGGCGATCGTCTGGTGGATGAAGTCATAAGCCCGGCGCGAGGCGAAGACCGCGTAGGTAGTGGCGAAGGGCATGAAGCCTTCGTGGGCGAGGCCTGCGGCGGCGCCGAAGAGTAGCTGCTCGGCCATGCCCATCTGGTAGCAGCGATCGGGGAAGGCCTCCTTGAAGACGTGGAGGTCGGTGTACTTGCCGAGGTCGGCCGTCATGCCGACGATCTCGGGCCGCGACTTCGCCAGCTCGACAAGCGCGTGGCCGAACGGGGCTGGCTTCGTCGCCTGCCCCTCGGCGGCGATCGAGGCGATCATCGCCGAGGTCTTGAGGCGCACCTTTTCCGGCGCCCTGGCTGTCGTGTCGGTCATCACGCTGTCCTCCCGGCGTCGAGCGCGTCGAGCGCGAGCTGCCACTCGTGCTCCTCGACGCGGATGAAGTGGCTCTTCTCGCGGGCCTCGAGAAACGGGACTCCGCAGCCCATGCGGGTGTCGCAGACGATCATCCGCGGCTGCGGGTCGGGATGCTGCTTCGCCGCGTCGAAGGCGGCGCGGACCGCCTCGATGTCGTTGCCGTCGATGCGCTGGGTGAACCAGCCGAAGGCCTCGAGCTTCGGAACCAGCGGCTCGAAGCCGAGCATCTCGGTCGAGGGACCGTCGGCCTGCTGGTTGTTGACGTCGATGATGCCGATCAGGTTGTCGAGCTTGTGGTGGGCGGCGGACATGATCGCCTCCCAGACCGAGCCCTCGTCGAGCTCGCCATCGGAGAAGAGCGTGTAGACCCGGTTCTTCGAGCCCTTGCGCTTCAGACCCAGCGCCATCCCGACGCCGATCGACAGGCCGAGGCCGAGCGAGCCGCCCGACATCTCCATCCCCGGCGTGTAGGCGGCCATCCCCGACATCGGCAGGCGCGAGCCGTCGCCGCCGTAGGTCTCGAGCTCGTCCTCCGGGATGATGCCAGCCTCGATCAGCGCGGCGTAGAGCGCGATCGCATAGTGGCCGTTCGAGAGCAGGAACCGGTCGCGGCCCTCCCAGTGCGGGTCCTCCGGCCGGTATTCCATGGCGTGGAAGTAGGCGGTCGCCAGCACGTCGGCGATGTCGAGCGCCTGGGCGATGTAGCCCTGGCCCTGCACCTCGCCCATGCGGAGCGCGTGCCGCCGGATGCGGTAGGCGCGCTCGGGCAGGTCGACATTGTGCCCAATCGTTGTGGTCACGGGTCTTTCCTCCGGATTGGTTGCGTCAATGGATCAGCATGCCGCCGTTGACGTCGATGACGGCGCCGGTGGTGTAGGAGGCGAGGTCCGAGGCGAGGAACAGGCAGGCCCGCGCCACGTCCTCGGCGTCGCCGAGACGGTTCATCGGGATGCCCTCGAGGATCTTCGCGCGGAGTTCGGGCGTGAGCTTGTCGCCGGTGATGTCGGTCTGGATGAGGCCGGGGGTCACCGAGTTGACGCGGATGTTGTCCGGGCCGAACTCGCGCGCCATCGCCTTGGCGAGGCCGAGGACGCCAGCCTTGGCGGCGCTGTAGTGCGGGCCGCCGAAGATGCCGCCACCGCGTTGGGCGGAAACCGACGACATGCAGACGATCGAGCCCGACTTCTGCCTCTTCATGTGCGGGATCGCAGCCTGGCTCATGTAGAGCGTGCCGCGCAGGTTCACGTCGAGGATGGCGTCGTAGCCCTTGTCGTCGATCTCGAGCGTCTTCACCGGCTGGGTGATCCCGGCGTTGTTGACGAGGACGTCGACGCGGCCGAACTCCTCGACGACCTTGGCGACCGCCGCCTCGCAGGCCGCCTTGTCGGTGACGTCGCAGGCATGGCCGCGATGGACGTCGCCGAGCTCGCTCGAGGCAGCCGCCGCCGCGTCGCCGTCGAGGTCGAGGATGATCGCCCTCCCGCCGTGAAGAGCGAAGAGCCTGGCAGTTGCGCGCCCGATACCGCGCGCCGAGGCGGCGCCGGTAACAATGCATACCTTGTCTGCGAGAAGCATCGCTGCTTTCCCCCTTTGAGTGCGTTGGTCTTGCTTGTCGTGGACGACGCTGCGGCGCCCGCCCGGGTATTCCGACCTTCGGACCTGTTCTCCGCCCGGTCCGTATTGTGCTCAATGCATACCTGCTTGCCACAAAACGCTCAAACGAATAAAACCTGCTATCGATGAGCCAGATTCATCTATCGAAGGTGGCGGGATGCGGACTTCCATCAAGGCGATTCAAGCGTTTGAGGCCGCCGCTCGCCTCGGTTCCTTCGCACTTGCGGCAGACGAGCTGGCAGTGACGCCCTCGGCCATCAGCCATCAGGTGCGGCTGCTGGAGGAGCAGATCGGCGTCGCGCTGTTCCATCGCGTGCACCGCTCGGTCATCCTCACCGACACCGGGCGCGAGTACGCCGTCGACGTCATCGCGGCCTTCGCCAAGATCGATGCGGCCACGCGGACCGCGGCGAGCGCCGGGGGAACGATGGCGCTGACGATCCATTCGAGCCCGAGTATCGCCAGCCAGTGGCTGATGCGCCGGCTTCCGATCTATGGCGAGGCGCATCCCGAGATCGACCTGCGGCTGCAGTCCTCGGTCGATCTGGTCGATCTAGGCCAGGGCATTATCGACATCGACATCCGCTACAATCCCGGGCCTGCCCCCGCCGGGGCCATCATCTACCCGTTCCCGGAGGACGTCGTCGTGCCGATGTGCTCATCGCGGCTCGCCAACGGGCTGAAGCCGATCCGGACCGTCGAGGACCTTGCCGGCCACACGCTGATTCACGGCGAGATCAACATCCTCGGTTGGCGGGAGTGGAGCCGCCGAAACCGCCGCGCGCGCCTCGAGCTCGACCGCGGTCCGCGCTTCGACCGCTCCTTCATGGCGATCCGCGCCGCGGTCGACAGCCTCGGCGTCTGCCTCGACAGCATGCTGCTCGCCGAGCAGGAGCTGCGTAGCGGGCAGTTGGTCGTGGTTCTTCCGGAGACGGCGATGACTGCGCGCGGGCATGCCTTCACCACGCTGCGATCCAAGAGTGCCACGCGAAAGGTAACGGACTTCCGCGAGTGGCTTTTCCGCGAGCTCGAACAGAGCAAGGCTTGGTGGGAAACGTCTGCACGTCCATCGAGCCGTCCGTGACATCTCGTGAACCGGCGCCGCTGCTGCACGCTCGGTACAACAGAACTCGATGGTCTGCAGACATGCGACTCCCCCGCCCCAGGGTTCACTGAGACACCCCGGACGGGCTCGCCCGGAACGCCGCCGAGGGTTCAGAGCGCGTGCCCCGCAGGTTCTCGGCCAATGCGGTGAAGCTCTCGCACTGGTCGGTGACGGGTCTGCCCCGGCACGTCGGGACCTCCGATTGGGCGGCAGAGATCCCGGACGTACCGGCCCGGAGCGGCCAGCACCCGCGCCATCATCCCACGAGGAGGACGATCGCGCCGCCGGTCAAGATGGTTGTCGCTGATCAGATTGGGCCGGGCCATAGCGGGAGACTAAACCTTCGGCTCTACGATCTCCTGGCCGGCCTTTCGGTTCGCTACGACATGCCAGAGTACATCGACAGGATGGAGCAGACGTCCGCAGGGGATCCCGTTCTAGGCGAGCGTCTCATCAAATGGCGGTCTAACGAAGGAAGGTGGCAGAATCACTGGAGGGCGCCAGAACCGGCATTCTGGAGTTATCCCGCGCTTCCACCGAATGGCGCGGAGATTCTGAAGTTTGAAATTGCGTGTCCTTAAGCAATGATTGGCTTACAAATCCACAGATTCATCCCTCTGTTCTAATGTAGTGATTCGTGCGGTGGCCGTTCGAGTCGAGCAAGGGCTGATACATCAGCGATGCTTTCGTTTGGCGCGGACCGGGTCGTTGTCGAAGAGGGCGGCGAGCTGTTCGGTCATGGCGCCGGCGAGCTGCTCGACGTCGGTGATGGTCACGGCGCGGGAATAGTAGCGCGTCACGTCGTGGCCGATGCCGATGGCGACCAGCTCGACGTGGCGCCGCCGCTCGATCATCGCGATCACGTCGCGCAGGTGGCGCTCGAGATAGGTCGCCGGGTTGACTGACAGGGTCGAGTCGTCCACCGGGGCGCCGTCGGAGATCGCCATCAGCACCCGGCGCGCTTCCGGCCGGCCGATCAGGCGGCGGTGGGCCCATTCCAGCGCCTCGCCGTCGATGTTCTCCTTGAGCAGACCCTCCTTCATCATCAGGCCGAGATTGGCCCGCGCGCGCCGCCAAGGCGCGTCGGCGGACTTGTAGACGATGTGGCGCAGGTCGTTGAGCCGCCCCGGCGCGGCCGGGCGCTGCGCGGCGAGCCAGCTCTCGCGGCTCTGGCCGCCCTTCCAGGCCCGGGTGGTGAAGCCGAGGATCTCGACCTTGACCTGGCACCGCTCCAGCGTCCGCGCCAGCACGTCGGCCGAGATGGCGGCGATCGAGATCGGCCGGCCACGCATCGAGCCCGAGTTGTCGATGAGCAGCGACACCACGGTGTCGCGGAAATCCGTGTCGCGCTCTCGTTTGAAGCTGAGCGGCGTCATCGGGTTCGCGACCACGCGGGCGAGGCGGCCCGCATCGAGCGTGCCTTCCTCGAGGTCGAACTCCCAGGCGCGGTTCTGCTGGGCCTGAAGCCGGCGCTGGAGGCGGTTGGCAAGGCGGGCGACCGCGCCCTTCAGCGGCTCGAGCTGCTGGTCGAGATAGGCGCGCAGGCGTTCGAGCTCGAGCGGGTCGGCGAGATCCTCGGCGGCGATCTCCTCGTCGAACTTCGTCGTCCAGACCTTGTAGCCGGGGTCGGCCTCGGAATGGGGCGGGGGCGGCCGATCGTCGGTCGGCTCGCCCTCCTCCAGGTCGGCCTCGTCCGCGAGGTCGGTCTCGTCGGCATCGGAGAGCGACGCCTGCACGGTCTTCGAATCGGGCTGGGCCTCGGCGCTTTCGTCCTCGGCGGTCGACTCCTGGCTGTTGTCGTCTTCGGCCCCGCCGCCCTCGTTCTCGTCGGGCGACTCGTCCTCTTCGGGCTCGCCGGCCTCGTCCTCGGGCTCCTCGGCGTCAGGATCCTCGCCGAGTTCGTCGCCGTAGCCGAGCTCCTCGATCACCCGCCGGGCAAAACGGGCGAAGGACTGCTGGTCGTCGAGAACCGCCTCGACGCCGTCGAGCGTCCCCCCGGCATGGCTGTCGAGAAAGCCACGCCACAGGCCGAGCACGTTCGCCGCGCCCTTGGGCAGCGGCCGCTCCGTCGCGATCTCGCGGACGAGATAGCCCGCCGCGACCGCGAGCGGCGCGCGCGCCGGGTCGGTGATCTCGGCATAGCCCATGCGCCGGGCTTCCTCGGCGATCTTGGCGTCGATGTTGCCCGCCGTCCCGGGCATGGCGCGTGCGCCCATGGCCTCGCAGCGCGCCGTTTCCATCGCGTCGAACAGCGCCGCGGCGGTCTCCCCCCGGGGAGCGTAGCGGCGGTGGGTGGCGTCGCTGTGGTAGCGCCGCCGCAACGCATAGGCGTCGGCGACGCCGCGGGCGAGCATGACCTCGTCGCGGGTCATCCGCCGCGTCACCTGCGGCAGGCGCATGGAGTCGCCGCTGAAGCCGGGCGGGTCGATGGAAAACGCGACCGACAGATCGGGGTCGCCGGCCATGGCGCGCGTCGCCTCGGCGAGCGCCTTCTTGAACGGCTCGGCAGGGTTGTCCGCAGGTTTCGTCATGCGCGCCAGAAATCATGCGGCGCCGGCGTCCGCAAGGGCCGCTCCGGCCCTTCGCGCGTCGCGAAGGCGCGCCGCGCCGCCTCGATCCGCTCGGCATTGTCGATGGTCCAGCGTGCGAGCGCACAGACGGGCACGAGCAGGCTGCGGCCGAGGTCGGTCAGGGCGTATTCCACCTGGGGCGGCGTGGTCGGGGCGACGGACCGGGTGACGAAGCCGTCGCGCTCGAGGCTGCGCAGGGTGGTTGAGAGCATCTTCTGCGAGATGTCGCCGATCTGGCGCTTCAGCGCGTTGAAGCGCGCAGGCCCGGCGCCGAGATGGCGGATGACCAGCACCGTCCACTTGTCGCCGACGCGGGAGAGCAGTTCGCTGATGCGGGCGCAGGCGGTTTCGTCGTGCTCACCTGGCGTCATGGACGTGCCCTCTTGACCGATTCGCTGATTTCTCTCATTCACGTGGTAACCGATCTATACCAGTATCAAACGGAGACCACCATGCCCGTCAGACCCCGCATCGCCATCATCGTCGGCTCGACCCGCGACTCGCGCTTCGCCGACAAGCCGGCGCAGTGGATCCACGATCTCGCCGGCCGGCGCAACGACTGGGAGGTGGAGCTGGTGGACCTGCGCGACTTTGACCTGCCGCTGTTCAACGAGAAGACCTCAAACCTGTGGGCGCCGAGCGAGGATGCGCGGGCGGTGGCCTGGCAGCAGAAGCTTGCGGGCTTCGACGGCTTCATCTTCGTGACCTCCGAATACAACCGCTCGATCCCGGGCTCGCTGAAGAACGCGCTCGATCAGGCCTACAAGGAGTGGGTGCGCAAGCCGGCGGCGGTCCTCGGCTATGGCTCGGTCGGCGCGGCGCGCGCGGCGGAGCACCTGCGCACGATCGCGGTGGAGTTGCAGATGGCGCCGATCCGTCACGGCGTGCATATCGGCGGCAGCGACTTCTTCAAGGTTCACCCGATGGGGCAGAACGCGCCGATCGCCGAGATCGAGGGCAACCTCCTGCCCGCGGCGCAGGCGATGCTCGAAGATCTCGACTGGTGGACCCGCGCCACCATGGCCGCTCGCGCCGAGGACGCGCGCGCGGCTGCCTGAGGCCGGCGCCCGGAGATTTACGGCGAATCAGGTCTCTGCTACGCTGCGTCAGCCGACAGGGGCGACGATGGAGCGAGGTCCGGGGGCCGAGCGAGCGCGGCGATGGCGGGGTCCGACCACTACCATCTCGTCAGCGAATGGCGGCTCGAGGCCGACATCGAGGCGGTGGCCGCCGTGCTGGCCACGCCCGAGCGCTTTCCGGAATGGTGGCCGGAGGTCTATCTCGCCGTCGACGAACTCGATCGCGGCCGGCCGGACGGGGTCGGCCGACGGCTGCGCCTGCTGACCCGGGGGTTCCTGCCCTATCGCCTGCGCTGGGTGGCGACGGTTGTCGAGAGCGACCGCCCGCACCGCTGGGCGGTAGCGGCGACGGGCGATCTCGTCGGGCGGGGCGAGTGGCGGCTGACGCAGGAAGGCGCGGAGACGGTCGCGCGCTATGACTGGAGCGTCGCCGCGGCGAAGCCGTCGCTCCGGCGGCTGTCCCCGCTCCTCGCGCCGCTCTTCGCCTTACATGAGGGTTCGGTCGTCAAGGGCGTCTTTGCATGCTGTTCCTTCTGTCCGACCTCGCCGATGACACTCATTCATAGCAGTTTTTTTTGAAGGCCCGGAGCGATCGTTCCCGCAGCTGCGGC
>NZ_JAGOID010000076.1 GCF_017995835.1 Amaricoccus sp.
CTTCCTGGTCAACGCCGGGGGGGCGAGCGCCGCCGATCTGGAGAATCTTGGCGAGCTGGTGCGAAAAAAGGTTTGGGAATCCTCAGGGATAACGCTAGAGTGGGAAATCATGCGGGTGGGCAGGACCCTCCCGGCATGAGGCGACCCCGAGCAAGGCCGACAACGGCCATGGGGCGGACAATGAGGCGGCGGGCATGTCGAGCAGGACACGCGCCCGCATCGCGGTGCTTATGGGCGGCCGTTCGGCCGAGCGCGAGGTTTCGCTCTCGTCCGGCCGCGAGTGTGCAGCCGCGCTGCGGCAGGAAGGCTACGACGTCGTCGAGATCGACGCCGGCCCCGATGTCGCGCGCGCTCTGGCCGAAACCCGCCCCGACGTAGCCTTCAACGCGCTGCACGGCCGCTGGGGCGAGGACGGTTGCATCCAGGGCCTGCTCGAGTGGCTCGCCATCCCTTATACCCATTCCGGCGTGCTGGCCTCGGCGCTCGCCATGGACAAGATCCGCGCCAAGCAGGTCTTCGCCGCGGCCGGCCTGCCCGTCGCCGCCGGGCGGCTCGTCTGCAAGGACGAGGCGCGCGCGCATCATCCGATGCCGCCGCCCTACGTGGTCAAGCCGGTCAACGAAGGCTCCTCGGTCGGCGTCTACCTCGTGACCGAAGGCGCGAACGGGCCGGCGCGGCTCGCCGACGAGATGCCCGACGTGCTGATGGTCGAGGCCTACGTGCCCGGCCGCGAGATGACGGTGGCGGTCATGGGCGACCGGCCGCTGGCGGTGACGGACATCATCGCCGAGGGCTGGTACGACTACCACGCCAAGTACGCCCCGGGCGGCTCGCGGCACGTCATTCCGGCGGAGGTTCCGGCCGAGATCGAGGCGGCCTGCCTTGACCACGCCCTGCGCGCCCATCGAGCGATCGGCTGCCGCGGCGTCAGCCGCACCGATTTCCGCTGGGACGAGGCAAAGGGCCTTGCGGGGCTGATCGTGCTGGAGATCAACACCCAGCCGGGGATGACCCCGACCTCGCTCGCCCCCGAGCAGGCCGCCCATGTCGGCATGAGCTTCGGCGAACTGGTGCGCTGGATGGTGGAGGACGCCTCGTGCTCCCGGTAGCCGCCCGCCCCGGACGCCCGCCGGCCGTGCGCCCGGGACCCCGTCGCGACCCGGCGCCGTCGCGGCTGCGCTATCGGTTGACCCGGCTTTGGCTCCGTCCATCGTTCCGCCGGCTGGTCAATTTCGGCGTGCCGATGCTCGCCGGATTGCTCGCCGCCTGGACGCTCGCGGCCGAATTCGATCTCGAGGCGCGGGCGATCCGGGCCTACGAGAACGTCAGGGCGAGCCTGATCGAGCGGCCCTCGTTCCTCATCGCCAGAATCGACGTGCTCGGCGTCACCCCGGACCTCGCCGAGGCGATCCGGGTCGCCGCCTTCGTCGACCTGCCGGTCAGCTCGCTCGAGGTCGACGTCGGCGCCGTGCGCGAACGCATCGAGGCGCTTTCGGCCGTCGAGCGCGCCTCGGTGCGGGCGCTTGCCGGCGGCAGTCTCGAGATTCGCGCCATCGAGCGCATCCCCGTCGTGGTCTGGCGCAGCCCGGACGGCGTGATCCTGCTCGACCACGCGGGCGTGCGCGTCGCCGAGATCGACAGCCGCCTGCGCCGCCCCGACCTGCCGCTGATCGCCGGCGAGGGCGCGGACGTCGCGGTGCCGGAGGCGCTGGCGCTCCTGCAGGACGCGGACCCGATCCTTGACCGCATCCGCGGCCTCGTCCGCGTCGGCGAGCGGCGCTGGGACATTGTCCTCGACCGCGACCAGGCGATCCTGCTGCCCGAGACGAACCCGCTCGCGGCGCTCCGCCGGGTGATGGCGCTCGACGCGGCCGAGGAACTGCTGACGCGCGAAGTCAGCGTCGTCGACTTTCGCGATCCGGCCCGGCCGGCGCTGCGGCTGACGGAACATGCGCAAGCCGAGCTGGTGCGCCTGCGCGAGCAAATGAAGGGAGAAGATGCATGAGGCGACAGCTCTACGAGGTGCAGCGCGCGATGCGGGCGCGGCGCGAGGCGGCGCTGAAGCGCGGCGTCATCGCCGTGCTCGACATCGGCACCTCGAAGGTGTCCTGCCTCGTGCTCCAGTTCGTACCCGCCGACGACGATGTCGACAGCTTCGACGGCCGCGCGACGCTGACGCAGGGGGCGTTTCGCGTCATCGGCGCCTCCAACACCCGCTCGCGCGGGGTGGCCTTCGGCGAGATCGCGTCGATGGAGGAATGCGAGCGCGCCATCCGCACCGCGATCCAGGCGGCGCAAAAGATGGCCTCGCTGCGCGTCGACCACGTGATCGTGTCGTTCTCCGGCGGCAAGCCGCGCAGCTACGGCTGCACCGGCGAGACCGAGGTCGAGCACGGCGCGGTGGCCGAGCGCGACATCGGCCATGTGCTCGCCGCCTGCGAGATCCCCGACTACGGCCAGGACCGCGAGGCGCTGCACGCGCTGCCGGTCAACTTCTGCCTCGACAACCGCACCGGGCTCACCGACCCGCGCGGCCAGATCGGCAAGAGCCTCGCCGTCGACATGCACCTGCTCACGATCGGGTCCACGCCGCTGCGCAACGTGCTCCATTGCATCCGTCGTTGCGACCTCGAGCTCGCCGGCGTGGTCGTCGCCCCCTACGCCAGCGGCCTTGCGAGCCTCGTGGAGGACGAGCAGGAGCTGGGCGCCGCCTGCATCGACGTCGGCGGCGGCGTGACCGGGATCTCGGTCTTCGTCCGCCGTCAGATGATCTACGCCGATTCGGTGCGGATGGGCGGGGTCCACGTCACCTCCGACATCTGCCAGGGCCTTCAGGTCTCGATGCAGGATGCCGAGCGACTGAAGACCATGCACGGCGGCCTGATCGCCACCGGGCTCGACGACCGCGAGATGATCGAGCTGCCCTCGATCCTCGGCGACTGGGATCAGGACCGGCGGCAGATCAGCCGGGCCGAGCTGATCGGGGTGATGCGACCGCGGGTCGAGGAGATCCTCGAGGAGGTCAGCGCTCGGCTCGACGCCTCCGGCTTCGAGTACCTGCCGAGCCAACGCATCGTGCTCACCGGCGGCTCCGCCCAGATCCCCGGGCTCGAGTCCGTGGCGAGCCACGTTCTCGGCCGTCAGTGCCGGGTGGGAAAGCCCCTTCGGGTGCAGGGCCTGCCGCAATCCGCCACGGGATCGGCCTTTTCCACCGCGGTCGGCCTGGCGATGCACGTCTCCCATCCGCAGGACGAATGCTGGGATTTCGAGATGCCGGCGGACCGCCAGGGCGCGCGTCGCGTGTCGCGGGCGCTGCGCTGGTTCAAGGAGAACTGGTAAATAGTGTGGCGGTTCGGTTGCATACACGGTGATGTTGTGAGCTTCCACAACATATTGCGGTTGACATGTGGATTCTGCGTGACCCTAGCGCAAGAATCCACTAGCATTCCGAGTCACGGGCAAGTCGACGCGGATGCGGGCGGAGCCGCGGCGAACTGACGAGGCAGGGGCAAAACAGGACAGGCGGACGACACCATGACGCTCAAACTCTCGATACCGGTCACCAACGACCTCAGCCCCCGGATCACGGTCATCGGCGTCGGCGGCGCCGGCGGCAACGCGGTCAACAACATGATCGACAAGCAGCTCGAGGGCTGCGAGTTCGTCGTGGCCAACACCGACGCCCAGGCGCTCCAGCAGAGCCGGGCGAGCAACAAGCTCCAGCTCGGAGCCCGCGTGACCGAAGGCCTCGGCGCCGGCGCCCGGCCGGAGGTCGGCGCCGCTGCGGCCGAGGAATCGATCGAGGACATCGTCGAGCGGCTGGCGAGCTGCCACATGTGCTTCATCACCGCGGGCATGGGCGGCGGCACCGGGACCGGCGCCGCGCCGATCATCGCCAAGGCCGCGCGCGAGATGGGCGTCCTGACCGTCGGCGTCGTGACCAAGCCCTTCCAGTTCGAAGGCGCGCGCCGGATGCGTCAGGCCGAAAGCGGCGTCGAGGAGTTGCAGCGCCACGTCGACACGCTGATCATCATCCCGAACCAGAACCTGTTCCGGCTGGCGAACGAGAAGACCACCTTCACCGACGCCTTCTCGCTCGCCGACGACGTGCTCTATCAGGGCGTCAAGGGCGTGACCGACCTGATGGTCCGGCCCGGCATCATCAACCTCGACTTCGCCGACGTGCGCGCGGTGATGAGCGAGATGGGCAAGGCGATGATGGGCACCGGCGAGTCCTCGGGCGAGGATCGCGCCGTTCAGGCCGCCGAGAAGGCGATCGCGAACCCCCTCCTCGACGAGATCAGCCTCAAGGGCGCGAAGGGCGTGCTGATCAACATCACCGCCGGCCCGGACCTGACGCTCTTCGAACTCGACGAGGCGGCGAACCGCATCCGCGCCGAGGTCGACCAGGACGCCAACATCATGGTCGGCTCGACGCTCGACCCGGAGATGGCGGGCATGATGAGGGTCAGTGTCGTGGCGACCGGCATCGACGCCGTGGCGCGCACCGAGGCCCAGCCGGTCCGCCGCGCGGCCGAACCCGTGGCGGCGCCGGCCCGCCCGGCCGCCCCCGCGCCCGCTGCGGCGGCGCGCCCGGCCGAGCCCGTGGCGCCGGCCGCACACTTCGCCGACCGCCACGGACAGGAGGTCGAGGCCGAAGACCGTGCGGAACTCTTCTCCGAGCCGGCCGCCGCCTCGGTGCCGCAACCGAACCCGATCGCAGGGACGCAGCGGCGCGCCGAACCCTCGCCGGAGGCCCTGACCCGGCTCCAGCGCGCCGTCCAGAACGTTCCCAAGGCCCCGCCGATGGCCGCGTCCATGGCGGCCGCCGAACCGCGGCGGGATCTCGACCGGGGCAGCCGGCTGACGATCAACAGCCTCATCCACCGGATGACCGGACAGGTCGGCCGCGAGGATGCGCCGAGCCGCCCGCGCGCGACCGAACCGTCCGCGGCCAGGGCGACCCCGGACGCGGGCTACGAAGACCAAGATCGCGAACGCGTCGACATCCCCGCCTTCCTTCGCAGGCAGGCGAACTGACGGGTCAAAGCCTATCGCGCTGCTTGCAGCTTGGCCCCAGGGCGCCCTTCAGGGGCGCCCTTTTCCATTTCCGGGCGCCCGCACCGATCGCCCCTTCTTCCGCCGCCACGCCGTCGTGAGAATCGGCAATTCTCCTTTTGGATCAAAAAACTAACCTCTGTTACAAACCGTCACAATCCTTGATTTGTTCCGCTTTGCCCTTGTCCCTATCTTCTATCCTGCGAGCAGCCGGGCCCAGACAGAGGCCTCGGGCGAGAAGAATGGGGACTTTCGGTCATGCCGACCACGGTGAAACAGGAGATCGCATTCGTCGGAACCGGGCTGCATAGCGGCCGGCCGGTGCGGATGCTCATGCGCCCGGCCGCGACGGGAGGCATCCGGTTCCGGCGCACCGACATCACCGACCGCGACAACATGATCCCGGCGCGCTACGATCTCGTCAGCGACACGAGGCTCAACACCCGCCTTACCAACGCGGCCGGCGTCTCCGTCTCGACCGTCGAGCATCTGATGGCCGCTCTCGCGGGCACCGGCGTCTGGAACGTCGTGATCGACATCGACGGACCGGAAGTGCCGATCATGGACGGCAGCGCGTCGCGCTTCGTCCAGAAGATCGTTGCGACCGGCCTGCGCCACCTGCCCGGGCCGAGCCGCGCCGTCCGCGTGCTGGAGCCGGTTCGCGTCGCGCACGACGGGGCCTGGGCCGAGATCAGCCCGGCGCCGATGCTGTCCGTCGGGTTCGAAATCGACTTCGCCGACGCCGCCATCGGCCGGCAGGCGCTGAAGCTTTCGCTCGTCAACGGCGTCTTCGTGCGCGAACTGGCCGATTGCCGCACCTTCTGCCGGCGCGCCGACGTCGAGGCGATGCAGGCGGCCGGGCTTGCGCTCGGCGGCTCGCTCGACAACGCGATCGTCGTGGAAGACGCCGAGATTCTGAACCCGGAGGGCCTGCGGCGCTCGGACGAGTTCGTGCGGCACAAGATGCTCGACGCGGTCGGCGACCTCGCGCTGGCGGGCGCGCCGATCCTCGGTGCCTATCGCGGTTTCCGCGCGGGCCACGGCGTCACCAACGCGCTGCTGCGCAAGCTCTTCGCCACGCAGGGCGCCTGGACCGAGACCGCGCTCGACGCCGACACCGCGCGCCAGCTCCCCGGCGCGGGCGTCGTCGAATCCGATCTGCGGCGCGCGAGCTGAGACTTCAGGAGCACGGCAGGAAGACCGAGCAGCGAATGGGAAGCGCACTCCCGCCGGGGAGTGCGCTTCCGCTTTTCCACCCTGCCGGTTCGTGCTAACCACCGCCGGCCGGCGGGTGGCAAGCCCCGGAACCGGCGAATATCGAGGGAAGGCATGCCGGGCGCGCGGAAGTCTGGACCCCGCTTGACGCTGGTCGTCCTGGTCGCGCTTGCGGCCTTCGCGACGGGCTGCTCGCGCAACAAGCAGCCGCCGGTCGAGAGCCGTTCGGCGCAGGAGATCTACCTCGACGCCGAGGCCATGCTCGCCGGCGGCGAGCCGCGCGACGCCGCGGCGATGTTCGACGAGGTGGAACGGCTCTACCCCTATTCGGAATGGGCCAAGCGGGCGATGCTGATGTCGGCCTACGCCTACCACGAGGGCTCGCTCTACGCCGAGAGCCGCGCCGCCGCCGACCGCTACCTCGCCTTTTTCCCGGCCGACGCCGACGCGCCCTATGCACAGTTCCTGATCGCGCTCAGCTACTACGACCAGATCGTCGACATCGGTCGCGATCAGGCGAACACGTTCGAGGCGTTGCAGGAAATGCGCGACATCATCGAACGCTACCCCGACAGCGACTTCGCCGCCTCGGCGCAGATGAAGTTCGAGCTGGCGCTGGACCATCTCGCGGGCAAGGAGATGGAGGTCGGCCGATTCTATCTCGGCCGCGGCCACTACACGGCGGCGATCAACCGTTTCCGCGTCGTGGTGGAGGAGTACCAGACCACCACCCAGACGCCGGAGGCGCTGCACCGCCTGGTGGAGGCCTATCTCTCGCTCGGGCTCTACGCCGAGGCGCAGACCGCGGCGGCGATCCTCGGGCACAATTTCCAGGGCTCGGAATGGTACGCGGCCAGTTACGCGCTCCTCAAGGGCAAGGGCTTGCGTCCCGCGGACGTGGGAGACGGGTGGCTGAACCAGACCTACCGGCAGGTCGTGCTCGGCAAGTGGCGCTGAGCGGCCGCGACGGCCGCCGATGCTGATCGCGCTCGCCATTCGCAACGTCGTGCTGATCGAGGCGGCCGAGCTGCGTTTCGTGCCGGGCCTCAACGTGCTGACCGGCGAGACCGGCGCCGGCAAGTCGATCCTGCTCGACGCCCTCGGCTTCGTGCTGGGCTGGCGCGGCCGGGCCGAGCTGGTCCGGGCGGGCGCGGCGCAGGGCGAGGTGAGCGCGGCGTTCGTCCTGCCCTCCGGTCATCCAGCCCGCGCCATCCTCGCCGACGCGGGCCTGCCCGACCCGGAGGAGGAACTGCTCCTGCGCCGGGTCGCGACGCCCGACGGCAGGCGCCAAGCCTATGTCAACGATCGCCGGGTGTCGGTCGAGACGCTGCGGGGGCTCGCCGACGCCCTTGTCGAGCTGCACGGCCAGGCCGACGATCGCGGCCTGCTCGACCCGCGCGGGCACCGCGCGCTCCTCGACGCCTTCGCCGGGACCGAGGCCGAACTCGACGCCGTCCGCGCCGCCTGGGCCGCCCGGACGGAGGCCGCCCGGGCGCTCGCCGAGGCGGAGGCCCGTCTCGCGGAGGCCGGCCGCGACGCCGACTACCTCCGCCATGCCGCCACGGAGCTCGAGCGCCTCGGTCCCGAGCCGGGCGAGGAAGCCGCCCTCGACGCCCGCCGCCGGACGCTGCGCGCCACGGAGCGCATCCGCGAGGATGTCGTCCGTGCCGCCGAGGCCCTGGGGCCCGACGGCGCCGAGGGCCGCCTGATCGACGCCATGCGCTGGCTGGAACGCGCGGCACCGCAGTCCGAGGGCGCTCTCGACGCGGCGCTCGATGCGATTCCGCGCACCCTCGCCGAGCTGGCCGAGGCGACGGGCGCGCTCGCAGCCCTCCTCGACGCCGACGCTATCGACGCCGGCGAGCTGGAGCGCGTCGAGGAGCGGCTCTTCACGATTCGCGCCGCTGCCCGCAAGCACCAGGTCGATCCCGAGGCGCTGCCGGACCTCGCCGCCGATTTGAGGCGCCGGCTCGAGATGCTCGACGCCGGCGCCTCCGGCGTGACCGGACTCGCCGCGGCGCTCAGCGCCGCCGAGGCCGCGCACGCCGATGCGGCCGCCGTGCTGTCGGGGCGGCGCCGCGCGGCGGCGGCTCGCCTCGACGCACGAATGGCCGAGGAGTTGCCGCCGCTCAAGCTGGAGCGCGCCCGCTTCGTCACCGAACTCGCGCCTGCCGACCCCGGCCCGGACGGCGTCGACCGGGTGGCCTTTCTCGTCGCCACTACGCCGGGCGCCACGCCCGGTCCGATCGGACGCATCGCCTCGGGGGGCGAGCTGTCGCGCTTCCTCCTCGCGCTCAAGGTCTGCCTCAGCGCACGGGCCGAGGGGATCACGCTCATCTTCGACGAGATCGACCGCGGCGTCGGCGGCGCGACCGCCGACGCCGTCGGCCGCCGCCTCGCCGCCCTCGGCGCTTCGGCGCAGGTCCTCGTCGTCACCCACGCGCCCCAGGTCGCCGCCCGCGGCGTCTCTCACTGGCAGGTCGGCAAGCAGGTCTCCTCCACCCGGGCGCGCACCGAAGTCGTGCCGCTCGACGAAGGCGCCCGGGTCGAGGAGATCGCCCGGATGCTCGCCGGCGACGTCGTCACCGAAGCCGCCCGCGCCGCCGCCCGCGCCCTCCTCGCCGGCTGACCGGACGGGTCGCCGCGGCCCGACGCGCGCGCTGCAACCCCCTGCGGGGGCGACGTTATACCGGCGAGTCTGCCAAGCCACCCATCGCAACACGGGCTAACACGCGTGATAGCAGGGTATCTATCTGAATACACACGATAAAAGTGTTGGAGGTCAAAAAAGGGCCCGCGAGTCGTTTCATGAGCCCGCCAGTATTATCCCATTCTTAAACCCGCACCGCCACCATGTCGCGCAGGGGCGATCAGCGGAAGGTGACGAGTTGGCGCAGGTTCAGCCTCTCCGGATCGCCAACGTCGCGCCCGCCGCGCGGGTCGCTAGGCCCCCGTCGCGGCCGCTGCTGGGCGACGTGTTGGTCAGATCCGGCAAGCTCGCGCCCGAGAAGCTGTCCGGAGCCCTCGCGCTCCAGCGCCAATGGGACGTCCGGCTGGGCCACATCCTCCTGGTCGACGGCCTGATCTCGCGCGAGGACCTGGTCGAGGCGCTCTCGGACCAGTCGAACCTCGGTCCGGCCGATCTCGACTCCAACCTGCCCGAGCCGGAACTCGCCCGTGGCGTCGACCCGTATCTCTGCCTGAAGCTCGAGGCGATTCCCTGGCGGCGACACGCCGGCCGCACCGTGATCGCGATCGCCAGTCCCGACGACGGCGCGGCCGCGCTCGCGCTTCTCTCCGAGCCGGGAGTCCCCACCGCGCTCGCCATCGCCCCCGCCGACGCGATCCGCAGGGCGATCGGTCGCCAGTTCGGCGCCCGCATGGCGATGGACGCCGAGCGACGCTGCCCGACCCGCTTCAGCTGCCGGGACATGCTGAGCGCCGGCCTGACATTCCGCAAGTCCGTGCTGCTCGCCGCGCTCGCCATCGGCGCGGCGCTCGCTCCGCTGTCCGCGCTCCGGCTCCTGCTCGCGGTCGCGCTGCTCGCCAACCTGGCGACCACGTTCCTGCGACTCGCGGCGCTGGCCGCGCGCTGGCGGCTCGGACCGCCGCCGACCGTCGCTGGCCCGCGCCTCGCCGACCACCGCAAGCGGCCGTCGGTCTCGCTTCTCGTGCCACTCAAGGGCGAGGCGGCGGTGGCGCGACAACTCCTCACTGCTCTCGGCGGCATGGCCTACCCCGCCCCTCTCCTCGACATCAAGCTCGTCCTCGAGGCCGGCGACGCCGACACCCATGTCGCCCTCCTCGAGGCGGGACTGCCGCCCACGGTCGAGATCGTCACCGTCCCGCGCGGCACGATCCAGACCAAGCCGCGGGCGATGAACTACGCGCTCCCCTTCTGCCGCGGCGAGATCGTCGGGGTTTATGACGCCGAAGACCTGCCCGATCCGGGCCAGATCCTCGCCGTCGTCAACCACTTCGCCAACGCGCCGCCCGAGGTCGCCTGCGTGCAGGGCTACCTCGACTTCTACAACCAGAACGCCGGGTGGATCGCCCGGCTCTTCACCCTCGAATACGCGGTCTGGTTCCGCCTGCTGCTGCAGGGCGTGGCCCGGCTCGGCATGCCGATCCCGCTCGGCGGCACCACAGTGTTCTTCCGCCGCGCCGCGCTGGAGGATGCGGGATGCTGGGACGCGCACAACGTCACCGAGGACGCCGATCTGGGGATGCGCCTCGCGCGTCGCGGCTATCGCACCGAGATGATCCCGACGACGACCGAAGAAGAGGCGAACGCCGCCGGAATGCGGAAATGGATCGGCCAGCGCTCGCGCTGGCTCAAGGGTTACGCGATCACCTGGGCCGTCCACATGCGCGAGCCCGTGACGCTCTGGCGCGAACTCGGCCCGCTGGGCTTTGCCGGGTTCCAGGTGATCCTCCTCGGCAGCGTCGCCTCCTACCTCACCGCGCCGCTGCTGCTCGGGCTGCTTGTCGGCGTTCTCGGCGTGCCGCTGCCGCTGCTCTCCGAAATCCCGGACTTGGCGCGCCACGCTATCGTCGCCTCGCTCGCCGCCGGCAGCATCGTCTGGCTGGCCTGCGCCGTCGTGGCGCTGCGCGACTCGAACCGGCTGCACACGCTGTGCTGGCTGTGGCTGCAACCGGTCTATACCCTTCTCGGAACCGCCGCCGCCTGGCGCGCCGTCGCCGAGGCGGTCCACGCCCCCTTCCACTGGCAGAAGACCGAGCACGGCCGATCCCTGCGGAAGTGACGGGCGCCGCAAACCGCTGCGCCAGCGGCACCGCTTCGGCCGGGTCGCAGATCAACGGCTCGCCGGCGGCGCGCGGCGACCGCGTTGATGCGACTCGGGAGCAGGCGTAACCTCGCCGGCGGCGGAGCGGGCGTCAGGCCGCCCGGATGGTCCGGCGACCCAGCAAAGCCCCGCCCGCCGGAGGGGGGGCATGAAAGTCATTGCAACGGCAGGCGCGCTCGCAGGCGCCTGCGTCGCTCTGGCGGCCGGCGCCGAGACGCCGGTCGAGCGCGGCGAATACCTCGTGCGCGGCCCGATGGGCTGCGGCAACTGCCACACGCCGCAGGGCCCGAACGGTCCCGACATGGCGATGGAACTGGCCGGCGGGCAGGTCGTCATCGACGACGCCACCATGCGCGCCGTCTCGGCCAACATCACGCCCGGCGGCGCCATCGCCGGCTGGAGCGACGCCGAACTCGCGCGCGCCATCCGCGAGGGCATCCGTCCCGACGGCACATTGATCGGGCCGCCGATGCCGTTCGTCTTCTACCGCGGCCTGAGCGACGACGACCTCGCGGCCATCGTCGCCTTCCTGCGCACCGTCGCGCCGGTCGAGAACGTCGTAGCGAAGAGCGAGTACCGCATCCCGCTTCCACCGGCCTACGGGCCGCCCGTCGGACACGTCGCCGCCATACCGCGCGGCCCGACCGCCGAGTACGGCGCCTACATGGCCGGCCCGGTCGCCCACTGCCTCGAATGCCACACGCCGTTCGGTCCGCAGGGGCCAATGATCGACGGCCATCTCGGCCAGGGCGGCTTCGAGTTTCCCGGGCCCTGGGGCGTCTCGGTCGCGCCCAACATCACCTCCGGCCCGGACGGGCTCGCCGGCTACAGCGACGACGAGATCAAGGTGATGATCACCGAGGGCAAGCGCCCCGACGGCAGCGCCATGCGGCCGCCGATGCCCTTCGCCTACCTCGCGCGGATGACCCCCGACGACCTTGAGGCGGTGGTGCGCTACCTGCGCACCCTCCCGCCCCTGCCGGACGCCGGCTAGCCCCTGGCCAGCATCCCGCCCATGCGCCAGAGGTCGAGCGCCTCGACGAGCCGCGGTCCGATGCGGCCGTCGAGCGGACCGTCGTAGAGGCCACGCCGGGCCAGGCGGTCCTGCATGATCCGCACCGTCTCGGGCGACCAGGCCAGCGGATTGTCGCAGATCGCCGCCTGCGCCTCGCCGCCGTCCGAGGCGGAGCCGGCAAGGAGATAGGCCGCGGTCGCCGCGGGGTCGTGCGCCACGCCCTCGCCATGTTCGAGGAGGAACGCCGCGGCGAGGTTCCCGCGGGGCTCGCCGAGCGAGATCGCGCGACGGAAGAACGCAAGCGCCGCCGGATCGCCGCCTGGTGCGACGCCGTCCTGGGCCAGGACGCCGAGGTTGTAGGTCGCGATGGCCGAGCCGTCGTCCGCCGCGGCTTGCAGCAGCGCCACCGCGCGCCGGTCGTCTCGCGGAACGATCGTGCCAGCCCGCAGCGCGACGGCGAGGTTGATCGCCCCGTCCGCGCCGCCGCCTTCCGCCGCGCGCTCGTACCAGCGGATCGCAGCGACCGGATCCTTCTCCTCGACCAGCTGCCCGAGGCTGTTCATGGCGCGCACGTCGCCGCGCCCGGCCGCGTCGCGATAGAGCCGCTCGGCCGCGGTCATGTCGCCTGCCGCCGCCGTCGCCCGGGCGAGGAGCGCGGTGAAGTGCGGCGCTTCGGGATGAGCGGCCGCCGCCTTGCCGCAGGCGGCGATCGCGGCACGGGCATGGCCCTCCAGCGCGGCGAAGGGGACGCCCGCGATGCTTGCGGTGGCGTCGCGCGGATGCGTGGCCAGCCGCTCGCACAGGCGCTCGGGCGTCTCCGCGTCGTCGGGGGGAAGCGTGGCCAGCATCTGGCTTGCGTCCGCGGCGTGGCGGCCTTCCGGGTCGCGAGCAAGGTAGGCCTCGACCAGCGCCCGCAGCCGCAGCCGCCGCGCGACCTCCCAGAGCGCGTCCGCGAGGCTCGGGGCCAGCGGCCGGTCAAGGCTGCGCGCCGCCGGGGCCGTCCTGAGGAAGGCCGCGGCCTCGCCGGCATGGGCGCCGTCGGGAAAGCGGTCGCGGTAGATCTCCGCCAACGCCGGGTCGCCCGCGGCCGATGCCACCTGCCAGAGCAGCGTGTCGAGCGGCGCGCTCTCGTCGCCCGGGACGAAGGCGAACTCGCGGGTGAGCGAGGAGTTCTCCCACGGGATCTGCTTGCCGCCCGTCGCCGCCAGCACGTCGCGGCGCACCGCGATCAGCGTCGAGGCGACATCCTGCCCCGGCGTCTCCAGGTGCGCGAGCAGCGCGGCGGCGAAGTAGCTGTTCCGGCCCAGCCCGTCATAGGCCACGTTGTCGGGCTGCGTGGCGAAGACGTAGAGGAAGCCCGCCGCATCGCCGACCCGGGCGAGGCCGTCGGGTTCCGCGACGCGCTCAGGATCGCCGAGGCCGCGCAGGGGGTTGTCCCGGCAGGCGTCGAGAAAGACCAGGTGCACGCCGGGCCCGCCCGCGAGGCCCGCGGTCGCCGCATCGAGCGGCACGGCCCAGCGGGCCACGTCCTGCGGCCCGGCGAGCGCCGCATCGACCGGCAGGAGATAGTTGCGCGCGTCGATCTGGAAGCCGTGCCCGGCATAGTAGAACAGCGAGACGTCCGCCTGCGCGGCCTCGGTCTCGAACTGCGCGATCGTCTTCGTCATGGCGTCGCGACCCAGATCGGTCCCGAGCGTCACCGTGAAGCCGAGCCGGCGCAGCGAGTCGGCGATGTCGCCCGCGTCGACGACCGGATTCTTCAGCGGCGGCAACGCCGTGTAGCCGGCGTTGCCGATCACCAGCGCGACGCGCGTCTCGGCCAGCGCCGCGGCCCCCGCGAGGACGAGGACGGCAAGCGCGAAACCGAGGCGGCGAAGCCACATCGCCCGCCGGCCCCCTTCAGAGGCCCACGGCGCGGATCAGGCCGTCCGCGACGCTGTCGAGCGCCTCGGCGATCACCTCGCCCTGCGCCTCGGTGGCGCTGGCGAGTTGCGGCTCGTCGGCGCGCAGGAGCGTGATCGAGGCCCGGACCTCGCGCGCGGCGGCCTGCACCGCGGCGAGCGCCGTCTCGATCGCCTCGCGCTCGATCGCCGCGACCTCGGCGTCGGAGCCGGCCGCCGCAACCCGGCGCGCCGCGGCGGCGCCCGCCTGCCGCACCGCCTCGCTCGCCGCCCGGATCGTCGCCGCGACGCCACGAAGCGCCGGCGGCAGGTCGAGGAGCCGCGCGTCGATCGCCGCAGCATAGCCGTCGAGCGCGACGCCGAGGCAGGCGAGGTAGCTCTCGGCGTCGGTGAGCGTCTGGCGGCAGGCTTCGGCCTCGGCCTCGAGCCGCACCGAGGCGGTCTCCAGCCATGGGAGCACGTCGCCGGTTGCCGCTGCAGGCGCGGCGAGCGGTTCGGGCGGCCGACCGCCGGGGGTGGCCCCGCCGCCGGGCGCAGTCCCGCCGGGCGCGAACGCCAGCACGATCTCGTCGGGCGGATTCGGCAGCGCGAACACCATCCGAGGCAAGAGCGAAGCGATGTTCGTCCGCTCGCCCGGCCGGGCCTCGACCACGAACGTGCCCGGGACGTACTCGATGTCGTAATTGCCGAGCCCGACGCCGCGCGCCGCGCCGATGTCGATGCCGTAGTCCCCGACCGCCGCGCGGCTCTGCGCCCCGTCGCTGGTCAGCGTCGCCGCGGCCACCCGGTCGTCATTGCGCAGCCCTTCGACCGAGAACTCGTCGCCGCTGAACACGAACCGATCGCCGAAGGGCTTGACCTGGTCGTCCGCGGTGATCGTCAGCGGGGCCAGGGTCACGCTCAGCGTGCCGGGGTCGGGAGGGTCGGGATCGAGGACGTAGTTGTCGATTCCCTGTCCGTCCACGTCGACCACGTCGATGTCGTAATCGCCCACCGCCGCCGTAGCCGGGGAGCCGAGGCTCGCGAACGTCACCGTGTCGACCGTGTCGTCGTTCAGAAGGCCGGTCACCGTGAAGCCGACGTCGCCGAGATCGTAGACCTCGCCGTAGACCTTGCTGTCGTCGCCAACCGCAATCGTCAGCGGGGCCGGGGTCACGGTCAGCGTGCCGGGGTCGGGGGGGGCGGGGAAGAGGACGTAGTTGCCGATCCCCTGCCCGTCCACGCTGACCACGTCGATGTCGTAGTCGCCCACCGGCGCCGTGGCCGGGGCGCCGAGGCTCGCGAACGTCACCGTGTCGACCGTGTCGTCGTTCAGAAGGCCGGTCACCGTGAAGCCGACGTCGCCGAGGTCGTAGACCTGGCCCTAGACCTTGTTGTCGTCGCCCACCGCGATCGTCAGCGGCGCCGGCGTCACCGTCAGCGTGCCGGGGTCGGGGGGATCGGGCAAGAGCACGTAGGT
>NZ_JAGOID010000008.1 GCF_017995835.1 Amaricoccus sp.
GGGTCTCATGCTGGCCGTTCGCTGGCAAGCGAGCTTGGCCGTCGCGGCGGGCGCTCGGTGCGGGCCGAGCTTTTCACCCCGCATGCGGGGTGAAAAGCTCAACCACCGCAAGGGTGCACTGATGAGCAGGCAAGCTATGCGAGGCCGGGGGGTCGAGGGAAGGGTGACCGACGCGCCGCCCGACAACTGGGTGGATCGCCGGGCGCCGGTCCGCGTCCTGCCCTACCTGCGGCTGGCCCGGGCCGACCGGCCGGCGGGGACGTGGCTCCTGCTCATTCCCTGCTGGTGGGGTCTCGCGCTCGCCCTCGCCGCCGATCCGGCCGGGCCACGGCCGTTCGACCTCTGGGTGTTCGCGGGCTGCGCCATCGGCGCCTTCCTGATGCGGGGGGCCGGCTGCACGTGGAACGACCTGACCGACCGCGACTTCGACGCGCGCGTGGCGCGGACACGGTCGCGGCCGCTGCCCTCCGGGCAGGTCACGCCCCGCGCCGCCTTGGTCTGGCTCTGCGCCCAGGCGGTTCTCGCCTTCGGCGTGCTCCTGAGCTTCCCGCCGACCGCGATCGCCTTCGGCGTGGCCTCGCTGGCGCTGGTCGCGGTCTATCCCTTCGCCAAGCGGTTCACCTGGTGGCCGCAGGTCTTTCTTGGGCTCGCGTTCAACTGGGGCGTCTGGCTCGCCTGGGCGGCGCACGGGACGCCGGTCACCGCCGCCACGGCGCTGCTCTATGCGGCGGGCGTCGCCTGGACGCTGTTCTACGACACGATCTATGCCCATCAGGATCGCGAGGACGACGCGCTGATCGGCGTGCGCTCGACCGCCCGGCTGTTCGGCGCGCGGACGAGGCCCTGGCTCGGCGGGTTCCTCGCCATCGCCGTGGCCTGCGCCGGCCTCGCGGTCTGGCTCGCCGCGCTGTCCGGCGGCGCCCTCGCCGCGGGGCTCGCCGGCGTCGCCGGCTTCGGCGCGCATCTCGGCTGGCAGCTCCGCCGGCTCGACATCGACGACCCCGGGCTCTGCCTCGCGCTCTTCCGCGCCAACCGCGACGCCGGCCTGATCCTCGCGCTCGGCCTGGCCGCGATGAGCCTCGCCTGAAGGCGCGCCCGCGCGGCGGCGCGCGGGTTGCGCCGGAGGCGCTGCACGTGCGAAGGGGAGCGCGTGACCCTGACCATCGCCACCTGGAACATCAATTCCGTGCGCCTGCGCGCCGAGGCCGTCGCCCGGCTGTTGCGCGAGGAGGCGCCCGACATCCTGTGCTTGCAGGAAACCAAGTCCCCGGTCGAGAAGCTCCCGCTCGACACCTTCGCCGCCATGGGCTGGAGTCATGTCGTCGCGCGCGGGCAGAAGGGCTACAATGGCGTGATGATCCTGTCGCGTGTGCCGATCGAGGACGCCGGAGGCCCCCGATTCTGCGCCCGCGACGACGCCCGCCACGTCGCGGCGCGGCTGCCGTCCGGCGCGATCCTGCACAACTTCTACGTCCCGGCCGGCGGCGACGTGCCGGACCCCGCGGCCAACCCGAAGTTCCGCCACAAGCTCGACTTCCTCGACGAGATGCGCGCCTGGTTCGCGACCGAACGGCCGCGCGCGGCGATCCTCGTCGGCGATCTCAACATCGCGCCGCGCGAGGACGACGTGTGGAGCCACAGGCAGCTCCTGCGCGTGGTGTCGCACACGCCGGTCGAGGTCGAGGCGATGGCGGCGACGCAGGGGGCCGGCGGCTGGGTCGACGTCACCCGGGCGCATATCCCCGACGGCCGGCTCTACTCCTGGTGGTCCTATCGCGCGCCGGACTGGGCGGCGGCCGACAAGGGCCGCCGGCTCGACCATGTCTGGGCCACCCCCGACCTTGCCGATCGCTCCGGCGGCAGTCGCATCCTGCGCGCGGTCCGCGGCTGGGACGCGCCCTCGGACCATGTCCCGGTCCTCGCGGAGTTCGACGCATGATTTCAGCCGGGATCGAAGGCCCCGTCGCCCGCATGGTCCTCGACCGGCCGGAGGCGCACAACGCGCTCGACCAGGAGGCGATGCGCCGGCTCACGGCGCTTCTCGCCGACTGGTCGGAGCGGACCGAGATCCGCGCCCTCGTCCTCACCGGGCGCGGCCGCAGCTTCTGCGCCGGGGCGGCGCTCGGCGACGTCGCCGGGCAGGACTGGTCGGAGAACCCGCTCACCGCGCTCTGCGACGCGCTCGAGGCCTTTCCGGCACCGACCATCGCGGCGCTGAACGGCGGCGCCTACGGCGGGGGCGTCGAGATCGCGCTCGCCTGCGACTTTCGCGTAGGCGTGACCGGGATGCGGGCCTTCGCGCCGCCGGCGCGGCTCGGGATCCACTACGATCCGGCCGGCATCCGTCGCGCGATCGACCGGCTCGGCGCGCAGACGGCGCGGCGGATGTTTCTCCTCGCCGAGACCTTCGACGCCGAGGCGCTGCTCGCCACCGGCTTCCTCGACTGGCTGGTGGCCCCGGAGGCGCTGCAAGCGAAGGCCGACGAGGTCGCCGCGACCGCGTCCGGCCTCGCGCCGCTCGCGGTGCGCGGCATGAAGCGCACGATCGTCGAGCTGTCGCGGGGCGCGCTCGACGCCGACGCCGCCCGCGCCCGGATCCGCGCGTGCTTCGCCTCGGCCGACCACGCCGAGGGCCT
Source organism: Amaricoccus sp. (assembly GCF_017995835.1). Taxonomy (GTDB): domain Bacteria; phylum Pseudomonadota; class Alphaproteobacteria; order Rhodobacterales; family Rhodobacteraceae; genus Amaricoccus. The sequence continues at coordinate 2,637 of NZ_JAGOID010000008.1, forward strand.
CGCGGCCCAGCGCGAAAAGCGCGTTCCGCGCTTCGAGGGACGTTGAGCGGGTGGGTCCGGAGCCGCGACGCCGCGATTGATCCGGAGCGGCGGGCAGGATAAAGGACGCGCGTGCCATGAGTAAGCGGTATCCGTTGGCGATGATCGACCCGAGTGCGCGCGCCAGCGCAACGCCAGCAGCGCGTCCGGGAGGACGCCCGTGACCCTCGCCCTGGTCGCCCCGAGCTTCGATGCGGTCTCCGAGACCTTCATCGCCGATCACGTCCGCACCCTCGCGCCGGCCGACACGGTGCTCGTCTGCCGGGAAAGCGTCGGCGCGGAAAAGTACGGTCTGCCGGTGCTGAGCCACATGGCGCCGGAGCCGGTTGCGTTCGGCAGGCTCGACGCCAGGCTGAAGCACATCGTCCAGCGCCTGCGGCGCAAGTACGGCCCCTCGCTCGGCTACGACGACCGGATGCGGCTTATCGCGTTCTTCCGCGACCACGAGGTCGACCGGGTGCTCGGCGAGTTCGGCTATTCCGCCGTGATGGTGGCCGACGTCTGCCGGAGGCTCGACATCCCTCTCTACGTCTACTTCCGCGGCATGGACGCCTCGGCCACCGCGACGCGCGGGCACATGCAGCGACGCTATCGCAAGCTGTTCGCGCAGGTGAAGGGGGTGTTCTGCGTGTCGCAGGCAATCGCGGACCGGGTGGTGGCGATGGGCTGTTCGCCGGGGCTGATCACGGTGAACGCGAGCGGCGTCCTTGTCGACCGGTTCCAGCCGGGCGACCCGGACCCCAACCGCATCCTCGCCGTCGGGCGGCTCGTGGACAAGAAGGCCCCGCACCTGACGATCGCGGCTTTCGCCGGCATCGCCGCGCGCTACCCCGAGGCGCGGCTCGACCTCGTCGGCGACGGGCCGCTGGCGGCGCGCTGCCGCGAGGCGATCGCGGCGCACGGGCTGGGAGACCGGGTGACGCTGCACGGTTCGCTGTCGCACGATGCGGTGAACCGCCTGATGCAGCGGGCCTCGATCTTCGCGCAGCATTCGGTCACGGCCCCGAGCGGCGACATCGAGGGCTTCCCGACTGCGATCGCCGAGGCGATGTCCTCGGCGCTCGCCACCGTCTCGACCCGCCACAGCGGCATCCCCGAGCACGTGATCGACGGCGAGACCGGATTGATCGTCGAGGAAGGGGACGTGGCCGGCATGGGAGAGGCGATGGCGCGCCTCCTCGCCGACCCGGCGCTGGCGCGGCGTCTCGGCGCGAACGCCCGCGAGCACGCCCGGGCGCGCCTCGATCGCGAGCGCTCGCGCCAGCTCGTTCGCGACACGATGGGCCTTCCTGCGCCGCTGCCGCGGCGGACTGACGGGAGTCCCGCTCAGGGCGGCCCGACGGCGTCTCAGCCGACCTTGTAGCCCCAGAAGCTGGTGTGGTTCGCCGCGAAATAGCCGTCCGCGCCGCGGTAGAATCCCTGTAGCTCCACCGTGTCGTCCTTGGCCAGCGCGGCGACCGTCTGGATCCAGAGCGCGGTGGCGAGCGTGACATGCGCTCCGGAAATCTCGCCGAGCGAGCCGGGGATCTCGGTCGTGCCGTTCTTCACCAGTCGCCCCCGCATCCTCGCCGTCGTGCTGGCGTTGATCCGGTGCAGGAGCGTCGCCCCGAGCGCGTAGAAGCCCGCGACCGGCGCGCGGAACTGGTTAGTGGCCGGGTCGAATGCGTTCTGATCGTTGGACTCGGCCGTGTTGATCGCGATCTTCGTCCAGACGTCGAGCGCGGCGTAGTTGTCGAAGTTGGTCGAGGCCTTGAACCGCGGCAGGCGCGGCTGGTCGACGACGCCGGTCGCGTCGTCGATCGAGAGTGCGTCGCGGAAGTTCGCCCCGTCGGGCGAGACCGAGACGCGGAAGCGGTTCGAGCCGAACAGTCCCGCCACCGCACGGGTCACGAACCCCGTCTGCAGCGCGAAGCCCGCATCCTTGTCCGCCGCCTGCCGGTTCAGCGACAGCCGCAGGCTGCCGGTTCCGCCCTCGGTCGTGCCCCGCGCGTCCCAGAGCGCGTCGTTCAGTTTCGCAACGAACGGGGTTGCCGCGTCGGCCGTCGCCCCGAGGCCGAACCGCGTCGCGTTCTGAAGCTCGGTCGGCGCGCCGCCGAGCGCGGTCCAGACCCCGGCGGAGGTGCGCAGGAGCAACCGGTCGGTCGCCATGTCGTAGACGCGCCAGCCGGGCCGTGGCGTGCTGAAGGCCCAGCCGCCGTTGCGCCAGGAGGCGATGTTGCCCGCCTCGCCGCTCCAGTCGCCGCCCGGCGTCGCCCCGAGGTGATAGCGGTCGCCCTCGACAGCGGTCGCGGGCGGCGTAGTCGCGTCCATGGCGAGGACGGCGCAATGCACCAGCGCGTCGAGCTCGGAGAAGGCCTCGTTCACAGTCACGTGCTTCTGGGCCTGGGCCGGGGCGATGAAGGACAGGCTGAGGTTCGGGGACTTGTACACGGGATCGACGCGCCTCCTGCGATGCTGGGGCACGTCCGTATCACGCAGCCGCGCATAGTTGCCGCCGGCGCCCGAACAGCGCGCGGCGCGCGGCCCGGAACCTCGGCGCTCGCGGTCAGGGGAGGGGGATATACTCCTCGTCGTCCCCGGGAGGCAGGCGGAAGCGGCCGTGGGTGAAATCGCCCGAGCGCCACGCCTCCTTCGCCGCCTCGATGCGCTCCTTCGACGAGGCGACGAAGTTCCACCAGATGTAGCGGGGGCCGGCCATCGTCGCGCCGCCGAGCAGCATCAGCCGGGCGCCCTCGGCGCCGGCGGCGAGTGCGAGGCGGTCGCCGGGACGGAACACCATCATCCGCCCGGCCTCGAAGTCCTGCCCGCTGATTGAGACGCTGCCGCTGACGATGTAGACGCCGCGATCCTCGTGGTCGTCGGGCAACGGCACGCGGGCATGGGGCGCGAGCGTCACGTCCGCGTAGAACATCTCGCTCGACACCGCGACCGGCGAGCGACGGCCCCAGGCCGCGCCGAGGATCAGCCGCGCCGTCGCGCCCTCGGCCTCGATCTCCGGCAGGGCTTCCCTGCCCTGATGCTCGAAACTCGCCGGCCTGTCCTCCGCTGCCTCGGGCAGCGCCACCCAGGTCTGGATGCCGAACAGCGAATGCGGGCGCTTGCGGGTCTCGTCGCTGGTGCGCTCGGAATGGGTCACGCCCTCGCCGGCGGTCATCCAGTTCACCGCGCCGGGCAGGATGACCTGGTCCGAACCGATGCTGTCGCGATGATGGAACTCGCCGCGGAAAAGATAGGTCACGGTCGCGAGCCCGATATGCGGATGCGGCCGCACGTCGACGCCCTGGCCGGTGACGAACTCCGCCGGGCCGGCCTGGTCGAAGAAGATGAAAGGCCCCACCATCTGCCGCTTTGGCGCCGGCAGCGCCCGGCGCACCTCGAAGTCGCCGAGGTCGCGGGCGCGGGGGATGATCAGCGTCTCGATGTGATCCATCTCTGCGACGCTCGGGCAGATGGGATCGGCGGTCGGGTTCCAGCTCATGGCCTCACTCCTCCTCCGGGTCACTCCAGACTTAACCCGGGCGGCGGAGACGTAAACCCCCTTGGTCAGTCGGCCTCGGCCCCGCTCGTCCCGAGCAGTCGGCCCTCGGAGCCCAGGCGGTCGCGGCGGAGCGTGAAGATCCCGGCGCCGACGATGATGGCGGCGCCGGCGAGCGTCCAGGCGTCCGGCCATTCATCGAAAAGCAGGATGCCGAGCAGGATCGCCCACAGGATCAGCGTGTAGCGGAACGGCTGGGTGAAGCCGATCTCGCCGGTCCGCATGCTGACCACGCCGAAGACGTAGCCGACCTGGAGCGCGGCCGCCCCGGCCGCGAGGACGAGCAGATGCCCGGGCTCGACCGGCCGCCACTCGGTCGCCGCCGCGGCGAGGCCGAACGCGACGGTCATCGCGACCGAGGTCACCGTGACGACCCAGGTCGCCGGCGCGTCCGGCGAAAGCGCGCGCGTCGAGAGGTCGCGCAGGACGACCAGGACGACGGTCGCGACGACGAGAAGCGCGTAGGGGGTGAACCCTTCCGAGCCCGGGCGAACAATGACGAAAACGCCGAGAAGGCCGACCAGGATCGCCGCATATCGCCGCCACCCGACCTTCTCGCCGAGAAACGCAGCGGCGCCCAGCGTCACCGCCAGCGGGACCGACTGGAGGATCGCGGTGGCGTTGGCGATCGGCATGTTGAAGAGCGCGGTCAGGAAGCACGCCGTCCCGAGGATCTCCGCAAAGGCCCTCTGCCCGACCAGTCGTCGGTCCCGCCGGCCGGGCCGAAAGCGCAGCGCGCCCTGCCCCCAGGCAAGCCCGCCGACGAAGATCGACGCGAAGATCCCGCGCAGGAAGACCGCCTGGTAGAGCGGCAGGTCGTCGGCGAGCGTCTTGATCAGCGCGTCGTTGAGCGAGAATCCGATCATCGAGGCGCTCATGAAGGCCGCGCCGCGAAGATTGGCGGCGCGCGAGGCGGCCGGCGTCACCGCCCGGCCGCCTCGGCGGCCCGCCGGCGGGCGACCTGCATCACCCAGAGCGTGGTGCCGATGCTCACGACGGAGCAGACGAACATCAGCCACAGAAGCGGCCAGGCGCCGGTTCCGGGTCCGAGCATCGCCCCGGCGAGGACGGAGAGCGCCGCGCCGCCGCCGATCATCAGGGCGCCGCCGAGCCCGGAGGCGGAGCCCGCCAGATGCGGCCGCACCGACACGATGCCGGCGTTGGCGCTCGGCAGCAGCAGGCCGTTGCCGACGCCGACGAGCCCTATCGTTCCGAAGAACGTGGTCGCCGACTGCAACCCGAGGGCAAAGAGCCCCAGCGCCAGCGCCATCCCGGCGGTCGCGACGAGGCTGCCCGACAGCATCATCCGGTTGAGCCCGACCTGCGCGGCGAAGCGGCCCGACAGGTAGTTGCCGAGGAGATAGCCGAGCGCGATGACGCCGAAATACGCCCCGACCTCGGCCGGGCCCATGTGCAGGAACTCGGTGGCGACCAGCGGCCCGCCGCCAAGGAAGGCGAAGAAGGTTCCCGAGGCGAAGCTCGCCGTCGCGGTGTAGCCCCAGAAGCGCGGCGAGCGGAGCAGCTCGGGATAGGCGCGGAACTGCGCGGTCAGGCTCTCGGACGGAGTCGTGTTGGTCTCGCCCTGGTCGGCCCAGATCAGCGCCGTCACGGCGACGCCCACCGCGAAGGTCAGTCCGAACACGGCGCGCCAGCCGAAGGCCTCGTCGACGAAGCCGCCGATCACCGGAGCGATCATCGGCGAAAGCGACATGCCCATCGTGATGTAGCCGATGAGGCTCGCCGCCTCGTCCGTGCCGACCATGTCGCGCACGATGGCGCGGCTGAGCGCGAAGGCCGAGGCGACCGTCGCCTGCGCCATGCGGAAGGCGAGGAACCACTCGATCGTCGGCGCGAAGGCGCAGCCGAGCGTCGCGAGCAGGAACACCGCGAAGCAGCCGAGGGTCACGGGCCGCCGTCCGTAGCGATCCGAGAGCGGGCCGAGAACGAGCTGCAACACCGCGGTCAGCCCGAGGTAGGCCGAGACCGTCAGCGACGCGACGCCATAGTCCGCATGGTAGTGCGCCGCGAGCGACGGCAGCGACGGCAGCACCATGTTCATGTTCAGGGCGGAAAGCCCCGTCATCAGAACCAGCGTGACGACATGCGGCGGGGTCCGCCGGTCGAGCCAGACCGCGGGCGGGCGTGGCGTTCCCGTGCGGGACTGCGTCGCCATGGCGTTTCCGTTCCCCTCGGCGGGTCGACCGCCCGCCTTCCGAATGCCGGGGCGCCGGATCATGCCCGCGCCGCGTCCTCGCGAAAAAAAAGAACCCGGCCACGTGGGGCCGGGCTACGCAATCGCGACGCCGGCGCCTGCGCGCCGGAGCGCGTTCAGCGGATCAGGGCGAGATGTCCCGCGGAGGCGCGGCCGTCGCGCCCCGATTCGAGCTCGTAGCTCACCTTGGTGCCGTCGGGAAGCTCACGCAGGCCGGCGCGCTCCACGGCCGAGATGTGCACGAACACGTCCTTGCCGCCGGCATCGGGCTGGATGAACCCGAAACCCTTGGTGGCGTTGAACCATTTCACCGTTCCGGTGGCCATTAAGTCGTCTCTCCGCTCTTCCGCCCGCGGCATGCGGCGGCTCGGGCAGTCCGACCAGTTTCGAGAAGTCTGACCGGCCGGAAGACGAGCAGAGAGTTCACGTGGGGCGGTGCTGCCGGCAACGCCGATACAAGAACATGATGCGAAAGGCAACCCGAAGCCGATCGGGGAGCGGGTCGGCGGCCTTCCGTGGGCCCTTCGCGTCGTGGGCCGGACCGCCGGCTCGGCCTAGCGGTCGGGCGTCCCGGCGCCGGGCTCGCGCAGGCCGAGGACGTCGATCATGTCGTAGAGCCCGGGCTCCCGATCCTGACCCCAGAGCGCGGCCCGCACCGCGCCGCGGGCGAAGATCGCCCGGTCGGTCGCCATGTGGCGCAGCACGATCCGCTCGCCCGGGCCCGCGAAGATCACCTCGTGCTCGCCCACCACGTCGCCGCCGCGCAGGGTCGCGAAGCCGATCGCGCCCTCGGGCCGCGGCCCGGTCTGGCCGTCGCGCGACCGGACGCCGAGGTCGGCCAGGTTCGCGCGCCGCCCGGCCGCCGCCGCCTCGCCCAGCATCAGCGCCGTGCCCGAGGGCGCGTCGACCTTGTGACGGTGGTGCATCTCGAGGATCTCGATGTCCCAGTCCGGGCCCAGCGCCTGCGCGACCTTGCGCGCCAGCACCGTGAGCAGGTTCACCCCGAGGCTCATGTTGCCCGCGCGCACGATCGCCGCGTGTCGTGAGGCCGCGGCCAGCTTCTCCATGTCCTCGCGCTCGAGGCCGGTCGTGCCGACCACGTGGACGATGCGCGCCTGGGCGGCCAGCTCCGCGTGGAAGACCGTCGCGGCGGGGGCGGTGAAATCGACCGCCGCGTGCGAGACGGCGAAGGACTCGATCGGCTCGTCGGTGACCACGACGCCGAGGGCGGCCCTCCCCAGCGCCACGCCAAGATCGACGCCGATCCACGGGTGCCCGGGCCGCTCCGTCGCCCCCGAGATGCGCGCGCCCGGCGTCGCGAGGATCGTGTCGACCAGCATTCGTCCCATCCGGCCCGAGGCGCCGAGCACCGCGATCCCGACCGTCTCCGTCATCTCCGCCTCCCCCGTTCCGGGTCGATCTTGACTTCGGGGGAGCGCGGGTGGATGTCAATCCGATGTCCAGGGCAAGGGATCAGACCGGCGGCGCCCCGTCGCAGCGCCAGCTCCGCGTGGGAGAGGTGATCCGGCGCGCGCTCTCCGAGGTTCTCGCGCGCGGCGACGTGCACGACCCCGATCTCGGCCGCGCCTCGATCACGGTCTCGGAAGTGCGCGCCTCGCCCGACCTGCGGCAGGCGACGGCCTACGTCCTGCCGCTCGGGGGCGTCGATACCGAAGCCGTCGTCAAGGCGCTGAACCGCAATCGCGCCGAGCTGCGCCGCCTCGTCACCGGGCGCATCGACCTGCGCTTCTCGCCGGAGTTGAACTTCCGCGCCGATGCGAGCTTCGACCGCATGGACCGGACGCGCGAACTGTTGCGCTCGCCGTCGGTCAGCCGCGACCTCGCGGAAGACTGAGAGCGCGTAAATCTTTCGAAGGTTGACGAAACCATGCCAAATGAAATCAATCAGTTAGTCGGCCAGAATCGGCCGATTTTCCGAAAGATTCACACGCTCTGAGCCGGGGAGATCCGCCGATGGCGCGCCGTCAGAGCGGCCGGCCGGTGCATGGCTGGCTCGTCCTCGACAAGCCGGCCGGACCCTCCTCCGCCGCGATGGTGGCCAAGGCGCGCTGGGCGCTCGCGGCGCGCAAGGCCGGCCATGCCGGGACGCTCGACCCCGCCGCGACCGGCGTGCTGGCGATCGCCTTCGGCGAGGCGACCAAGACCGCCGCCCATGCCGTCGACGCCGAGAAGACCTACCGTTTCGCGGTGCGCTGGGGCGCCGCCACCTCGACCGACGACGCCGAGGGCGAGGTGATCGCCCGGAGCGCGCAGCGTCCCGACCCGGCGGCGATCCGCACCGCGCTGGGCGACTTTCGCGGCGACATCCTTCAGATCCCGCCCGCCGTCTCGGCCGTGCACGTGGACGGCAAGCGCGCCTATGCGCTCGTGCGGGCGGGGCAGGCGCCCGAGCTGGCGGCGCGGCCCCTGCGCGTGGCGCGGCTCGATCTCGTCGCCACCCCGGACCCGGATACGGCGGTGCTGGAGATGACCTGCGGCAAGGGCGGCTATGTCCGCGCGGTGGCGCGCGACCTCGGCGCGGCGCTCGGGTGCCTCGGCCATGTCGCCGAACTGCGCCGCCTGCGCGCCGGCCCCTTCGGCATCGAGGAGGCGATCGGCATCGAGGAACTCGAACGCCTCGCCCGCACGCCGGAACTCGAGGCCCGGCTCCTGCCCGTCACCGCCGGCCTCGCGGGGCTCTCCGAACTGCCGGTAGGCCGGCGCGAGGCGCAGACGCTCGCCAACGGCGGCGCCGTCGCGCTGCCGGACGCCGGACTGCGCGACGGCGAGACGGCCTGGGCCAGCGCCGAGGGACGCCCGCTCGCGCTCGGCGTCTGGCGCGGCGGCGTCTTCCGTCCCGACCGGGTGTTCGTTTTCGAGACGTAGGCCCGGTTTCCGCGGTTCCCGCGGCAAACCCCGTTGCAGCGGGCCATCAACCGGAGTAAGGACCGCCCCGGTTCGGAGTGTAGCGCAGCCTGGTAGCGCACCTGCTTCGGGAGCAGGGGGTCGGAGGTTCGAATCCTCTCACTCCGACCAGATCCCCCCGTCATGCGCCCCCGAAGGGCATCGCGGTTCTCCGCATCGGAGGCTCATCGGAGAAGGACCGTCTCGCGACGCGCCGCGGAGGGCGGCGGGCGGCGCTTCGATGACAGCCATCATGCGCGGAAAGAGGGGGGAAAGGTCAGGAATCGTGGGCGTGGGCGTCCCCCGCCGCGCCGTGGTGGGCGCAGGTGACGGTCGGGTTGTACTGGGCGAAGACGCCGTTCGGGTTCTCGCGGTAGAGCCAGACGTGACGGTCGTAGTGCGGCTCGAAGCCGTGCGCCTCGTCGAGGTCGGTGGCGGGGTCGTCCGCCATGCGGTCCCAGGGCCGGCCGTGGAAACTCGGCGGCGCGTCGTTGCCGGCCTCGGCCCAGGCCCTGGCGAAGACGAGGTTCTCGACGGCGACCAGTTCGAGCTTGCCGTCGGCTTTCGGCTCGTAGATCAGCACCGAGGGCTGGCGGAACTCGGTGTGGGTGCCGACGCCGTCGACCCGCGGGTTCGGCGGAGCCGAGATGCCGAGGAGGTCGGGGCGGAAGTAGTGGACGCCCATGGCCCCGAGCTCGGCGGACTTGCCCATCATCGCCGCGTCGTCGCACATGTTGCCGGGGTCGCGGATATAGCCCTCGGCGAGAGCCTCCTCGACATGGCGAAAGCGCTCGGTCACGGCGCGGATTTCGGCGAGCGACGGCTCGCCGGGCGCCGGCTCGGACGAGGCGTCGATCCGGGCGGCGATCTCGACGGGAAGGCCGTGGGCGAGCGCCGGCGCCGGCAGGGCGAGGGCGACGAGCAGGGCGAGGCGGAGGAAGCGGTTCATCTTGTGGCTCCTGGCTGGTCGGTGGCGACACTCCGGCGGCCGTGGCGGCCGCCGTTCGCGTCCACGGTCCGTCTGCTGAACGAAGGTTGCGGTCTGTCGGTCAGTCCGCGCCGACGCATCGGCGACGTGGCGTCCGGCTGTCGCCGGGATCGGCGCCGACGCGGCATCCGGTCATGGCTCGGGTCTCTCGTGCTTGCCCCCGGGCCGAAGCCACGGGGGCCTTCACTGGATTGGTCCGGCGTAGTGCCGGGACTGAGAGACCATAGCGCAACGCCGGCCCGTGCGCCCGCTAAGTCTTCCTGCAAGAAACCCTAAGAGTTTCGTAACTACTGGCGCTCGATCTCCTCGAGCACGAGGGGGCAGGGAACGTCGAGGCGGAAGCGTCCGCGCCCGGTCTTCTCGATCCGGACCGGGCACATCCGTTCGCGCAGGCGGCGCTGGAGCAGCAGGAGGCGCGCCTCGAGGTTGTCGGCGAACTCGGGCAGGCGCAACCGCGGGTCGAGCCGGAGCTCGCGATTGGTGAACTCCGTCCGCCCGGTCCGCGCGAACTCGCCGACGAGCATCCAGACGATCGCGCCGGCGACGCCCTTGATCAGATAGTCGTGGTTCAGGAAGACGCTGTCGTCGGCGCCGTAGTGGCGGACCACGAGCGGGCCCGCGGGCGCATCCGGGCACGGGGCGGCAGGCGCCGTCGCCCGGGGCGCGTCGTCGCTTGCCTTCGCCAGCGGGATCAGCGACGCGATCCTGTCGGCGACCAGCATCAGCGCGTCCTCGTCGTCGTAGCGGAAGCGCATGGGCTCCGGGCTCTCGGCGAAGAGCACGCCGATCACCCCGCTCTCCGAGAGGATCGGCAGGGCGATCTGGCTCTCGGGCGCGGGCAGGCCCGGATAGGGGATCTCGGTCGCGCCCGACCATTCCACCCCGACGCTGCGCGCCCCGTCGCGGATCGCGCGGCCATAGCTGTAGTCGAAGGCCATCTGGCAGATGCGGATCGGCGACCGCTCGCGGGCGGCGACGCCGACGACGCCGTGGCCGACCTCGACCTCCGAGCCGATGCCCGCGGTCGGATAGCCGAGCGAGGCCACGGTGAAGAGCTGGCGTCCGTTTTCGTCGAGCATGAGCACCATGGCGTGCTCGATGCCGAAGTGCCGCCGGAGACAGGAGAGCACGCGGTCGAAGAGCTCGCCGAGGCTGCCGCTTCCCGCTAGCTCCTGGCTGGTGCGGCGCGCGGCGGAGAGCAGGTTGCGGCTCGGGGGCGGCGGGATCGTCGAAGGCGGGAAGATCGTCTCGATCGAGCGGACGCGGAACACGTCGGCCCCGAGCAGGCGAAACACGCCGTCCATGCCGCTGTGCGAGGCGATGCCGGCGAGCTTGGCCTTCATCGTCTCGAAGAGCGGCCCCTCGGTGCGGGTCTCCTCGAAATCGAGTTCGAGCCGGTAGTCGGCGAGGGCGACGGGGTCGAAGATCTGGACCGAGGCCTGCCGCGTGGCGAGCAGGTTCGCCCGCGTCTTGTTGAAGAACTGGTAGCTGAGCGCGACGCGCTCCGGGTCGACGTAGTGGACCTGGCTGATGAACGAGACGTTCGGCACGCCGGTCTCGTCGCAGGTGGCGAGGACGGCCGGCACCACCCCCTCCATGCAGTCGCGCAGCGTGTCGAGCGCGAGCGGCGTCATGGGCGCAGCGCGGATCCGGCGCCCGGCCCCGGCGTCTGGACGAAGGCTTCCACGGGGGTGAACTCGACCGCGACGACGTCGTCGGGATCGGTGACGCCATAATGGTCCGTCAGTTCCTTCGTATACTTGATCGCCATCAGGCCCGCGCGGAACGCGCGGCATTGGACTTCGAGCGCCATCCCGTCCGCGACGTTCGCCGGCGACACGCGGGCGGCCCTGCCCTTGAGCTGGATTGAGCGGTGCCGCGTCGGCTCGGTGAACGTCGCCGCGATCTGCGCCCCCGCCTGCCAGGCCGCGAGCAGCGCGTGGTGCCCGGTCCGGCGCAGCAGCAGGCGGACCGTGCCGGCCTCGTCGATCCTTGCCGCGAAGCCGCGCCCCGCAAGCGGCCGCCCTGCGGCGCAGGCCGCGACGATGACGGCGACGCCCATCTGGCAATGCGCCGCGATCTCGGGCGTCAGCACGCCGTCGGCGAGCGTCGCCCCGCGCCAGGCGCGCCGCGCGCCGATGTCCTCCGACGGGCTCGCCGGCCCTGTGCCGTCCGTCACCGCCGCCACTCCCAGCCGCCACCAGCGAAGCCTATCACGGCGACGCCCGGTTGCGCCACGCAGGCGCGCGCCGGGCGGCGCGGGTGAAGCTCGTCGGATGCGTCGTCCGGCAGACCCTGTCAGGTCATGCGGGCGATGAGCCCGTCGCGGAGCCAGAGCTGGTGGTAGAGCGCCGCACCGACGTGGAGCGCGATCAACGCGAGAAGGACGGTCTTGCCGAGCATGTGCGCCGCCGCGGCGGGACCGAACTGACCGAACCAGGCGACCGCGCCCGAGGCCGCCATCGCGATCAGGATGACGTAGAAGGCCCAGTGCGCCAGCGCCGCGACGGCCCGAAGCGGCGCCGGCTCGGACGCGGGGGCGGGCGGTGCGCCCCGGGTCAGCCGCAGGCCGAGCCGCCAGAGCGTGAGAACGGCGATCAGCACGCCGACCACGATGTGGCCCACGACGACGCCCGAATAGGCGAACGTCCCCTCGCGCATCCCCGCGCCGAACGCGCGCGCGATGCCGTCGAGAAGCACGTACTGCGCCAGCACGAGGGCTGCGATGGCCCAGTGCAGGAGTTTCTGCGCCCGGCTGTAGCTGACTGGGACGGCTGTGGTCATTGGCGGTCTCCCGGGTTGCCTGATCCTCTAACGCATCTCCTCCGCGCTTCCGTCGCTGCGCGCCGAGAAGCGCCGTCCTCGACATGATGGCGATCTTCCAAATCGGCCCTTGAGCCGATCGCTTCAGAGCCGACCGGGAACCGTGGGCGGCACCGAAACCGCAGCCCAGCCACATACGTCGAATTGCGTTGGACAGGGGGTTGATTTTCGCGCCGATTCCGGCATCATTTCTTCGGACGTGCGCAAAGACACGCGAGCAGAGATACCCAGAGGCAGTTCCAGTGCGACTCCGTCGCCTTTTCATCTATGCGGCGCTCCTGGCGCTCGGCGCCTGCGGCGGCGTCGAGAAGCCGCCGAGCACGACGATCGACGCCTGCCGGATGCAGACCGAGCGGCCGCACTGGTTCAAGGCGATGCGCAAGACCGAGTCCAAGTGGGGCGTCCCGGTCTCGGTGCAGCTCGCCACGATCTCGCGCGAGTCGAGCTTCGTCGGCGACGCGCGTCCGACCAGGAAGGTCAAGGGTCTGTTCTTCACCCGCGAGGTGCAGCGGTCCTCGGCCTACGGCTATGCGCAGGCGATTGACGGCACCTGGGACTGGTACGTGCGCGACACCGGCGCGCGTGGCGCCGACCGGGACGACTTCGCCGACGCCTCGGACTTCATCGGCTGGTACATGAACCTGAACCAGAGGCTGAACGGCGTCTCGACCCGGGACGCCTACAACCAGTACCTGGCGTATCACGAGGGCAAGGCCGGCTACGCGCGCGGCACCTACCGCAACAAGCCCTGGCTGCCGCCGGTGGCGCGTGACGTGCAGGCCCAGGCCAACCGGTACGAAGCGCAGTTGCAGACCTGCTCGCGCTGACGCCCGATCCGATCCGCGGCCCGGGCAGGAGGCCGCCGCGATGGACCGCCTGACCGAGATGGAGGCCTTCGTGCGCGTCGTGGACCATGCCGGGTTCACCGAGGCGGCGCGCAAGATGGGACTGTCGAAATCTGCGGTGTCGAAGCACGTCGCGGCGCTCGAGGCGCGGCTCGCCGTCCGGCTCCTCAACCGGACGACGCGGCGCGTGAGCCCGACCGAGGTCGGCCTCGCCTATTACGACCGGGCCCGGGTCGTGCTCGCCGAGGCGACGGAGGCCGACGCGATGGTCACCTCGATGCAGTCGACTCCGAAGGGGTCGCTGCGCGTCTCGGCGCCGGTCAGCTTCGGGATCGGACACCTCTCGACGGCGGTTGCGCTCTTCCTCCGCGCCTGTCCAGAGGTCGACGTCAACCTGGTGCTCGACGACCGCTTCGTCGAGGTGGTGGCGGAGGGCTTCGACCTTGCGATCCGGGTGGGCGTGCTGGCGGATTCCTCGCTCAAGGCCCGCAAGCTCGCCGAGGCGCGCCGGGTGCTCGCCGCCTCGCCGGACTACGTCGAGCGACTGGGGACGCCGCGGAGCGTCGACGATCTCGGCGAGCACCGGCTTCTGCACTATTCCAACCTCGCGACCGGCAATTTCTGGCGCCTCCAGGGCGCAAGCGGCGAGGAGCGGCACGTCCGGGTGGGCGGGCGGCTCACGGTCAACAACGGCGACTGCCTCATGAAGGCGGCCGAGCAGGGGCTCGGCATCGCGCTCCTGCCGTCGTTCATCCTCGGCGACGCGCTGGCGACGGGGCGGCTCGTCGAGATCCTGCCCCACCGGGCCCCGGACCTGATGGGCATCTGGGCGCTGTATCCGCCCGGGCGCTATCCGCAGCCGAAGCTTCGGGCCTTCGTGGACTTCCTCGCCGAGCACTTCCGCGGCAAGGGGCCGGAGCGCTGGTAAGCCGGGTCTGCGGCCGCCGCTGGCGCGCCCGCCGCCCTCAGCCTCGTGAGCCTGGCGGAGCCCGCGGGGCGCAGGGGGTTTGCATCGCCGGCCGCATGGCTTAAATTCGGAAGCGTCACGCCGGAGGAGCCGCCTTGGAAGGTCCGTCGCCAAGCCGTCTCAACAAGGACGGCATCAAGATCCACCAGCCGGGGGATTTCGACGGGATGCGCGCCGCGGGGCGCGTCGTGGCGGACATCCTGGACCGCATCGGCGGCTCCGTCGCTCCGGGAGTGTCTACCGGCGACCTCGACGCCGAAATCCACCGCATGGTGAAGGACGCCGGCGCGACCTCCGCGACCGTCGGCTACAAGGGCTATCGCCACGCCTCCTGCATCAGCATCAACCATGTGGTCTGCCACGGCATTCCGGGCAACAAGATCCCGGGGCGGTCGAGCGATGTCCTGAAGGACGAGGACATCCTCAACATCGACGTGACGGTGATCGTCGATGGCTGGTACGGCGACTCGAGCCGCATGTACGTGGCCGGCCAGCCGAACCGCAAGGCGGAGCGGCTCGTCGACATAACCCATGACGCGCTGATGGAAGGGATTGCGCAGGTCCGCCCCGGCAACACCTTCGGCGACATCGGCGCCGCGATCCAGCGCTTCGCCGAGGCGCACCGCTGTTCCGTCGTGCGGGATTTCTGCGGGCACGGGCTGGGGCAGGTGTTCCACGCCGCGCCGAACGTGCTGCATTACGGCCGTTGGGGGGCGGGGCCGGTTCTGGAGCCGGGGATGTTCTTCACCATCGAGCCGATGATCAACCTCGGCCGGCCGGAGACGCGGATCCTCGAGGACGACTGGACCGCCGTGACGCGCGACCGGTCGCTCTCGGCGCAGTTCGAGCACTCGGTCGGCGTCACCGACACCGGCGTCGAGATCTTCACGCTTTCTCCCGCCGGACTGTTCCACCCGACCACGCCGCAAGCGGCATAGGCGCCGACTCGGCGACGACAGGAACGTCGGCCAGGAGTCGCCGGACGTCCAGATTGCGTCGCTCGTGAAGTTGACAACCTATACGGTTGGCGTCAGGTGGCTGCGTGCATCACGGACAGCCCGCCTCGGCGCCCGGCGCCACGCAAGGCGACGCCGACGCGAGGCGAACCGGCGCCAGTGAGGTGCGCCCGCCGCCGGGCGCCGCGCCGGCGCCGATGTCGGACGCCGTGATTCTCCTGGCGACCTTCGGCGCCGCGCTCGCCTGCCGCGCCCTCGGCTTCGGCGACGGCGTGCTGCTCGGCGCCACCCCCGCGTCGGGGGTGGCGCTCTTTGCGGCGGTGATCCGGCGCGGGCGCGGAGCGGCGATCGCGACCGCGGGCATCGGGCTCGCCGACCTCGCCGCCGGGCTCGGGCCGGCGCTCGCGCTGATCGACGCCGCCGCCCACGGACTCGCCGCTCTGGCGGGGGCCGGCGCGATGCGCGGGCTGGCGCGCCGCCGCAGGACGCGGAGCCGCACCGGCGACTGGCTGATCTTCCTCGCGGGCGTGACGATCTTTGCCGTCGTCGTCGCCGCGTGCTTCCTCGCCGCCGAGCTCGCCGGGTCGCCGCTGTCGTCGCTGCCGCCGCTGGCGACGGCCAGCCTGGCATTGGTCCTGGAGCCGCTCGGACTCTTCATCGCCGGCGCCGCGATCGCAAGCCTCGACGAGGCGCGGCTCGTGCGGGCCGACCCGCGCCCGGCCTACGCCACCGCGGCGCTGGGGGCGCTGCTGCTGGGCGGGTTCTGGGCGTTGCTCGACGCACGGATCCCCGGACCGAGCCCGGGCGGGATCCTGGTGTCGAGCGCAATCCCGTTCTGCCTGTGGATCGCCATGCAGCCGCGGAGCCTCGATGGCGCGGCGCTGTCGTTCGTCGCGGCGCTGGCCGCGCTGGCGATGCTCCTCGACGAGGTCGGCGCGGTGGCGCGGTCCGAATTCGTGGTCGCGGTGATCTACCTGACCGTGCTGGTGGCGACCTGCCAACTGGTCCATGCGGTCAACCGCGACCGGCTCGCCGCGCTCGCCGAGGTGGAGGCGCGCAAGCGCGACCTCGAGACGCGGGTGGTCGAGCGCACGGCCCGGCTGACCGCGATGACCGAGCGCGCGCTGGCCGCCGACGCGGCCAAGACGCGGTTCCTCGCCACGGTCTCGCACGAAGTCCGGACGCCGCTGAACGGCATCCTCGGCATGGCGAGCGTCATTCTCGCGGATCGGGATCTCGACCCCGACCTGCGCCGTTCCGTCGGCGTGATCCGCACGTCGGGCGCGCATCTCCTCGACGTCATCACCCGGCTTCTCGACTTCACCCGGCTGGAGAGCCGCCGTGGCGAGCCGGAGCCCGTGGCGTTCGACGTCGGCGGGCTGGTCGACGAGGTGCTGGCCGAGGCGCGGTTCCTGCCCTACGCCGCCGGCCTCGACTTCACGGCCGAGATCGAGCCCGGCCTGCCGACGCGACGCGCCGGCCAGCGGATGGGCCTGCGCCAGGTGCTGACGAACCTCGTCGGCAACGCGGCCAAGTTCACCGAGACGGGCGCGGTGACGGTGCGGGTCCGCACATTGGTCGGCGAGGGGCTGCGCATCGAGGTGCGCGACACCGGCGAGGGCGTGCCGCGGGACGCCCGCGAGCGCATCTTCCTGCCCTACGAGCAGGTCGACTCGGGCCGCAGGGTGGGCGGTTCGGGGCTCGGCCTCGCCATCTGCGCGGAGGTGATGCGCCGCATGGGCGGCCGGATCGGCGTCGAGGACGCGCCGGGCGGCGGCTCGGTCTTCTGGATCGAGGCGACCCTGCCCCTCGCAGCGCCCGCGGAAGCGGCGCGTCAGTCGATCAGGTCGTAGTGTCCGGCGATAAGGGCGAACTGAGAGGCCAGCGCAACGACGACCAGGGCCGCATCGAACCGCCGATCGCGCGCCCAGGCGGCGGCGAGCGCGGCGGCTGCAAGCCCGACCTGGCGCACCGGGTAGAGCGGGCCGAGGTCCGCGAAATGCGCCGGGCCCTTCAACGCGGTGTCGAGCAGGTCACAGAGCAGCAGCGCGGCGAGCAGGCCGTAGAACCAGACCCGCCGCGCGTCGAACCAGGCGTCGAGCCGCGCGAAGTCTTCGATCGCGTCCGGCGTCAGCACTGCGCAGGTGAAGAAGTAGAGCGCGGCGTAGAAGACCGCGAAGGCATAGATCTCGAACCGCCAGACGACGACCGAGAGGCCGAACTCGAACCACCAGAGATTCAGGACCGCAACCAGCAGGAACACAGCCCAGCCGACCCAGATCGCCGAGAACCTGGCGTGGCCGGGGTGCTGCACGAGCCGCGCCAGCGACAGGAGGAGCCGGGTCAGGGTGAGGCCCACCACGACGCCGATGACGACCCGAACGTGAAAGAAGGTATCGTGCTGAAGTGCGTCTCCCATCCGACCCTGATGCCAGCGCCGCGCCGAGAGGGCAACCAGCGGCGCCCTTGCGCGCGCGGCGGCGGCGCGCTATGCGAAAACTCGATGGAAATGGTCGGAATAGGGGCCGGGCGGCTGGGTTCCGGCGCGGCTGGCGAGGTCCGGCTCGCGTTCGCCGGCGTGTCGCACGCCTATGACGGCGCGCTGGTGCTCGAGGACGTCTCGCTGGAGTTGCGCGCCGGCGAGGTGGTCAGCCTGCTCGGGCCGTCCGGGTGCGGCAAGTCGACGCTCCTGAAGATCGCCGCCGGCGTGGAGCGCCAGTCGAGCGGCGCCGTCGCGATCGACGGGGTCGTCGTGTCGAAGGCGACGCGCCACCTTCCCCCCGAGTCGCGCGCGATCGGGCTCGTCTTCCAGGATTACGCGCTGTTCCCACACCTCCGGGTCGTCGACAACGTCGCCTTCGGCCTGCGCGCGCCCCGGCCCGAGCGGGAGCGTCGGGCGCGCGCGCTGCTCGACCGGGTCGGGATGGGCAGGCACGAGGACAAGTACCCTCACCAGCTTTCCGGCGGCGAGCAGCAGCGGGTGGCGCTCGCCCGCGCCATCGCCCCGCAACCGCGCATCCTGCTGATGGACGAGCCGTTCTCCGGCCTCGACGACCGGCTGCGCGACGGCGTGCGCGACGAGACGCTCGACATCCTGAAGGAGGAGGGGACGGCCGCGCTGATGGTCACGCACGAGCCCGAGGAGGCGATGCGCATGTCCGACCGCATCGCGCTGATGCGCAACGGGCGCATCGTCCAGCAGGCCGCGCCCTACGACATCTACAACGCGCCCGCCGACAAGCAGGCGGCGATGTTCTTTTCCGACATCAACGTCATTCCCGGCGTGGTGCGCGGCGCCGAGGCCGAGACCGCGTTCGGCCGCTTTCCGACCGGCAGCCGGCCTGAGGGCGCCGAGGTCGAGGTGGTGATCCGTCCGCAGCACCTGCGCATGGACTTCGACCGCAACGGCGCGGGGCCTCTGCCCACGGCGCGCGACGGCGTCGCCGCGCTGAGCCGCGTGGCCCGGGCGCGGTTCGTCGGCGACCAGTCGATCGTCGAGCTTCGACTCGACCACGACGGTTCGACCCTCAAGGCGAAGGTTCCCGGCGTTTTCCTGCCCCGCCCGGGCACGCCGTTCTGGCTCACCGCGCCGCGCGACCGCTGCTTCGTGTTCCCGCGCCAGGGATGACGCGCCGGTCGCGTTCGCGCGAGGCGGCGGTTTCGGGTTTGATCATCCCCCCGCGCAGGCTTATGTGAGAAGGGGAGCGCAGCCGCCTTTCGGGGCGGCCCGCGTCGCATGGGGAGAGAGACATGCTGAACAATATCGGCCCGGCAGGTCTGCTGCTCGTCGCCATCGTGGTTCTGGTCCTGTTCGGTCGGGGCAAGATCGCCGGCCTGATGGGCGAGGTGGGCAAGGGCATCACCAGCTTCAAGCGCGGCATCAAGGAAGGCGCCGACGAGATCGAGAACGACCGGCGCAACGCCGCAGCCGAGGCGGCCCGCGACGTGACGCCCGAGAAGGAGAAGGTATGACCCGCTAGGGGTCGCCGCGCGTCATGTTCGACATCGGCTGGGGCGAACTGTTCCTGATCGGCGTCGTCGCGCTGATCGTGGTGGGTCCGAAGGACCTGCCCGGGCTGTTCCGCGCGGCCGGGCAGTTCATGGGACGCGCCCGTGCGATGGCGCGGGACTTCCAGCGCTCCATGGAGGCCGCCGCCGACGAGAGCGGCTTCAAGGACGCGACGCAACAACTGAAGGCGCTCGACCGGCTGAACTACTCGGCCACCAACTCGGCGCGCAAGTATGCGGCGAGCATGGTGAAGGACATCGACGACACCGTAGAGAAGGCGGCGCCTGCCGCTGACCCGCCCGCGGCCGAACCGGCCGTGGCGCCAGCCGCGGCCGTGGCGGACGACCCGAAGCCCGAGCCCGCGGCGGCGCCGGACGGCGGCAAGCCATGACGACGGACAGGGACGAGATCGACGACTCGACGGCGCCGCTGATCGAGCATCTCGCGGAACTGCGGAGCCGGCTCATCTACTCGGTGGTCGCCTTCGCGGTGGCGATGGTCGCCTGCTTCGCGATCGCCGGCCCGATCTTCAACTTTCTCGCGGCCCCGATCGCCGGTCTGCTCGTCGCCCACGGGCAGGAGCCGCAGCTGATCTTCACCGGCCTCCAGCAAGGCTTCATGACCCAGGTGCGGATTTCGGTCTTCGGCGGCTTCATCGCCGCCTTCCCGGTGATCGGCTACCAGTTGTGGCGCTTCGTCGCGCCGGGCCTCTACCGCAAGGAGAAGCGGGCCTTCCTGCCCTTCATCCTCGCCTCGCCGCTCCTGTTCCTGCTCGGCTGCGCCTTCGCCTTCTACGTGGTGATTCCGCTCGCCTACGACTTCTTCCTCGGCTTCCAGCAGTTCGGGACCGGCACGCCGGTCGAAGGGCAGCAGGACGTCGAGATCCAGTTCCTTGGCACGATCAACGAGTATCTCTCGCTGACGATGAAGTTCATGATCGCCTTCGGCCTCTGCTTCCAGTTGCCGGTGGCGCTGACGCTGATGGGCATAGCGGGTCTGGTGAGCGCGCGGTCGCTGTCGAAGTTCCGGCGCTATGCGGTCGTCCTGATGCTGATCACCGCGGCGATGGTGACTCCCGGGCCAGACGTCATCTCGCAGCTTATCCTCTTCGCCGCCATATATCCGCTCTACGAGATCTCCATCCTTCTCGTCCGCTCGGTCGAGCGCAAGCGTGAGGCCGAGCTTCGCGCCGCCGGGCTGTGGGACGAGGATCTCGAGGGCGCCAGGGACGGCACGTGACCAGGGATGACGATGCGCTGGAGCGCATCGCCGCCGCGCTCGAGCGCCTGAGCCCACCACCGGCGCCGCCGCCCGACTTCGACGCCGCGGACGCCTTCGTCTGGAGGCCTGACCCCGACCGGCTCGACCCGGTGCCGCAGGTCTCGCGCGTCGCGCTGTCGCTCCTCGTGGGCGTCGATCGCGCCCGCGACACGCTGCTCGCCAACACCAGGCAGTTCGCGCGCGGTTTCCCGGCTAACAACGTGCTGCTCTGGGGCGCGCGCGGCATGGGCAAGTCGTCGCTGGTGAAGGCGGCGCACGCCGCCGCCGCGGCCGAGACGCCCGGTCTCAAGCTGGTTGAGTTGCACCGCGAGGATCTGCCCAGCATCGGCCGGCTGCTCGCGCTCCTGCGGGGGGCCGCCCAGCGTTTCCTGCTGTTCTGCGACGATCTTTCCTTCGAGAAGGACGACGCGCACTACAAAAGCCTGAAGGCCGTGCTCGACGGGGGTGTGGAGGGGCGGCCCGGGAACGTCGTGCTCTATGCCACCTCGAACCGACGGCACCTGATGCCTCGGGACATGATCGAGAACGAGCGCCAGACCGGCGTGAACCCTTCGGAGGCCGTCGAGGAGAAGGTCTCGCTTTCGGATCGCTTCGGATTGTGGCTTGGCTTCCACAATTGCTCGCAGGACGATTTCCTCGCGATGATCCGCGGCTATTGCGACGCCTACGGAGTCGCAATTTCCGGCGAGGAGATGCGCGCCGAGGCGATCGAGTGGAGCCAGACCCGTGGCGGCCGCTCCGGCCGCGTGGCCTGGCAGTACGTCACCGATCTGGCGGGACGCAGGGGCGTAAGGCTGGGATAGATGCAGCCTTCCCACCCGATGGATGCCGGTAACGATGAAACGTCCGACCGAATCCGTCCGGAGCTCACATCATGGGGATCGTTTCCCACCGTCATCGCATGATCTTCCTGAAGACCCGAAAGACCGCAGGATCCTCAGTGGAGATCTGGCTGGCGCCCTACCTTGACCCGGAAGCCGACCATGCGGCGCTGACTGCCGATTTGAGGGACCACCGACCCGATCTGGCGTCGAGGCTGAAACCACGGGGCCTCAAGCCCCATGCCACCGCGGCCGAGGTCCGATCCCTGATCGGCGACGGCATATGGCGCAGCTACTTCAAGTTTGCCATCGAGCGAAACCCGTGGGATCGGTTGATCTCGCTATGGCGATGGCGTCAGAGCCACCGCAACGCCGCTATCTCCCTCCAGGCGTTTCTCGACGCGATTGCCGACGGCTCCCCGGATCGGCTGAAGGCCGCGAATGCGGATGGTTGGTCGAACTGGCCGATCTACACCATCGAAGACAGAATCGCTGTAGATCGGTTGGTTCTCTATGATCGCCTCGAAGCCGGAGTCGCCGAAGCCTTGGCGCAGGTTGGAATTGAGTACGATGGCGGGCTTCCCCGAGCGAAGGCAGGCATTCGGTCAAGCGGCGACACGACGGACTCGCTCTCGGCGAGTCAACGCGCGTTGATCGCCGATCTCGCCCGAAAGGAGATCGGCACTTTCGGCTTTTCGCTCTAGGCAGGCGGCGCATGGCATTCAAGATGTTCGTCGACGCTAACGGCGTCCCATACAGCGACTACGGGACGTATCGCGGGCTCGTCATAGGTCGTCAGCGAAGCATACTTGCGGTGGCGGAGCGGGGCCTGTGGTACTGGAACGAGCTCCTTCGCGGGGGGGAGCCGCCGGTTCTGCTGAGCTACGACTGGACGAGATGGCCGGAGAACTTTGCCGAGTTCCGGCCATCGGACGAGGCCGAAGCGCGACGAATGCTCACATGCTGCGCCGATTGGCTGCTCGCCGGCTTGCAACGACGCGGCGGCTTCGCCGTTTGGGTCTATTCCTATCCGTTCTCGTACGAGACCGGGCCGGGATGGCGGTCATCTCATGCCCAGGCGGTCGGCGCGCAGCTTCTGGTTCGGGCAGCCGAGACCACTGGCAACATCGCGTACGTCGAGCCGCTGGGCGATCTCGTCGCCGCGTTCCGGGTCGAAATCGCGGCCGGCGGCCTTTCGACACGGACCCAAGGAGGAAACCTCTGGTTCGAGAAAATGGCGGACGTGGGAAATCAGCAGCCCAAAGTGTTGAACGGACTGCTCTTCACTATCCTCGGACTCAGGGATGTCGGCGAACGGGCGCCATCGTCGGCTGCCATGGAGCTTGCCGGGAGGGGGATGGAAGCCGCTCTGGAACTGCTGCACAGGTTCGATCTGGGCGATTGGTCGGCATACGACATTCATGGCCGGCGCGCGTCGCCGCACTATCACGCCATCCACGTCAAGCAACTCGCCATCCTGTCAGCCATAGATCCGGCGTTCGCGGCTTGGCATGCTCGCTTCGAGAGCTACGCGCGATCGGCTCGATGACAGGAGCCGTGTGGACGGCGTCGTTCATCCCGGCCGGACGCTCGAACTGCTTGTCCCCGGGCCCGACCTCAGCCGTGCCTGTCCGAGGCCGGACGACGCGCCACGCGGATCGCCTGCAGGACCGTCTCGCGATCGTTCAGGTGGTTGATCAGGATGAGGATCAGCCGGGCCTGCGCGCGCAGGCTCGCAGTCTCGTCGAGACCGTCCGTCAGGTCGACGAGCGCCTCGTAGACGTCGTCGGCGCCGGTGAGGTTCGGCGCGAGATCGAGGTTGCCGGAGGTCATGCCGCCAGCGCCCGGTGCAGGGCGGCCTCCACGTCCGCGTCGCACGCGGACTTCCAGCGCGCGGCGACGTACTGGTCGGGACGGACAAGGTAGGCGGCGCCTTCCTCGAGGCCGAGGCGTTCGATGGCCAGCCGGTCCCTGTCGTCGACCTCGACCACTCGGAGCCCGACCGGCGCCTTGCCGCGCCAGCCACGGCTCAGGAGAGTGAACTCCTCGCCGATCGATTCGAGCAGCCAGCCGTCGCCGAGCGGGGCGTCGACGACCACGGAGCCGGGGCGCACGCCGTCCGTCCATTCCTCGGCGTCGGGGGTCGAAAGCGGGCTGTCGAACACGATCGCGGTCGAGGGCCTGCCCGAATTGACCATCGGCCGGGCGAACTCGTGGTCGCGGGCGAGCTCGAGGACGGCGTCGCGCAGCGCCCGGCTCGCGGTCGACTTCGGGGTGAGGAAGTCGGACGACCGGGTCGAGTGGATATGGTTCTCCTCGGCCGCAGCGGTCGCCTCGACGTTGTAGCTCTCGAGCAGCGCCTCGCCGGCAACGCCCCGAATCACGCAATCAAGCTTCCAGCCGAGATTGTCGACGTCGGCGAAGCCGCCGTTGCAGCCACGGGCGCCGAAGGGCGAGACGAGGTGCGCGGCGTCGCCGGCGAAGATCGTCCGGCCGTGGACGAAGCGGTCCATGCGGCGACACTGGAAGGTGTAGACGCTGTACCATTCGCGCTCGAACTCGACGTCGTCGCCGAGCATGGCGCGGACATAGGGCTCGACGTTCTCGGGCAGGATCGCGGCGTCGCGGTCGACGTTCCAGCCGAGCTGGAAGTCGAGTCGCCAGACGTCGTCGGGCTGCTTGTGCATCAGCGCGGACTGGCCCGGGTTGAACGGCGGATCGAACCAGAACCACCGTTCCATCGGCATCTCGTGCTTCATGCGGATGTCGGCGATCAGGAAGTTGTCCTGGAACACGCGCCCGTCGAAGTCGAGGCCGAGCTCGCGGCGCATGGTGGAACGGGAGCCGTCGCAGGCGATCACCCATTCGGCCCTGAGATCGTAGGTTCCGCTCGCGGCGGTGACGTGCAGGTCCACGCCGTCATTCATCGGAGTGACCGCTTCGACCTTGTGGCCCCAGCGAAGCTCGACGTTGGGCAGCTCGGCAAGCGCCTCGACCAGGAACTCCTCGATGTAGTACTGCTGGATGTTGACGAAGCCGGGCCGCTTCTGATCCTTTAGTGGCCGCGTGTCGTACCGGTAGACCGGGTCCGACGCGTCGCGCCAGAAGATCTTGCCGACCTCCCAGGTCAGGCCCTTGGCCATGATGGCGTCGCCGATTCCGAGCCTGTCGAAGATGTCGAGCGTCCGCTTGGAGAAGCAGATCGCCTTCGACGCTTGCGCGACGAAGTCCAGTCGGCTGAGAACCACGACGGGATGGCCGCGACGTCCGAGGTCGAGCGCCATGGCGAGCCCGACGGGGCCCGCCCCCACGATGGCGACCGTCGTATGCTCCCTTCCGTCCGGGAACGGAACCGGGCTTGGCTCGAATTGCCGGAAGACCTTGAAACCGCGCGCATTAATCATGACTACCCACCCACCTACGGCAACAACTTCACCCAAGTCCGCCGTCTCAGTCCACTGTCGAAACGCAAGTATGCTTAACGTCGACATACCCTTCCAGGCATTCGACACACGTCTTCGCGTCAAGACCCGCTCCCCCGTCGTTGTCGAGGCAAGTCAGGTCAGGACTGCTGACGATTCGTGCACATCCCCCGCGCCGTTCTGGAGAAATTCGTAGCGTTGCGGCGCGGTTTGATCAAGTGTTTCGCGCCCGCGTCGAGCCCGCGTCGGTTCCGTCGGCCTTCGCCAAGAGTGGCGTTGGCTGGTAGGATGCCGGCCTTGCCCGCGGAGGAGGAATGTGATGCGGCCCCAGGCAACTCCGATCACCCATATCGATGACGAGCGGTTTCGCGTCACGGAGTGGCGGTTCGCTCCGGGGGCCGAGACGGGATGGCACCGTCACGGGCACGACTACGTCATCGTGCCGCTCACCGACGGGGTGCTCGGGCTCGAGGAATCCGGCGGCGTCGTCCGCAACGCCCCGTTGACGCAGCATGTGCCCTACTCGCGGCGCGAGGGAGTGGAGCACAATGTTGTGAATGGCGGCGCCGGGCCGCTCTCGTTTCTCGAGGTCGAGGTGGTCGATGACGCCCTCACCCGCGCCCGGCTGGCGACGCTGGAGCGATTCGCGGACGCATGGAACGCCCACGACCTCGAGACGCTGATGGACTGCATGGCCGAAGACTGCGCCTTCAACGCCTCGGCCGGGCCGGAGGCCGAGGGGCGGCGGCATTTCGGGCGGGCGGCGGTGCGGGCCGCCTTTGCCGCGGTGTTCGCGACTTGGCCGGATGCGACGTGGCGCGACCCGGCGCATTCGGTGGCAGGCGACGTCGGGCTCTCGCGCTGGCGATTCACCGGGACCGACGCCTCGGGGCGGCGGACGGAAGTCGACGGTTGCGACATCCTGACCTTCGAAGGCGAGCACATCGTGCTCAAGGACAGCTATCGCAAGGCGCGGGGCTGAGTCGGGCACGGCGCGTCCATGACGTGATCTTCTCTATCCACGGGTAGGCACAGAGGGACCTGATACCGGCGGGCTCATGAAACGACTCGCGGGCGCTTTTTGGCCTTTGACGCTTTTATCGTTTGAACTCAGGTAGTTACCCTATCTATCACGCGTGTTAGCCCGTGCTGCGCCGGGTGGCCTGGTAGACTCGCCGGTATGAGACGATCGAGCCGCCACGAGTCAGCTCAAACGGTCGCCGGCATAAGGTGGCGGAGCCCTGACGGATGCGGCCGGCTGGCGCTGCTGGCCCCGCGCATTGCCGGGGCAGGCCAAGCGCACGGGCATGCTCGACCGCATCCGCGCCGCCCGTCGGACCCTGGCGCCGCGTCGACCGTCTCGCGGCTCTGCCGTTCCGCCCGCGGCGTGGGGCGACGTGGCGCATGCGGCGCCGTCTTGCCGCTCGCAAGCTTGCGCAGGGCGGCCGCGCGTCCCCCTCCAGGGAACTACCGCTGCGCCCCGTTCCGGCTGCGACTATTCCGCCGCTTTCGCCATCGGGTTGTTGGGATGGGTGGTCCAGTTGGCGTGTTCCGCCGGCACCACCCGGCCGGTGCGCGGGTCCGTCGCGCCCGGAGCCAGGCGCTCCATGGTGATGCAGCCCTCGACCGGGCAGACGTTGACGCAGAGGTTGCAGGCGACGCATTCGTCGTCCTTCACCTCGAAGACCCGGCCCGGCAGCATGGCGATCGCCTGGTGCGAGGTGTCCTCGCAGGCGGCGAAGCAGCGGCCGCACTTGATGCAGAGCTCCTGGTCGATCCGCGCCTTGGCTACGTAGTTGAGGTTGAGGTACTGCCAGTCGGTGACGTTCGGCACGGCGCGTCCCACGATGTCGGCGAGCTTGGCGTGCCCGCCCCGGTCCATCCAGAGCCCAAGCCCGGCGATCATCTCCTGCACCACCCGGAATCCGTAGGTCATCGCCGCGGTGCAGACCTGGACCGAACCGGCCCCGAGCGCCATGAACTCGGCCGCGTCGCGCCAGGTGGTGATCCCGCCGATGCCCGAGATCGGCCGTCCGCGGGTCTCCGCGTCGCGGGCGATCTCGGCGACCATGTTGAGCGCGATCGGCTTCACCGCCGGGCCGCAATAGCCGCCATGGCTGCCCTTGCCGTCGATCGACGGCAAGGGGCTGAAGGTGTCGAGGTCGACCGAGGTGATCGAGCTCACCGTGTTGATGAGGCTGACCGCATCGGCGCCGCCCCTGAACGCCGCCCGGGCCGGAAAACGGATGTCGGTGATGTTCGGCGTGAGCTTCACGATCACCGGCATCCGCGTGTTCGCCTTGCACCAGCGCGCGACCATCTCGATGTACTCGGGCACCTGGCCGACCGCCGAGCCCATGCCGCGCTCGCTCATCCCGTGCGGGCAGCCGAAGTTGAGTTCCACCCCGTCCGCGCCGGTCTCCTCGACGAGCGGCAGGATCGACTTCCACGACGCCTCGTCGCAGGGCACCATGAGGCTCACCACCATCGCCCGGTCGGGCCAGTCGCGCTTGACCGCCTTGATCTCGCGGAGGTTCGTCTCCAGCGGCCGGTCGGTGATCAGCTCGATGTTGTTCAGGCCGAGCAGACGCCGGTCCGCCCCCCAGACCGCGCCGTAGCGCGGGCCGTTGACGTTGACGATGTGCGGGTCGAGCCCAAGCGTCTTCCAGACCACGCCGCCCCAGCCGGCCTCGAAGGCGCGCCGCACGTTGTATTCCTTGTCGGTCGGGGGCGCGGAGGCGAGCCAGAACGGGTTGGGCGAGCGGATGCCCACGAAGTCGCACCTGAGGTCGGCCATGACGCTCCTACCTTTCCGAAGCGCGTTGCAT
The DNA here is from genome assembly GCF_017995835.1 of Amaricoccus sp. GTDB lineage: Bacteria > Pseudomonadota > Alphaproteobacteria > Rhodobacterales > Rhodobacteraceae > Amaricoccus. The sequence goes on from NZ_JAGOID010000008.1 coordinate 30,267, forward strand.
GACGGGAAAGCGGCGCGCCCGGCCGGGGCGAGCCGCAAGGAAATCCGGCGAGGGGAGGCGCAGTCGGAGGCTCAGCCCCCGGCGAGGGTCCGCCAGAGGTGGCCGATCACGTCGCCGCCGATCGCGCCCGATTTCGGGATCGCGTAGGCCCAGGCGAGGGCGCCGGGCACGTTGGCGAGCTGAAAGCGCAGAAAGGCCATCGTCGCCGCGCCGGCCAGCACGAAGGCGACCGCGCGCAGCGGGCCGAAGAAATGCCCGATCAGCACCGCCGCCGGGCCGAACCGCACGAAGAGCCCCTTGCCGCGCTCGACCGTCGGCTGCTGGTTCCTGAGCGGCCCGGCGCTGAGGATGCTCGGGCCGAAGCGGCGGCCGAGCCACCAGGACAGCGTGGAGCCGGTGAGCGCCCCGAGCGAAGCCCCGACCCAGAGCGGGAACAACTGCAGCGCACCGGTCGCCACCAGACCGCCGACGCCGAAGAGGATCGCGGTCGAGGGGATCAGGATGGAAACGAAGGCCACCGTCTCGGCGAAGGCGAACGCGAACGCGATGTAGGGGGCCCAGGTCGCGTTGTCCCGCACGAAGTCCAGAAGGCGTTCCAACGCCGCGTGCATACGTTCTCCGCAACTCGTGAATCGGCCTCCCGACTAGCCGCGAAGCCGGGAGGGCGCAAGGCTGCGCGTGGCGCACGGCGCGTGTCATGCGCAGAGCGCGGCGTGGATGTCCATCGCCGCGTCACGGCCTTCGGCGACCGCGGTGACGGTCAGGTCTTCGCCGCCCGCCGCGCAATCGCCCCCGGCCCAGACGCCGGGGAGGCTGGTCCGCCCCGGCCCCTCCACTGCGATCTTGCCGCCCGCGAGCGCCAGCCGGGACGGCAGCGGCCCGAGCCGCTGGCCGATCGCCTTGAAGACCTGGTCGGCGGCGAGACGGAAGGTCTCGCCGGTCGCTTCGAGCCCGGCCTCGCCCTCGCGCACATGGGCGAACTCGACCTCGGCCAGCGCGCCGTCGCCGATGGCGCGCAGCGGCACGGCGCCGGTAACGATGCGCACGCCGCGGCTCAGCGCCAGATCCTGCTCGTATTCGCTTGCGCCCATGCGGTCGCGGCCGCGGCGATAGACGATGGTCACGTCCTCGGCGCCGAGGAGCTTCGCCTGCACCGCCGCGTCGATCGCGGTCATGCCGCCGCCGATCACCACCACGCGCCGCCCGACGGGCAGCGCGCCAAGGTCGGCGGCCTGACGCAGCTCGGCGATGAACTCGACCGCGGGCCGCACACCTGCCTTGTCCTCGCCCTCGATCCCGAGGGCGTTGACGCCGGCGAGGCCGACGCCGAGGAAGACCGCGTCGTGGTCCGCGCGCAACGTCTCGAGCGTCAGGTCGCGCCCCAGCGCGACCCCGTGTCGCACCTCGATCCCGCCGATCCCGAGCAGCCAGTCGAACTCCGCCTGGGCGAAGCCGCCCGGCGCCTTATAGGCGGCGATGCCGTACTCGTTGAGCCCACCCGCCTTGGGCCGGGCGTCGTAAATCGTCACGTCATGGCCGAGCATGGCGAGCCGGTGCGCGCAGGCGAGGCCCGAGGGGCCGGCGCCGACGACGGCCACCCGCCTGCCGGTGGCGGCGGCGCGGGCGAAGGGATGGCCGCCGCGGGCCACCAGCGTGTCGGTGGCGTAGCGTTGCAGCCGGCCGATCTCGACCGGCCTGCCCTCGGCTGCCTCGCGAACGCAGGCCTCCTCGCAGAGCGTCTCGGTCGGGCAGACCCGCGCGCAGATGCCGCCGAGGATGTTCTGCGTGAAGATCGTCCGCGCCGCCGACTCGGCCGCGCCGGTGGCGATCTCGCGGATGAACATCGGGATGTCGATCGAGGTCGGGCAGGCCGCCACGCAGGGCGCGTCGTGGCAGAAGTAGCAGCGGTCGGCGGCGACCATCGCCTCGTGGTCGTCGAACCGGGGCGCGATGTCGGAGAAGTTTCGAGCGATCGCTTCCGCCGGGAGCCGTCCCGCGACGATTCCGGAGGCGCGCGGACCTTCGCCCGCAAGGCTGGGTTTCATGGACCTCTCCTGGACGAGCCTTTTCCCGAAGGCTCTCACAGCGCGATTCTTTTATCAAACGGTAAAATCATGATGCGGCGCGGACCTGGCGTTGGCGTCACCTGGAGCGATGAGGTCATCCGAGGGCGCCATTCCCGTTGCGGTCGTGGCGCGCCTTCGCCTAACTGCCGGTTCATGCGGCACGAACCGCCACTCTCGCGGAGCCTCCGGAGCGCCCGCGCCCGGGTCGGCGCTGCCGGCCGTCGCGCCGGCTGGCTCCAAGGGCGACGTGCTGATCCAGCGGTCTCCCACCGCGGCGACGTCAGGAGATTGTCATGAGCGTGCATCCGGGATCCTGCCAATGCGGCGCCGTCGCCTTCGAGGCGGAGGTGGACGTCTCCAGACCGCTGGTCTGCAACTGCTCGCGCTGCCGAAGGCTCGGCTCGCGGCTCGCCTTCGCCACGCCGGACGGGTTCCGGTTGCTGCGGGGCGAGGGAGCCTTGACGGAATACAGGTTCAACTCCGGCGTCATCCGCCACCAGTTCTGCGCCACCTGCGGGATCGAGCCCTTCGCCTTCGGCCGCACGCCGGACGGCCGTGACGTGGTGGCGATCAACGTCAACTGCCTCGACGACGTCGATCCCCTGGCGCTGCCGACGCAGTTCCACGACGGGCGCAGCGCCTGACGCCCCCGCGTCGCTGACCGCCCGGCCCCCGGCCGGGAACCCCGGCGCCTCCCGTCCATTCCCCCCGCCCGGAATTGCCCTTGCCGACATACCAACCGGTCGGTATGATGCGACCCATGGAAACCGCCGCCGCTCCCCGCAGGGACGCACGTGCCCGCCTCCTCGACGCGACGCTGGCTGTCGTTCGCGGCAAGGGCTTCGCCGCCACCTCCGTTGACGAGCTGTGCCGGGCCGCGGGCGTCACCAAGGGCGCGTTCTTCCATCACTTCCGCTCCAAGGAGGATCTCGCCGTCGCGGCCGCGGGGCATTTCTGCGCCATGGCGGACGGACTCTACGACGCTCCCTGGACCGGTCTGCCTACCGCCGCGGAGCGCGTCCTCGGCTATGTCCAGCTCCGCCGGGACATCATCGGCGGCGCCTTCGAGGAGTTCACCTGCCTCCTCGGCACCATGGTTCAGGAAACTTACGCCACTTCCGACCCTATCCGCGCCGCCTGTGAGGCGGGCATCCTCGGACATGCCTATCGCCTCCTGCCCGACCTGACGGCGGCGCTCGCGGCGACGGGCCGCGATGACGTCACGCCGGAGACCGTGGCGCTCCACATCCAGGCGGTGCTCCAGGGCGGCTTCATCCTCGCCAAGGCGACGGGGGACCCCGCCACCGCCCGGGCGACCGTCGACCACCTGATCCGCTACCTGACCTTCCTGCTCGCGCCGGCGGGCCGGCCGTGACGGGTCAGCACACCGCCGGACGAAACCATCGCCCCACTCGGGCGTTCTCCCGGACCCACCCCGAACCAACGGAGCAGAAGTCATGAGCTACGTCGACGGATTCGTTTGCGCCGTGCCGCTGGCCAACAAGGAGGCCTATCGCAGCCACGCCGCGCAGGCAGCGGAACTCTTCAAGGAGTTCGGCGCGCTGCAGGTGATGGAGGCCTGGGCCGACGACGTTCCCGAGGGCGAGGTCACCTCCTTCACCATGGCGGTCAAGCGCAAGGACGACGAGGCCGCGGTGTTCTCCTGGGTCGTCTGGCCCTCCAAGGAGGTCCGCAACGCCGGCTGGGAGAAGATGATGAAGGACGACCGCATGCCGCAGGACATGTCCGCCATGCCCTTCGATGGCAAGCGTATCATCTACGGCGGGTTCTCGCCGATCGTTGAGGCCTGATGGCCCATGCAGAAGATCGTCCCCTGCCTCTGGTTCGACGGCGCCGCCGAGGAGGCGGCGGCGTTCTACGCCTCGCTTGTCCCTGACTCGGAGGTCGGCGCGATCACGCGCTACGGCAAGGTGGGCCAGGAGATCCACGGTCAGGGGGAGGGCACGGTGATGACCGCCGAGTTCCTGCTGGCGGGGACCGAGATCGTGGCGATGAACGGCGGCCCGCTCTTCCGCTTCACCCCGGCCATCTCGCTCTTCGTCACCCTGCCGGACCGCGCCGACGTGGACCGCGTCTGGGACGGGTTGATCGAGGGCGGCCGGCCGCTGATGCCGCTCGACGCCTACCCCTGGGCCCCGCGCTACGGCTGGCTCGCCGACCGATGGGGCCTCACCTGGCAGGTGGCGCTCGGCGATCCCGCCGCCTCCGGTCGACGGTTGGTCCCGAGCCTGATGTTCACGGGGGCGGAGGCCGGCCGCGCCGAGGAGGCCATGAACCTCTGGACCGGCCTCCTGCCGGACTCCGGGGTCGCCGGCGTCCTGCGCTGGGACGGCGCCGAGTCCCCCGACCGGGCCGGAACGGTCAAGCATGCTCAGTTCCGCCTCGCTGGCGAGACTTTCATGGCGATGGACAGCGCGCTGACGCACGACTTCGGCTTCAACGAGGCCGTCTCGCTGATGGTCCTGTGCGAGGACCAGGCCGAGATCGACCGGCTCTGGGCCGCCATGTCCGCCGTGCCGGAGGCCGAGGCCTGCGGCTGGCTCAAGGACCGCTTCGGCGTCTCGTGGCAGATCACCCCGCGTGACACCCTCCAGATGCTCGCCGGGCCGGACCGCGCCGCCGCCGACCGGGCCATGGCCGCCTTCATGGACATGAAGAAGATCGACATCGCGCGCCTGGAGGCGGCCTTCGCCGCCTGACGCGCGATCCTGCCCCACCGAAACTGCGCCAACGAACCGGCGCCAACGGAGGACCGACCCATGCCATCCGACGACATCAGGACCGCCGATCCCCGCACGACCGCCCGCCCCTCCGCCGAGGTGATGAGCGGCGTCATCCCCTATCTCGACATGAACGGCCGCGCCGCCGAGGCGGCGGACTTCTATGCCCGCGCCTTCGGCGCCAAAGACCTCGGCCGCATGGCGGATCCGCAAAGGCCGGGCCGCCACATGCATGTCCAGATCGAGATCAACGGCGGCGCGCTGATGATGTCCGACGGCATGTCGGCCGACGAGCGCCCCGGCCCGGCCGGGCTCCACCTCCAGCTCGTCGTCGAAGACGGCCACGCCTGGTGGAAGCGCGCCGTCGAGGCCGGCTGCGACATCGTCTATCCCTACGAGAAGCAGTTCTGGGGCGACTGGTGGGGCCTCCTCAAGGATCCCCTCGGCGTCCAGTGGGGCGTCCTCGAGTCAGGCCCCGAGCAGCCCTCCGCCTGATCCACCTGATCCGACGCCGCCTGCGCAAGCACCCGGAGACCGCCATGCCCGACCGCATCTTCCCCTGCCTCCTCCTTCCCGGCCAGGCCGAGGCGGCGGTCGACTTCTACTGCGCCGTCCTGCCCGGCGCCCGCCGGCTGCGCACGATCCGCGGCGGGCCGGGCGGACCGGACGCGGTCCTGACCGTCGAGTTCGAACTCGACGGTCGGCTCCATCTCGCGCTGAACGCCGGCCCGGAGCCCGCGCCGTCGATGATCGTCTCGCTCGTCGCCGCCTGCGCCGACCAGGCGGAGATCGACCGGCTCTGGGCGGCCCTCGCCGAAGGCGGGGAGCATGGCCGCTGCGGCTGGCTCCGCGACCGCTTCGGACTCTACTGGCAGGTCTGCCCCGCGAACTTCGGCGAGCTCCTCGCCGACCCGGAGCGCGCGCCCCGCGTCTTCGCCGCGATGATCCGGATGGGAAAGCTCGACATCGCGACGCTCGAAGCGGCCTGACGCCGCGCGCCGTCAGGCCGCGACGGGCACGGCCTCGGCTATGTCGGCGATCTCGGCCACCGCCGCGGCGATGGCTTCCGCCCGCGCCTCGGGACCGAAGCCGATCTTCTCCGCCCGCACGAAGCGCACGTCGCTGACGCCCATGAACCCGAGCAGGTGCCGCAGGTACGGCTCCTGGAAGTCGATCGCCTGCGCCGGACCTGCGCTGTAGAGGCCGCCGCGGCTCTCGATCACGATCGCCCGCTTGCCCTTCAGCAGCCCCTCCGGGCCGGCCTCGGTGTAGCGGAAGGTGCGGCCCGCGCGCAGCACGTGGTCGAACCACGAACGCAGCACGGTCGGGACGCTGAAATTGTACATCGGCGCGCCCAGAACCAGCACGTCCGCCGCCTCGAGTTCGGCGATCAGCGTGTCCGACAGCGCCCGCGCCGCCAGCTCCGCTTCCGACGACGGCTCGCCGCGCACGCCGGCGAGCGTCGCTGCGGTCAGGTGCGGGACCGGATCGGCGGCGAGGTCGCGGCGGACGACGGCGGCCCCCGGCGCAGCGGCGACCAGCGCCGAAACCGTCTCGTCCACCAGGCGGCGGGACACGGAGGCCGAGCCGGCCGAGCTGCTGTCTATGGCCAGGATATTGAGCATCTGGAATCTCCTCGTTCGTTGAGGAACGATCTGGCGTCGCCCGATGCACAACGGTAGCCTTTCGACCGGCATATCTGTGTTGCAGAAAACGGAACGCTGGCGGTGGACATCGACGACCTGCGCGTCTTCGTCGAGGTCATCGAGGCGCGGGGCCTGACGCCGGCCAGCCGCCGGCTCGGCCTGTCGAAATCCGTGGTCAGCCGCCGCCTCGCCCGGCTCGAGGCGGAACTCGCCGCGCCGCTCGTCGCGCGCAGCACCCACGGCGTGGCGCCGACCGAGGCGGGCGCGGCGTTCAAGGCCCATGCCGACCGCATCCTCGCGGAACTCGACGCCGGCCGCGAGGAGATCCGCCGGGGCGGCGGCGAGATCGCCGGTCGTCTGCGCGTGTCCGCCCCGCTCTCGTTCCTCGCAACCCACCTGGCCACGGTCCTGCCGGAACTGGCGCTGCGCTGGCCGCGGCTCGACGTCCACGCTGCCTACAGCGACCGCGTCGTCGACCTGATCGGCGAGGGCTTTGACGCGGCGATCCGCGTCGGCAGCCTGCCCGATTCGACGCTGGTCGCCCGCCGCATCGCCCCGGTCCGGGCGGTCCTCGTCGCCAGCCCGGCCTACCTGCGCAAGAACGGCACGCCGGGCGCCGTGGCCGACCTCCGCGCCCACGCCATCCTCGCCCAGGTGCACGAGACCTGGCGCTTCCGCGAAGGCCGCCGCGAAATCACGCTCGCGCCGCAGGCGCGGTTCCTCGCCGACAGCGGCCCGGCCCTCCTCGCCGCGGCGCGCCTCGGCCTCGGCGTCGCGCGACTGCCGGCCTTCCTGTGCCGCCCGGCGATCGAGGCGGGCGAACTCGTCCGCGTCCTTCCCGACCACGCCATGCCGGAAGTCGGCCTCTTCGTCGTCCGCCCGCCGCCGGCGGACCCGGCTCCCGCCAGGGTCCGCGCCCTGATCGAGCTCCTTGCCGAGCGTTTCGCCGCCGAGTCGTGACCGCGTCGGCGCGTGCGCTGCCGGCGCCGCACTCCGCCTTCAGGCATTCATACTGGCAGAAACCCTATCGAGCAGGCGCCGGGGCCCCGCCAAAGGGCGGGGAGAACGAGGACTCGCGGCGAAAGGCCGCTCCTTCGCAGGGAGGCCGCAAAGGCGGCCGACCGTCAGCGCCGTCCGAGCGGGACCCCCTTGCGGGGTCCCCGAGGGCGGCGCTCCCCCCGGGAGGTCGAGGACGGATCGCCCGGGTCGGGCCGCCTCAGCGCCCGAGGATCTTCTTCACGTATTGCTGGGTCTCGGCGTAGGGCGGCACGCCCCCGTGCTTCTCCACCGCGCCCGGACCGGCGTTGTAGGCGGCGAGCGCCAGTCGCCAGTCGCCGAACTTGCGGTACTGCATCGACAGATACCGCGCGCCCCCCTCCAGGTTCTGCTTGGGATCGTGCGGATTGACCCGCAGCAGCCGCGCCGTGCCCGGCATCAGCTGCGCCAGCCCGATCGCCCCCTTGGACGACACCGCCGCGGGGTGAAAGTTCGATTCCTGACGCACCAGCCGCAGGAACAGATCCTCCGGCACGTTGTGCCTGCGCGCCGCCGCCCGCGCCAGCTCCTGGAACTGGCCGTTCGAGCCGTAGTAGCGCGGGATGGCCCAGTCGTCGGTCTCGGCGATGCGCGACGGCCGCCGCGGCTGGCCCTTCAGCGCGCCGGGCACGGGCGCGCGGATCAGCGAGCGATACTCCGACGAAAGGCTGGAGCTTCCCGACAGCACGCGGCTCAACTGCACTTCCGCAGCCGCCGGGCCGGACAACGCAAGGCAGGCGCCCAGCGCGATCGCAATCCGTCTCATGGTCCCTCGTCCTGCTTGTCGGCGCCCGCCTCGATCGCCGCCCGGCCTGCGCCGGAATTGCGCGGACTATGGCAAAAACTTTCCGCGCTGTCAGCCTCTCTGTTATCGTCGGGATGCGGTCAACCTACCCGGTTGTCCTTCATGCCGCGTTAACCTATTCAGGGCGACGTTCCGCCCCGCCCGCACCCACCCCGGGCCAGCGGAAGAGCCATTTGGGAGAGCGGCATGGCCGGCAGCGTCAACAAGGTGATCCTGATCGGCAATCTCGGTCGCGATCCGGAAGTCCGGTCGTTCCCGAGCGGCGGCAAGGTCGCCAACCTGCGCATCGCCACGTCGGAGACGTGGCGCGACAAGCAGACCGGCGAGCGCAAGGAAAAAACCGAGTGGCACTCGGTCGCGATTTACTCCGAACCGCTCGTCCGCGTCGCCGAGCAGTACCTGCGCAAGGGCTCCAAGGTCTACCTCGAGGGCCAGCTCGAGACCCGCAAGTGGCAGGACCAGTCCGGCCAGGACCGCTACAGCACCGAGGTGGTGCTGCGCCCTTATCGCTCGGAACTGACCATGCTCGACGGCCGCGGCGATGGCGGCATGGCGGGCGGCCCCGACTACGGCGACGACCGCGGGATGCCCGGCACGCGCGGCGGCGCCGGCCCCTCCAGCCAGATCGACGACGAGATCCCGTTCTGACGCGACCGGTCGCGCGGCGCGGCGGCCCCGGCCGCCTTCGGGGATCCTGATGTCGGCACGCCGCCGCGCCCGCTCCGTCGCATTCGTCGCTCTCGCCGTCGCGGCCGGCTGCGCGCCCCGCGGGCAGATCGTCTTCGACCCGGCCGCCGCCACGGTGGGCGCGCGCGAGCAGGTCTTCGTCAGCACCGCCCGCGCGCCGGTCGCAGGCCCGGAGCTCTACGGCCACGACCGCAAGGCGCCGCCCGACTTCGCCATCTTCGACGTTGCGGTCCCGCCGCGCCGCGACGCAGGGACCGTGACCTTCCCCGACCCACGCCACCCGGACCCCGAGACGCAGTTCCTCGTCACGTCCGCCCGCCGCTTCGCCGGAGAACCCGAGTTCCGCGCCGCGATGAACGCCGCCCTTGCCGCCGATCCCTCGGGCGAGGCCGAGGCCATGGTCTTCGTCCATGGCTTCAACGTGAACTTCGCCGAGGGCGTCCTGCGCCACGCCCAGATCCAGCACGACTACGACCGCCACGACGTCGCGGTGCTGTTCTCCTGGCCCTCCGCCGCCAAGACCTGGCGCTACTTCGACGACCGCGAGAGCGCGCTCTTCGCCCGCCGCGCGCTGGAGGAGACCATCGCGTCGGTGGCCAGTTCCGACGCGCGGCAATTCAATCTCGTCGCCCATTCCATGGGAGCGTTCCTGCTGATGGACACGTTCTCGACGATGATGCGGCTCGGCTACGACGAGGCGGAGCGCAAGATCAACGCGATCTTCCTGCTGGCGCCCGACATCGACCTCGACGTGTTCAAGGAGGAGGCCCGGCCGATTCTGGAGCGCGGCGTGCCGATCGTCGTCTTCGCCTCGAAGCACGACGAGGCGCTCAGGATCTCGGCATGGCTTCGCGGCGAGCACGACCGGCTCGGATCGCTCCGCGACGAGTCCGAACTCGGCGGCCTGCCGGTGACGATCTACGACATCACGGAAGTCGAGGCCGGCGACCCGCTCGACCACTTCGCCGCCGCGACCTCGCCCGCCCTCCTCGCGCTCTTCCGCAACCTCCGCCACAGCGACGACTTCTGGGAATACACCCCGCCCCCCGGAGCGCGGACCGTGGGCTATGTGATCCGCCCGACGCCCGGCGCCGCCGAGATCGCGCTGGACGAGGACCAGACCGCCCCGCCGCGGTTGCCGCGCGCCGCGAATCCCGCTACCCCGCGCATCGACAGAGCGGAGCCTGCCCGATGACCCCACCGAAGAAGGTCGTGCTCGCCTATTCCGGCGGCCTCGACACCTCGATCATCCTCAAGTGGCTGCAAACCGAGTACGGCTGCGAGGTGGTGACCTTCACCGCCGACCTCGGCCAGGGCGAGGAGCTCGAGCCCGCCCGCCAGAAGGCGATCCTCCTCGGGATCCGGCCCGAGAACATCCACATCGAGGATCTGCGCGAGGAGTTCGTGCGCGACTTCGTGTTCCCGATGTTTCGCGCCAACGCCCTCTACGAAGGCCAGTACCTCCTCGGCACCTCGATCGCCCGCCCGCTGATCGCCAAGCGCCTCGTCGAGATCGCCGCGGCGACCGGCGCCGACGCCGTCGCCCACGGCGCCACCGGCAAGGGCAACGACCAGGTCCGCTTCGAACTCGCGGCCTACGCGCTCGACCCGCATATCCGCGTCATCGCCCCCTGGCGGGAATGGGGCCTGACCAGCCGCACTCGGCTCATCGCCTTCGCCGAGGAGCACCAGATCCCGATCGCCCGCGACAAGCGCGGCGAGGCGCCGTTCTCCGTCGACGCCAACCTCCTGCACACCTCCTCCGAGGGCAAGGTGCTGGAGAACCCCGCCGAGGAAGCGCCCGACTACGTCTACCAGCGCACCACCGACCCGGAGAAGGCCCCGGACACGCCCGAATACGTCGAGATCGCCTTCGAGCGCGGCGACCCGGTGGCCATCGACGGCGCGCGCCTGACCCCGGCCGCGCTGCTGACCCGGCTGAACGAGCTCGGCGGCCGGCACGGCGTCGGCCGGCTCGACCTCGTCGAGAACCGCTTCGTCGGCATGAAGTCCCGCGGCGTCTACGAGACCCCGGGCGGCACGGTCCTGCTCGCCGCGCATCGCGGCATCGAATCGATCACGCTCGACCGCGGCGCCGGCCACCTCAAGGACGAGCTGATGCCGCGCTATGCCGAGCTCATCTACAACGGCTTCTGGTTCTCGCCCGAGCGCGAGATGCTCCAGGCCGCCATCGACCGCAGCCAGGAGCACGTCAACGGCAGCGTCCGGGTGAAGCTCTACAAGGGCTCGGCCACCGTCGTCGGCCGTTCCTCGCCCGACAGCCTCTATTCCGAGAAGCACGTCACCTTCGAGGAGGACGCGGGCGCCTACGATCAGAAGGACGCGGCCGGCTTCATCCGCCTCAACGCGCTGCGCCTGAAGCTCCTCTCCGCCCGCAACCGTCGGTAGGCGAGGGCCCCGGGCCTTCCGGAAGCGCGAAGGCCCGCGACTCGGGTCCTGCGGGCGTGGTATGTTCCGCCCGCAGACCTGGCTCCGGCTGCATGCCGCTTCCCGGCGGCGCGCGCGGACCGGGCGGTCACGGGCATGTGGGGATCCGGAGCGCAAGGCCTGGGCCGACCCCTTCGCGACGAGGGGAAATCCATGCCCTTCTATCTCTATCAGATCGCCTATTCCCCCGAGGCCATCAAGGCGATGGTCGCCAACCCGCAGGACCGCACCGCCGCCGCGGCCAAGCTCATCGAGGCGATCGGCGGCAAGCTGCATCACCTGTTCTTCGCGTTCGGCAAGTTCGACGTCGTCTGCCTGATCGAGGGCCCCGACGACAGGATGATGGCGGCCGGCGCGCTGGCGGTCGCCGCCGCGGGCACCGTCTCGCGGTCCGAGACCGTCAAGCTGCTGACGGCCGCCGAGGCGAAGGAGGCGATGGGGATGGCCAGCAAGGCGACCGCCGCCTACAAGGCCCCCATGGCGTCCTGAGCGTCGGCGACCCGGCGGCGCGCGCCGGCCGGCCCGCGCCGCAAGCGCGGGCTGCATCCGATCTCGCCAAGGCGAAATCGCCGGGGAACCGGCGGGATCCCCACGCCGCATCGACCGAACCGATCGAACGCGGCGCGGAGTGCGCAGCTTGCGCCGGCGATGCGGGCGTCGCGTTCGTTTCATCATATCAATAGCTTACGCAGCTATCACGCGTGATACGGCCGGCAGCGGGGCCGGCCCGGCCCGCGGCGGCGGCGTGGGCTCCCACGGATCCCCGCTAGGAATCGCGCCCGCCCCCGGCCTATGATCCCTCCAACAGAACCGACGGGGAGGACGACCATGACGCGGACGCTGGCGGTGCTCGGCGCGTCGAACACCGGCAAATCGACGCTCGTCGACCGGTTCTGCACCCTCGAGGGCGGCGCTATCCAGCCCGCCGCCGCGCCGGGCGAGGCGCGGGTGGCGGGCTTTGCCCATCTCGGCGAGCGCTGGCAGGCGATCGACACGCCCGGCTCGATCGAGGCGCTGCACGTCGCCAAGGCGGCGCTGCTCGCCGCCGACGTCGCGGTGATCTGCGTCACCCCCGACCCGGACGCCGCGCCGCTCGCCGCGCCCTACCTCCACGCCGTCGCCGCCGCCGGCACGCCGGCGCTGATCTTCGTCAACCGCATCGACGAGGCGACGGCCCGGATGCGCGACCTCGTCGCCGCGCTCCAGGACTATGCCGAGCACCCGATCATCCTGCGCCAGGTGCCGATCCGCGACGGCGACCGCATCACCGGCGCCGTCGACCTCGTCTCCGAGCGCGCCTGGTCCTATCGCGAGGGCGAGCCCTCGAAGCTGATCGAGCTTCCCGCCGGCATGATCGAACGCGAGCACGAAGCCCGCGAGAGCCTGCTCGAATCGCTCTCCGAGTTCGACGACCACCTGCTCGAGGAACTGATCGAGGAGCGCGTTCCCCCCTCCGGCGAGGTCTACGCCCTCTGCGCCCGGGCCCTGGCCGAGAACAAGGTCGAGGAGGCGCTGATCGGCTCCGGCCTGCACGGCAACGGCGTGGTCCGGCTGCTGAAGGCGCTGCGCCACGAGGCCCCGCAGCCCGAGGCCCTGCGCGCCCGCCTCCAGCAGCAGGCCGGCCTCACCGAGTCCCCCGCCGCCGTGGTCTTCGCCGGCGGCTATCGCAAGCACATGGGCCGGATCGCGCTCCTGCGCGCCTTCGAGACCCTGCCCGCCACCCGTCCGCTCGGCGGCCGCGCCCCCGGCCAGCTCTCGCCCGCCGACCCGCGCGAACAGCGCCACCTCGACGAGGTCGCCGAGGGCGAGATCGTCCAGGCGGTCAAGGCCGACCACCTCGCCCCCGGACGCCTCGTCACCCAAGGCGCGGTCCACGACGCCCCCGGCTGGACCGCGGCGCTGCCCGCCATGCTCCACCGCCTGATCGCGCCGTCGAACGAGCGCGACGGCGTGAAGCTCTCCGGCGCCCTCGCCACCCTCGCCGAATCCGACGGCGGCCTCGGCGTCGCCCAGGATCCGGCCACCGGCGGCGCGCTGGCGAGCCTTCAGGGGCCGCTCCACCTGCGCCTCGTGCGCCAGCGGCTCAAGGACGCCTTCGGCCTCGAGGTCGCCGACCTCGACCCGAGCCCCGCCTACCGCGAGACGATCACCAAGAGCCACGACGTCGCCTACCGCCACAAGAAGCAGACCGGCGGCGCCGGCCAGTTCGCCGACGTCAAGATGACCATCGCCCCGACCGGCCGCGGCGCCGGCTTCTCCTTCGCCGAGACGGTCAAGGGCGGCGCGGTGCCGAGGAACTACATCCCCGCCGTCGAGGCCGGCGCGCGCGACGCCATGGAGAAGGGCCCGCTCGGCTTTCCGGTCGTCGATGTGGCGGTGACGCTGACCGACGGCCAGGCCCACGCGGTCGACAGCTCCGACATGGCCTTCCGCATCGCCGGCCGCCGCGGCGTCGGCGAGGCGCTGGAGGCGGCCGGCCCCGTCCTCCTCCAGCCGATCCACCGCGCCCGCATCCACGCGCCCTCGATCTTCACCGGCGGCTTCGGCCCGATCGTCTCAGCGCTCCACGGCCAGCCGCTCGGCTTCGAGCCGGACCCCGAGGCGCGCGGCTGGGAGGTCTTCGAGGCGCTCCTGCCGGCGGCGGCGCTCCCGGGTCTCGCCAACGACGTCCGCGCCTCCACCCAGGGCGTCGGCTGGTTCTCCGAGAGCTTCGACCACTACGAGGAGATGCACGGCAAGGCCGCCGAGCGCATCGTCCAGGACCACGCCCGCGAGCCGGCCTGACGCCGCGCCCGGCGCCGCCGTCGGAAGGCCGCCTTTGCGGCCACAAGGTGCGCGCAGGTGCGCGCAGAGTCTTCTTTGCCTGTTTCGCGCGCGTTCGCGCGAAACCGACTGCTCTCCAGGTTAGCAAACCTGAATGAATGCCTGAGGCATCCCCGGTCCGGCCGCGCGCATCAGCATGCCGTAGAGGTCGCGCGGGTCGTCCGGGTCGGCCACGAGGTCGAGCTCCTGGCCGAGGCCCGTCGCGGCGAGGCGCTCGCGCACGTAGCGCAGCGCCGAGAAATCCTCGATCGCGAAGCCGACCGAGTCGAACAGCGTGATCGCCGCCGCCGAGCGGCGCCCGGGCGCGCGCCCGGCGATCACCCGCCACAGCTCCGTCACCGGATGGTCGGGCGCGAGCTGCTGGATTTCGCCCTCGACCCGCGTCTGCGGCGGATGCTCGACGAAGATGTCGGCCCGCATCAGGATGTCGCGGTGCAGCTCGGTCTTGCCCGGGCAGTCGCCGCCGATCGCGTTGATGTGGACGCCCGCGCCCACCATGTTGTCCGTCAGGATCGTCGCCCGCGTCTTGTCCGCCGTGCAGGTGGTCACGATCCGCGCGCCCTCGATCGCCTCCTCCGCCGACCGGCACGCCGTCGTCCGCAGCCCGGCCGCGGCGAGGTTGCGTCGGCTCTTCTCCGTCGCCGCCGGGTCGAGGTCCCAGAGCCGCGCCGCAGATCGCCCGGAACGCCAGCGCCTGGAATTCGCACTGCGCCCCGTTGCCGATGATCGCGTGGGTCCGCGCTCCCGGCGGCGCCAGGTGCCTGGCCGCCACCGCCGAGGTCGCCGCCGTGCGGAACGCCGTCAGGAGCGTCATCTCCGACAGGAGCACCGGATACCCGGTCGCGACGTCGGCGAGCATCCCGAATGCCGCCACCGTCTGCCGCCCGTCCCGGGCGTTGCCGGGATGACCGTTCACGCACTTGAAGGCATAGGTCGCGCCGTCCGAGGTCGGCATCAGCTCGATCACGCCCTCGGCGCTGTGGCTCGCCACCCGCGGTGTCCGGTCGAAGCTCTCCCATCGGGCGAAGTCCGCCTCGATCCGCGCGGCGAGTTCCGACAGAAAGCGCTCGATCCCGGTCGCGTGCACCAGCCGCATCATGTGGTCGACGCTGACGAAGGGGACGAGGTTCAGGGCGGCGGTGTTCATCTGCGATCTCCCATGAGCCGCGCCACCAGCTCGACCATCAGCCGCGCCGTGCGGCCGCCGCGATCGAGCCGCGGGTTCAGTTCCACCACGTCGAGGCTCGTCACCCGTCCCGACGCCCGCAGCCGGTCCATCGCCGCCAGCGCCGCCCGCCGGCTCGCCCCCGCCGGGACCGTCGTCCCCACCGCCGGCGCGAGGCCGGGATCGAGGAAGTCCACGTCGAGGCTCACGTGCAGCAACCCGTCCTCCGCCGCCACCCGGGCCAGGAACGCCGCCAGCGCCCGCCCCATGCCGCGCACCCCGTGCGCCGCCACGCCCGCCTCCGCGAGCGCCCGCGCCTCGGCCGGATCGACGCTGCGCACCCCGAGCATGCACACCCGCCGCGGATCGACCGGCGCCGCCAGCGCCGGGAAATAGCCCTCGAACCCCGGCCGCCCCGTCGCGTAGGCGGCCGGCGTCCCGTGCAGGTTGCCGCTCGTCGTGGTGTCGAGCGTGTGGAAATCCGGATGCGCGTCGAGCCAGAGGAGGAAAAGAGGCCGGCCTGCCTCCGCCGCGCGCCGCGCCAGCCCGGTCACCGTCCCGGCGGACAGGCTGTGGTCGCCGCCGAGGAAGACCGGCAGGCCGCCGTCCGAGGCCGCGAGCGCCGCCTCGGCCAGCGCCTCGGTCCAGGCCGAGACCTCGGGCAGCGCCTTCAGGGCCGCGTTGCCGTGGCAGAGCGGCCGCGACGGCCGCGGCGCCACGTCGCCGAGGTCGGCGGCCCCGAGCGCCGCGCCGATCCCTGCGGCGCGCAGCGCCTGCGGCCCCAGCGCGCAGCCGGGCCGGCCCGCGCCCTCCTCGACGGGCGCCCCGACGAGGCGGATATGCAATGCATCGTTGATGTGTCCCATGCCGCCATATCGACATCACGTCGCGGCAATGTTGAGAGACAGGATTGGCGCATCCGGCAGGCCGATCTATCATTTCGGCAGTCGGATCGACCAGTACGGACAGATGGACCCGCTCGACCAGAAGCTCGTGTCGCTGCTGCGCCACGACGCCCGCCGCTCGGTCTCCGACCTCGCGGCCGAACTCGGCGTCGCCCGGGCCACGGTGCGCGCCCGCATCGCCCGGCTGGAGGCGCGCGGCGAGATCCTCGGCTACACGGTCATTCTTCCCGCCGACGCGGTCGAGGCGGCGGTGCGCGGCGTCATGTCGATCGCGATCGACGGGCAGGCCACGGCCCGGGTGATCCGCACGCTCGGCGCCATGCCCGAGGTGGCCGCGGTCCATACCACCAACGGCCGCTGGGATCTGGTGGTCGAACTGGCAGCCGCCGGCCTCGCCGACTTCGACGCCACGCTCCGGCGCATCCGCCTGCTGCCGGGCGTCGCCACGAGCGAGACCAGCCTGCTTCTCACCACCCCGCGCAGCACCCGCGCCCGCCTGTGACGGGTTGGCCTTCGCGCCGGTTTCCGGTTATGTGGGCCCGCCGTCCCCGTAGCTCAGCGGATAGAGCGATCGCCTCCTAAGCGATAGGTCACAGGTTCAAGTCCTGTCGGGGACGCCACGCCTCGCAGCGGCGGGAAAGCCGCTCAGCGGTAGAACACGTTCCCGCCGATCTCGCCCACGCGCGGGCGCTTCGAGAAGAAGCCGCCCGGGCGGGCCTTGGCGGAGTGGAAGAACAGCGCCCCGCGGGTCGGGTCGTCGCTGCCCGCCAGCACCGCCGTCGCGGCCTGCTCCGCGCGCTGCCGCTTCACCTTGTCGCGCAGCGCCAGCGACCGGCCGGAGCAGCGGTACGAGAACTGGCAGCCCTGCTTGATGACGCCGCAGACCGAACTCGGGAACCGCGAATCGCGCGCCCGGTTCAGGATCACGTGGCCGACCGCCTGCTGCGACTCCGCGTGCGGGTTCGCCTCGAAATAGATCGCCTCGGTCAGGCAGACCTGATCCGCCTGCGAGTGGTCACGCTGCCCGGAAGCCCCGTTCGCCTGCGCCACTGGGGCGAGGGAGAGGGCGACGAGAACGGTCGCGAAGGTTCTGGTCAGAAGGCGCATGGCTCGCACTCCCTGGGCGTTCCTGGGAGCCCCAAGCTGCCATGCTGCATTGCAGCAAGTCGAGGCGCGCCGGATCTATCGGCAACTTTCCGCCCGCGCGCCTTGAGAACGCGACGATTTTTGCTGCTGCGCGGCATAATCGCCGCAGCGCAACATCACCCGGGATGGAGCCCGGCCACCCGCGCGCGCAGCCGAATCAGCCCGAGCACCGTGTCGAGAACCGGCGTCGCCACGCCCGTCAGCCGGCCGAGTTCCTGCACCGCGCCCACCAGCGCGTCGATCTCCATCGGTCGCCCGGCCTCGAGGTCCTGCAACATCGAGGTGCGGTGCGCGCCGACCGCCGCCGCCCCGTCGATCCGCCGGTCAACGTCGATCGGGAAGCGCACGCCCAAGCTCTCGCCGACCGCCTGCGCCTCCAGCATCATCGCCCGCGCCACGCCGCGCGTCCCCGCATCGGCGCAGATCCGGTCGAGCGTCGCCAGCGTCAGCGCGGAGATCGGGTTGAAGCTCAGGTTCCCCCACAGCTTCACCCAGATCTCGTCACGGATGCGCGGCCGCACCGGCGCCCGCAGCCCCGCCCCCTCCAGCGCCGCCGCGAGCCGCAGCGCCCGCGCCGACCGCTCGCCCGTCGGCTCGCCGAGCGAGAATCGGTTGCCCTCGACATGCCGGATCACCCCGGGCTCCGCCACCTCCGCCGCCGGATAGACGACGCAGCCGAGCACCCGCTCCGGTCCGAACGCCTCCCACTGCACGCCGCCGGGATCGACGCTCTCGAGTCGCGTGTCCGCCAGCGGCCCCTCCAGCCCGTGGAAATACCACCACGGCACGCCGTTCACCCCGCTCACCAGCGTCGTCCCCGGCCCGAGCAGCGGCAGGATCGCCGGCACGGCCGCCGGCACGGAATGCGCCTTGAGCGTCAGCACCACGTAGTCCTGCGGCCCCAGCGCCGCCGCATCGTCGGTGGCCCGGACCGGGACGGTGAATTCGCCCTCCGCCGCGACCAGCGCCAGCCCGCGCGCCTGCATCGCCGCCAGATGCGGCCCGCGCGCCACGACGCTCACCTCCGCCCCGGCCCGGGCCAGCATCGCGGCCATGTAGCCGCCGATCGCCCCGGCGCCGAAGACGCAGATCCGCATCAGCCCCCGCCGAGCCCGAGCTTCGCCGCGAGCCCGATCCGCATCAGCTTGCCGGTCGCGCCCTTGGGGATCTCGGCGAGGATCACCACCCGCCGCGGCGTCTTGAACTCCGCCAGTCGCTCGCGCGCGAAGTCGCGGATCTCGCCCTCGCTCGCCGCCGCGCCCTCGCGCAGCACCACCGCCGCCGCGACTTCCTCGCCCAGCGTCCGGTGCGGCAGCGCGAAGGTCACCACCTGCGCCACCGCCGGATGGTCCATCAGCACCGCGTCGACCTCGAGCGGGCTCACCTTCTCGCCGCCGCGGTTGATGATCTCCTTGAGCCGTCCGGTCAGCCCAAGATAGCCCTCGGCGTCGAACGCCCCCTGGTCGCCGGTGCGGAACCAGCGCCGCCCCTCGGCCTCGAAGAAGCTCCTCGCGTTGGCCTCCGGGTTCGCCTCGTAGCCCGGCGTCACGTTCGGGCCCGAGATCACCACCTCGCCCGTCCCGCCCGGCAGCAGCCGGTCCTCGACCTCGTGCGCGATCCGCACCTCCGGCCCTGCGGCGACCCCGACCGAGCCCGGCTTCTGCGCCCGCGGCGGCAGCGGGTTCGAGCACATCTGGTGCGCCGCCTCGGTCATGCCGTAGCTCTCGATCACCGGGCACGCGAAGGTCTCGGCGAGCGCGATCATCACCTGCGGCGGCAACGACGCCGACGACGACCTGATCAGCCGCAGCCCCGCCGCCCGCACGATCTGCGCGTTGCGCGCCGACCGGCCGAGGATCGTCTGGTGCATCGTCGGCACCGCCGTGTACCAGCTCGGCCGCGCGTCGTGGAGCCAGCCGAAGAACCTGAGCGCGTCGAACCCCGGCGCGCACCAGACCGAGCCCCCCGCCGCGAGGCTCGCCGTCACCGCGGCGACCAGCCCGTGAATGTGGAAGAGCGGCATCACGTTCAGGCAGCGGTCCGCCGGCGACAGCGCCAGCGCCGCCCCGATGTGCCGCGCCGAGGCCGCGAGGTTCGATTGCAGCAGCGGCACGATTTTCGGCCGCGAGGTCGTGCCCGAGGTGTGCAGGATCAGCGCGATGTCCTCGGCCTCGGCCTCCGCCCCGAAGGCCGGCGCCCCCGCCTTGCGCTCCGCCCTGAGCCGGAACCGCCCCGCCGCCCCGTCCGGCGACAGCCGCAGCACCGCGAGCCCCCGCGCCAATGCCGCCTCCGCCGCCGGCCCCTCCGCGCCCTCGGCCAGCACGATCGCCCTGGCGCCGAGGTCGTCGAGATAAAAGTCAAACTCGTCGCGTCGATAGGCCGGGTTCAGCGGCGCCGTCGTCGCCGCCTGCGCGATGGTCACGAACGCCGCCGCCATCTCCGGCCCGTTCGGCAGCACGATCGCCACCCGGTCGCCCCGCGCGATCCCCGCCTCGGCCAGCGTCGCCCGCACCTCGCGCGCCAGCGCCCCGAGCCCCCCGAAGCTCAGCCACTCCCGCTCCGGCGCCCCCAGCGCCGGCGCGTCCTCGGCATGGCCTGCGATCAGCGATGCGAGCGTCTCCGCCATGACGTCCCCCCCCCGGGCTTCCATCGACGTTGGCCGCCTGCGCCGGCGAGATCAACCCCGCACGGCAAGGCCGCAACGCGGCCGTGGCGCTGTCACGACGTGTGCAGCCGGCGCCTATACGGGCGGGGGCCGCTCACTCCGCCCCGCCCGTCCGCGCGTGGATCTCGCACAGGCACTCCACCGGCTCGGAATGATCGCGCTGCACCTCCACGTCCGCTCCCGCCAGCGCGTCCATCTTCCGCGCCAGCTTCAGGTCGAGCCCGCTCAGTCCCCGGCAGTCGTGGGTGGTCAGCGTCACGTCCACCACGTTGTAGATGTTGGTCCACTCGGGATGGTGGTTCAGCTTCTCGGCGTGCAGCGCCGCGCGCGACATGAAGCCCCAGGCCTCGACGAAGCTCCGGAACTTCCACACCTTGCGGATGGCGTCGCGCCCCTCGACCGCGCCCCAGCCCGCCGCGCCCAGCGCCGGCAGCGCCTCCGTCCGCTCCGCTGCGGTCAGCAACTCCGCCATGTCACGACGCCTCCGCCGCCATCGCCGCGTCGTTCGCCGCGTTCGCCCGCGCCAGCGCCGGCCGCGAGGCCAGCCGGCCCCAGTATTCCTTGAACGCCGGCCGCGCCTCGATCGAGCCGAACATCAGCCCCCAGCCGACCTGCGAGCCGAAATAGACGTCCGCCGCGGTGAACCGGTCGCCCGCCACGAACGGCCCCGCCTCCAGAGCCCGCTCGATCGTGTCCATCACCGCCTCGAACGAGCCGTAGCCGACCATCCCCTGCCGCTCCTCCGGCGGGGTGAAGCCGAGCGCCCGGTTCGTCACCGAGGACTCGAGCGGCCCCGCCGCAAAGAACAGCCAGCGATAATACGCCGCCCGCTCGCCCGGCCGCGGCGCGAGCCCGGCCTCGGGGAAGGTGTCGGCCAGGTAGGCGCAGATCGCCGCCGCCTCCGTCACCACCTCCGCCCCGTGGACCAGCGTCGGCACCTTTCCCATCGGGTTGATGGCGAGGAATTCCGGCGTTCGCGTCCCGGCGCCGAGCTCGATGAACTCGGTCCGATAGGGCGCGTCGACCTCCTCCAGCATCCAGTGCGCGATCCGGCCCCGCGAACGGGGGTTGGTGTAGAGAACGATCTCGTTGGTCATCGGACCACTCCTTTTGCGTCGCCGCGGAACATAGCGCTCCCGCCGCCGCTGTCAGCCCTCAACCGCCCTCGCCGCGCCGGAACGGCCCCCAGCTCGCGAGCGCCTCCATCTCCTGCCCGACCGCCCGCCGCTCGGCGTCGAGATACGCCGCCACCGCCTTCCTGAGCGCGGGCAGGGCGATCCAGTGCAGCGAGTGCGTTTCCACCGGCAGATATCCCCGCGCCAGCTTGTGCTCGCCCTGCGCCCCGGCCTCGACTCGCTCGAGCCCGTGGGCGATCGCCCAGTCGATCGCCCGGTAGTAGCAGAGCTCGAAATGCAGGAACGGGTGATCCTCGACGCAGCCCCAGTACCGGCCATAAAGCGTGTCGCGCCCGATGAAGTTCAGCGCCCCCGCCACCCAGCGCCCCTTCCGCCGCGCCAGCACCAGCAGCGCGTCGCCGCGCATCGTCGCCTGCACCCGCTCGAAGAACGCCCGCGTCAGGTAGGGCCGCCCCCATTTCCTGCCGCCAGTATCCTGGTAGAACCGCCAGAACGCGTCCCAGTGCCCGGGCTCGATGGCGTCCCCGGTCAGCTCGACGATCTCGCCCCCGAACCCCTGCGCCTGCGCCCGCTCCTTTCGGATCGCCTTGCGCTTGCGCGAGGCGAGCTGGCCGAGGAACCCCTCGAAATCCGTATAGCCCCGGTTCACCCAGTGAAACTGCTGCGTC
Organism: Amaricoccus sp.; assembly: GCF_017995835.1. GTDB lineage: Bacteria > Pseudomonadota > Alphaproteobacteria > Rhodobacterales > Rhodobacteraceae > Amaricoccus. The sequence continues at coordinate 52,203 of NZ_JAGOID010000008.1, forward strand.
GAGCGCGCCAGCAGGCCCGCCGCCTCGCCCCAGCGCCGCTCCGCCTCGGTGCAGAAGGTGACGTGGAAGGACGACACCGCGTTGCGCTCGGCGATCGTCGTCGCCGCCTCGATCAGCGCCGCCCGCCCCGCCGCCTCGAAGCCCGGCCGCGTCAGGAACCGCCGCCCGGTCGCCGGGGTGAACGGCACGGCCGCCTGCAACTTCGGATAATAGCGCCCGCCGGCCCGCTCCAGCGCGTCCGCCCAGGCGTGGTCGAAGATATACTCGCCCTGGCTGTGGCCCTTGACGTAGAGCGGCATCGCCGCGATCGCGACGCCGCCCTGCCGCGCCACCAGATGCCGCGGCCCCCAGCCGGCGCCCGGCCCGACCGACCCCGACGCCTCCAGCGCCCCGAGGAAGCGGTGCGTCGTGAAAGGATCAACCGGCCGCCCCCCGTCCGCCGCCTCCGGCGCGGCACAGGCATTCCATTCGGCCGCCTCGATCTCGCCGAGGCCCCCGAGGACGCTGATCTCGATGCTTTCGCCGCCGTCCATCGCCTCCAGTGATGGCCGGGAACCGGCGGGCGTCAATGCCGTCGTGGCCAGAGCGGCATCAGGCCCGCGGCGATCTGGGCGGCGAGGCCCGGCCAGGCGGCGGAATCGGCGAGCCCCGCGAGCCAGGCCGCCGGAGAGGCGCCGGCGAGGCCGGCGGCGAGCGCGGCCTCGCCGGCGAAAAGGACGAGGAGCAGCGCCGCGGACATGGCGAGCCGGTCCGCGAGCGCGCCCGGCGCCGCGAGGCGGCGCAGGAACCGGCCGGTGGCGGTCCAGGCGATGGCGAGCATCGCCGGCAACTCCAGCGCCAGCGCCCACCCTTCCCCCAGCCGGGGCGCGGCGACGAGGACGCGCAGCGCGCCGAGAACGGTCCCGGCGGCGAGCAGCACGCCCGCGACCGCGGCCCCGGCGAGCAGTCCCCGGATCATCGGGGGATGGCGGGGCGGTAGCCCTCGAAGGTGATGTTGTCCGCCACCCGCCGCACCAGCGCCTCCTCCGCGGCCGAGCGCACCGTCCAGGTCAGCACCGGCAACCCGCCGGCCTTCAGCCGCGCCACCGCCGGGCTGGCGAGATCCGCCTTGTCGTGCGAGACGAAGCTCGACCCGGTTGGCCCGACCTCGGCCATCGAGGCGAGTTCCGCCCGGCGATAGTCGGGCAAGGCCCAGTCCTCGCCGTCGAAGGCGCAGGACGTCAGCCCCCGCGCCACCCCCGGCGCCGCCGCCGCCAGCGCCGCCACCGAATGCGGGTTGAACGACATCACCGCCACCGGCCCGCCATAGCCGGCGAGGAGTTCCGCCACCCGGCCCTCCAGCGGCCCGACCTCGGGCCCGAGCACGCCGGTCTGGTCCTTGACCTCGACGAGGAGCGGCGCCCGCCCCGCGACGATGGCAAGGATCTCCGCCAGCGTCGGGATCGTCTCGTCGCTCCCGCTCAGCCGAATCCGCCCGAGCGCCGCGGCCGTGTGATCGGCGACCAGCCCCGGCGCGCCGGTCAGGCGGGGCAGGGCCTCGTCGTGAAACGCCATCGCCTCGCCGTCCGCCGCGCGCTGCACGTCGATCTCGACGCCATAGCCCGCCGCGACCGCGGCCGCGACCGCGGCCCGGCTGTTCTCGATCACCCCCGCGGCGCGGTCATGCAGCCCGCGATGCGCGAGCGGCATCCGCAGGAACGCGGCCGCGAGCTCAGGCAAGCTCGAAGATCGCCTCGATCTCGACCGCGACCCCGAGCGGCAGCGCCGCCACGCCGACGGCCGAGCGCGCGTGCCGGCCCCTGTCCCCGAACACCTCGACGAGGAAGTCCGACGCGCCGTTCACCACCTTCGGCTGGTCGGTGAAGCCCGGCGCGCTGTTTACGAAGCCGGTCAGCTTGACGATCCGCGCGATGCCGTCGAGATCGCCGCCCGCCGCCTTGCGCGCCTGCGCGAGCAGCGCCAGCGCGCAGGTCTTCGCCGCCGCGGCGCCGGCGGCCACGTCCACGTTCTCGCCGAGCCGCCCGCGGATCGGGCCGTTCGCGTCGCTGCTGATCTGGCCGGAGACGTAGACCGTCTTGCCGGAAACCACGAAGGGCACATAGTTCGCGGCCGGCGCGGGCGCGTCCGGCAGGCTGGCCCCGAGTTCGGCCAGACGTTTCTCGATCGCGGACATGGACCCTCCCTTGCGTTGCTCCCGCCCTTATAGGACCGCGGCCCCGGGCTCGCCAAGCGTCGACGGGCGGCGTCGCGCCGGATCAGAATCCGAACCGCGGCGGGTGACCGAGCGCCGCGATCGCGGCGGAGACCATGGCCAGCATGGCGATGCCCTGGTTGACGGCGCGCCGCCGCGACAGCCGCCGGCGCAGCGCCTCGCCGGCGAGGCCCTTCGCCCGCACCTGCCGGGCGACGCGCATCGTCCCGAAGGCGACGACGCTGAGCGGAAAGGCGAGGAGAAACGCCGCCTCGGCCAGCGCGACGCCGTAGCCATAGGCGAGCGTCGCCAGCGCCGCGAGCGCGAAGCCCGTGACGGCGGCCGCCGCGACCCCGAGACTGTCGCCGAGACCGGCCAACCGCTCCGCCGCGATCCGCGCGAGCAGGTCGACCCGCTCCGCCACCTCGGGCAGCCGGGCGGCGCGCACCAGCATGTCGTGCGGCACGCCGAGCGTGCGCTGGCAGACCAGCGTCCAGACCAGCACCGTGAACGCCCAGTACCAGATGCTGAAGAAGCTCTCGAGGCGAAAGACGGACAGCAAGGCGGGCGGCTCCCCGGGGCGGGCGACCGCGCCGTCCTAGCGCGACCCGCCGGCCGATCCAACCCCGAGAGGGGGTTGAGGCGACCGGCGGCTCCGTGGCACAGGGGCGCCGAGCCAGCCGGAGGAACCGCCACGATGACCCCGCTCGCCGCCCCGTTCCCGCTCGGCCGTCCCCGCCGCCTGCGCCGGACCCCGTGGATCCGCGACCTCGTCGCCGAAACCCGGCTCGCCCCGGCAGACCTGATCTGGCCGGTCTTCGTGCGCGAGGGAACCGACGCCGCCGAGCCGATCGCCTCGCTCCCCGGCGTCGAGCGGCTGACGGTCGACCGCGCCGTGCGCGCCGCCGAGGAGGCCGTGCGCCTCGGCATCCCCTGCCTCGCGCTCTTTCCCTTCACCGAGGCGGCGGACAAGAACCCCGACGCCACCGAGGCCTGGAACCCCGACAACCTCGTCTGCCGCGCTACCCGCGCCATCAAGGCCGCGGTTCCCGAGATCGGCGTCCTCCTCGACGTCGCGCTCGATCCCTACAACTCCGACGGCCACGACGGCCTCGTCCGCGACGGCGTGGTGCTGAACGACGAGACCCTCGTCGCGCTCGAGCGGATGGCGCTCGCCCAGGCCGAGGCCGGCGCCGACATCCTCGCGCCCTCCGACATGATGGACGGCCGCATCGGCGTCCTGCGCGCCGCACTCCACGAGAACGACTTCCCCGACGTGGCGATCCTCTCCTACGCCGCCAAGTACGCCTCCTGCTTCTACGGCCCCTTCCGCGACGCGGTGGGTTCGGGCGGCGCGCTCAAGGGCGACAAGAAGACCTACCAGATGGACCCGCCGAACCGCGACGAGGCGCTGCGCGAGGTGGCGATCGACCTCGCCGAGGGCGCCGACATGGTCATGGTCAAGCCGGGCCTGCCCTATCTCGACATCTGCGCCGCGGTGAAGGCCGAGTTCGGCGTGCCGACCTTCGCCTACCAGGTCTCCGGCGAGTACGCGATGATCGAGGCCGCCGCCCGCAACGGCTGGCTCGACGGCGACCGGGCGATGTGGGAGAGCCTGATCGCCTTCCGCCGCGCCGGCTGCGACGGCATCCTCACCTACTTCGCCCCCCGCATCGCCCGGGCGCTGGCGGGAGCCTGATCCGTTACGCCGCGCGTCTCCTTCCAATGTGAAGGCGACAGCCCTGACTAGTGCCGGGAAAGTTCCACAATGCTGTTCCAGCCCTCAAGTCGGTCATCCAGTTCCTTTTTCAGCTTTAGATAGAGTCGCTCCGGGACGCTGAATAATATCTTGCGCCCGTCGGCGCCCTTGGCGAGCTTTACCTCACTCGATTGAAGCGGAAGCTGGCTGTGGTCGAGATACGGATTAAATGCCGGATCTCGGACGCAGAAGCGATCCCAGATTTGCAGTTCGTCGACGAGAATGCCACGGTAGGCGATCGGTCGTCCTTTATCGAGGGCTTATCTCCTGGGAAGATTCGGTGGTGAAGGTCGTGAAACGCCGTCGCCCCGGTCGCCCATACCAGTGCGGACCACCACCAGGTCGGCGAAACGCGCTACTTCGTCTCCTCCCGCGCCCTCACCGCGGCGCAAGCCGCCGAGGCGGTGCGCGCACGTTGGGTGATCGAGAATCGGCAGCGCTGGGTGCTCGACGTCACCTTCGGCGACGACCAGTCCCGTCTCCGCAAAGGCTACGGCGCCCGAAATGGCCACCGTCCGGCACTTCGCCCACCAACCTCGTCCGGGCCGCAACCGACAGGCGCTCCATCAAGTCCCGCAGGAAGCTCGCGGGATGGTCGACGGACTAATACCGGCGGGCTCATGAAACGACTCGCGGGCGCTTTTTGGCCTTTGACGCGTTTATCGTTTGTACTCAGGTAGTTACCCTATCTATCAGTAGCCGGAGCAAAAGGCCGGGCGGCTCTACGCGAGGGCGGCTTGGCGGATGAGGTGATCCAAGGCGGGAATGGTGGGTGCGCCGGGGATGCGGAGGCGGTCGCCGAGATAGTCCCAG
>NZ_JAGOID010000077.1 GCF_017995835.1 Amaricoccus sp.
TCGCAACCCGACCATCGCCGAAGATCGCGCGATGACCACCGCGTCGCCGCCTGCCTGCCAGCGCGATGGTCCGCGCAGGCAGGCGGCGACGCTACCGGCGAACTACACCACCACCGGGGACACGACCGGCCTCCCCGCCTCGGGAGGGAGCGAATCAGCAGACAAACTCCGAGGAAAACCCCTCAACGACAGGGAGTCAGGGTCCCGTGCCGTTGGTGCAAAAGGTGGCAAGCCCCATTCCGGCCAGGTTTCCAGCCGCATTCCAGCAACGGTTTCTTCCGCCGTTTCAACGGGATGGTCGCTCAGCGTTCCGGGACCAGCACCTCGCGCTTGCCGACATGGTTCGACGGGCTCACCACGCCCTGCTCCTCCATCATCTCCACGATCCGCGCGGCCTTGTTGTAGCCGATCGCGAGCTTGCGCTGGATGTAGGAGGTCGAGCACTTGCGGTCCTTGGCGACGATCGCCACCGCCTGGTCATAGAGCGCATCGTCCGACTGCGAACCGCCGCCGAGGCCGAGGACGAGGTCGATGTCATCCTCCTCGTCGTCGCTCGGCCCGTCGAGGACGCGCGCGTCATAGCTCGGGGTTCCGAGCGATTTCAGATGGTTCACCACCTCCTCGACCTCCTCGTCCGAGACGAAGGGGCCGTGGACGCGGGTGATCCGCCCGCCGCCGGCCATGTAGAGCATGTCGCCCTGCCCCAGCAGCTGCTCGGCCCCCATCTCGCCGAGGATGGTGCGGCTGTCGATCTTGGACGTCACCTGAAAGCTGATCCGGGTCGGGAAGTTCGCCTTGATCGTGCCGGTGATGACGTCGACCGAGGGCCGCTGCGTCGCCATGATCAGGTGGATGCCGCTCGCGCGCGCCATCTGCGCAAGCCTTTGAATGCACGCCTCGATTTCCTTGCCGGCCACCATCATCAGGTCGGCCATCTCGTCGACGATGACCACGATGAACGCCATCGCCTGCGGCTGGATGTTCTCGGTCTCGAACACCGGCTCGCCGGTGTCCTCGTCGAAACCGACCTGCACCGTGCGCGAGAACGCCTCGCCCTTGGCGAGCGCATCCTTCACCCGGGCGTTGTAGCCGTCGATGTTGCGCACGCCCATCTTCGACATCTTGCGGTAGCGGTCCTCCATCTCGGCGACCACCCACTTGAGCGCCACGACCGCCTTCTTGGGGTCGGTGACGACGGGCGAGAGCAGGTGCGGAATGCCGTCGTAGACCGAAAGCTCCAGCATCTTCGGGTCGATCATGATCAGCCGGCACTCGTCGGGCGAAAGCTTGTAGAGCAGGCTCAGGATCATGGTGTTGATCGCCACCGACTTGCCCGAGCCGGTGGTGCCGGCGATCAGCAGATGCGGCATCCGCGCGAGGTTCGCCACCACCGGCTCGCCGCCGATGTCCTTGCCGAGCGCCAGCGGCAGGGCATGGGCGCTGTCGCCAAACCCCTTGGCCGAAAGGATTTCCCGCAGCAGCACCTTCTCGCGCAGCTCGTTCGGCAGCTCGATGCCGATCACGCTGCGGCCGGGGATGGTCGAGACGCGGCAGGCGAGCGCCGACATCGAGCGGGCGATGTCGTCGGAGAGGCCGATGACGCGGCTGGCCTTGAGGCCTGCGGCCGGCTCCAGCTCGTACATGGTGACGACCGGGCCGGGCCGGATCGCGACGATCTCGCCGCGCACGCCGTAGTCGTCGAGAACGCTCTCGAGCATGCGCGCGTTCTCCTCGAGCGCGTCGGTCGAGAGGTGGTGGCGGACGATGGTGCTCGGGCTCTGGAGGAGCGACAGAGGCGGCGACTGCCAGGCGACGGACTCGCCGGCGGCGAGCGCGAGCTCCGGCTCCTCCTCGCTGCGGGCCCGCGCGCTCTTGGCGAGCGGCCGGGGCGCGGGTTTCTGCACCCGGGTCTCGGGCGCGGCGAAGGACGGCGTGACGAACGACGGCGGCGCGGTCTCCGGGGCGTCGTCTTCCTCCGCGTCCTCGTCGCCGAGAGCGGGCGCGACCGCGACCAAGGGCGGCGCGGCGCGGGCCGGGCGCGGCGGCGGGGACGCGGCCGGCTCGCGCAACACCGCCGGATCGAAGCGCGGAATCGGCCCGCCGGCCGGGCGTGGCGCCGACGGCGCGGCGGCGGATGCGCGCCGGGCCCGGGCCTCGGTCGCCATCGTGGCGGCCTGCCGCGCTCCGGCGGCGGCCCCGCCGATGGCGCGGCCGCCGAGCGCGTGCGCGCCGGCGTAGACGACGACCGAGCCCTGCCCGACCAGACGGCCGAAGCCGGACAGCTCGGCCCAGGTGAGCCCGAGCGCATAGCCCGCGGTCAGCACGAAGAGCAGCGCGAGCGCCACGCTCGCCAGCGGCAGCGCCGCCGCGAGGTCGAGCGGGATCGCGCCGAGCAGCGCGCGCAGCGAGGCGTCGCCGATCAGCCCGCCGAGCCCGTAGGCATGCGACCAGCCGGCCAGCGGCACGTGCGTGGCGGCGAAGGCCGCGCCCACGACCAGCGCCACCGGCGTGGCGATGGTGCGGCTCAGCGCCCGGTTCTCGCCGGCATGCAGCACCAGCCGCAGCCCCCAGACCGAGAAGGCGAGCGGCACGCCGTAGGCCGCCCAGCCGAAGGCCCGGTGCAGCGGATCGGCGATCGAGGCGCCGATGAAGCCGAGCGCATTGGCCGGCGCCGCGTCGGTCGCGGAGAACAGGCTCGGGTCGTCGGGCGAATAGGTCCAGAGGATCGCCCAGCCGAGAAGGCCGATCCCCATCAGGATCAGCCCGAGAAGCTCGGCCCCCCGCCGGCGCAGCGCCTCCTCGGTATCGCTCTCGACCAGGCTGCGGCGTTTCGTCTTGGCGCGGGGAGCCATCGTCAGACCCTTTCTTCGGCGTGCGGAGCGAGGACGGCGCGGATCGCCTCCAGCCCACGAATGGTGTCGTCATGGGGCGCGACGAGCGCCACGCGGATATAGCCGGCGCCCGGGTTCGGACCGCCGTCGGTCGCCCGGCCGAGATAGCCGCCGGGTAGCACGCGCACCCCGGCCTCGCGCCACAGCCGCACCGCCGCCGCCTCGCCGTCGCCGACGTCGAGCCACAGGAAGAACCCCGCCGGCGGCGATGCGTATCCCGGCATGCCGCCGAGAATGCGGTCGGCCGCGTCGAACTTCGCCTTGTAGCGAAGGCGGCTCGCCTCGACATGCGCCTCGTCCCGCCAGAGCGCCGCCGCCGCACGCTGGAGCGGCAGCGGCACCGGCGCGCCGCCATAGGCCGTGAGCCGCAAGAGCGACGCGATGGCGCGCGGGCCGCCCGCGGCGAAACCGCAGCGCAGACCGGGCGCGCTCGATCGTTTGGAGAGCGACTGGAAGATCGCCACGCGTTCGGGGTCCGCGCCCGCCGCGCGCGCGGCGGCGAGGGCGCCGGGGGGCGGCGTCTCGCGCCAGATCTCGGAATAGCACTCGTCGGCGCAGAGGACGAAGTCGTGCCGCTCGGCGAGCGCGATCAGCCGCCGCCAGTCCTCGGCCGAGGCCACCGCACCTTGCGGGTTCGCCGGCGAGCACACGAAGGCGAGGCTCACCCGATCGAGGAGCGCCGCCGGCAGGCGGGCGTAGTCGGGCAGAAAGCCCGTCTCGGCGGTCGCCGGGACCGGAACGAGGTCCGCCCCCGCCGCCAGCGCGCCCGCGCCGTAGGCCTGATAGAACGGGTTCGGCACGAGGATCGCCGGCCGCTGGCCGTGCTTCAGCTCGGGCGAGAGCGCAAGGGCGGCCCTGAACAGGCCCTCGCGCGAGCCGTTCAGCGCCACGATCTCGCGGTCGGGATCGACGCTCACGCCGTAGCGACGCGCGAGCCAGTCGGAGATGGCCTGGCGCAGTTCGTCCACACCTTCGTTCGGCGGATAGCGGCCGAACTCTGCGGCATGGGCGGCGATGATTTCGCCGACGAACGCGGGCGGCGCGTGTTTCGGCTCGCCCAGCGACAGGGCGAGCTCCGGGCCGCCCGGCGGGACGTCCGCGAGCAGCCGTCTGAGCCGCGGGAACGCGTATTCCGGCAGGCTCGAGAACCGCTCGGGTAGTTGCATCGATCGCCTCGTCGCCAGGGTCTTTGAACGGTCGCCCCGATCTGGCGGCGAGACTAGCCGCTGGGGGGCCGCGGGTCCAGTCGTTTGACGCGCCGCAACGCCGGGCGTGGCAATCGCGCCACCGTTAACCCTTTGACAGGTCAGGCGAGAGCGGCCTCGATCGCCGCCCCGAGCCGCAGCAGCCGACCCTCCGCGCCGGCCGGCGCGAGGACCATCACGCCGCAGGCCGGAATGCCGGTCGGGACGCTCAAGGCACAGAGCCGGAGCAGGTTGGCGAGGTTCGTGTTGCGCAGCGCCGCGAGGTTCTGCGCCGCGTAGAAGACCGGATCGGACAGCAGCCGGTCGACCCGGGGCGGCAGGTTGGCGGTCGCGGGCAGCAGCACCGCGTCGAACCCCGCCACCTCGGCGCGCCAGACCTCGCGCGCCTCGTCGAGCGCGCGCAGCGCCGCGATGTGGTCCGCGCCGGTGATCGTCGCCGCAAGCCGGAAGCGGTCGCGGATCGGCGCCCACATCAGGTCCGGCCGCGCGTCGATCGCCGCGCGCCAGACCCCATAGGCCTCCGGGCCCGCGACCGTCGACCACAGGCGCATCGCCGACGCGACCGCTTGCGGCAGGCCGCGCTCGATCCGCGCGCCGGCGGCCGCAACCCGCTCCAGCGCCGCCTCGAAGGCGGCGGCCGGCCCGTCGTCGGTCGGAAGCGTCTCCGCGTCGTCGAGCACGAGCAGGCGCGCGCCGGCGAGCGTCGCGCCCGCCAGGTCGGGGGCTGGCCCGCCCGACAGGACGGAGAGCAGCAGCGCCGCGTCCTCGACCGAGCGGCAGAGCGGGCCGACCGTGTCGAACTGCGGGCGGAGCGGCGTCACCCCGGCAAGCGGCAGCAACCCGTGGGTCGGCTTGAACCCGACGAGGTCGTTCCACGCCGCCGGCACGCGCGCCGAGCCGGCGGTGTCCGAGCCGATCCCCGCCGCTGCGAGCCCGAAGGCGACCGAGGCGGCGGCGCCGGAGGACGAACCGCCCGGGGCGATCTCGGGGTCGTTGATGTTCGGCGCCGTCGCGGTCATCGGGTTGATCCCGAGACCGGAGAAGGCGAGCTCGGAGAGATGCGTCTTGCCGAGGCTGACCACGCCGGCCCGCGCGGCGCTGGCGACAACGGCGGCGTCGTGCGACGCGACGCGCCCGCGCAGCAGCGCCGAGCCCGCCTCCGTCGGCTCGCCGGCGAGATCGAAGACGTCCTTCCAGCTCACCGGCACGCCGTCGAGCGGGCCGCGACGCAGCCCGAGCCGGGCGCGGCCGGCGGCGGCGTCGGCCTCGGCACGGGCGCGGCGGGGCGTCGTGCGCACGTAAATCCGGGCCGCCTCGGGATGGGCGGCGATCGCGGTGAGATAGGTCTCGCACAGCGTCCGCGGATCGATCGCGCCGGCCCCGATCCCGCGGCCCAGCTCCGCCGCCGACATCCACAACCAGCGCTCGTCCAAGGCCGTCCCTCCGCGGTTTCCGCCAACCTAGCGGCGGCGCCGGCGGTGGACAATCGCCCCGGCGCGGGGAAAGGTAGCGTCATGGACATCGACCACGACGTGCTGATCGTCGGCGGCGGGCTGAACGGCCCGACGCTCGCCCTCGCGCTGGCCTCGGCCGGGATCACCAGCGCGGTGATCGACGCGGCGCCGGCGGCCGAGCGCGGGCGCGACGATTTCGACGGCCGCGCTTACGCGCTGGCGCTGAGCTCGCGGCGCATGTTCGAGGCGCTCGGCCTCTGGCGGACGCTCGGCCGCGAGGCGCAGGCCATCGAGGAGATCGTGGTCAGCGACGGGCGCGCCGGCGAGGGCGCGGCGCCGTGGTTCCTGCATTTCGACCGGGCGGAAATCGACGAGGGGCCGATGGGCCACTTCCTCGAGGACCGCTTCCTGCGCCGGGCGCTGGCCGCGGCGCTGGCGGCCGAGCCGCGCATCCGCGTGCTCGACGCCACCGCGGTCGTGGCCCAGATCGTGCGACCCGGGCACGTCGAGATCACCCTCGCCGATGGGCGGACGCTGCGCGGCCGTCTCATCGTCGGTTGCGACGGGCGCTCGAGCGCCACGGCGCGCCGCGCGGGGATCGGCCGGGTAGGCTGGGACTATTCCCAGGCCGCGCTGGTGGCCTCGGTCGAGCATGAGCTCCCCCATCGCGGCGTCGCACACCAGTTCTTCACGCCCGAGGGACCGCTCGCCATCCTGCCGCTGCCCGGCAACCGCAGCTCGATCGTCTGGACCGAGACGCGCGAGCGCGCCGCCGCCATCGCCCGCCTCGACGACGCGGCCTTCCTCGCCGTGCTGCGCCCGCGCTTCGGCGACTTTCTCGGCGCGGTGCAGCTCGCCGGCGCCCGCTTCACCTACCCGCTCGGGCTGTCGCTCGCCGAGCGGTTCGTCGGCGAGCGCGTGGCGCTCGTCGGCGACGCGGCGCACGGAGTGCATCCGCTGGCCGGACAGGGGCTGAACCTCGGCCTGCGCGACGTGGCGGCGCTTGCCGAAGTGCTGGCGGCCGCGCGCCGGCGCGGCCAGGACCTCGGCGCGGCGGACGTCCTCGACGAATACCAGCGCTGGCGCCGCTTCGACGCCGCGACGCTCGCGGCCGCGACCGACGGGCTGAACCGGCTCTTCTCCAACGACCACGCGCCGCTCCGGCTCCTGCGCGACCTGGGGCTCGGACTGGTGAACCGCCTGCCGCCGCTGCGGCGGGCGCTGATCCGCGAGGCCGCCGGCCTCGGCGGCGCCCTTCCCCGCCTGCTGCGGGGCCGCCCGCTGTGACCGCCGTTCGGCCGCCGGACTTTTCGCTGGACAGCGCGCGCGCCCTGCCCTATCGACGGCCCGCTTGACGGCCCCCGTCCCCGTGCCCGGGTAGCTCAGGGGTAGAGCAGCGGACTGAAAATCCGCGTGTCGGTGGTTCAAATCCGCCCCCGGGCACCACTTCTCACCGACCCCGACGAAGCTGCCGATGCGCATCCGGGCAGCGGGCGCCGCTCCCGCGTCAGAGGATGAAGTCGTGGGCGGCGTAGCTCGACGCCCGGACCCCACCGTCCTCGATGACGAGCAGGAACTCGTGCGCGGCGTCGTTGTCGACGTTGCCGCGAATATGCGTGTCCCCGTTGACGTCGACCGCCCAGAGGCAGCCCCGCCCCTGCTTCGTCCCGAACACGAACGCCTGGTCGCCGCGGGTTAGGGTGTCGGCATCGATCGCCGAGAGGTCGATGCGGTCGCCCGCCGCGCGGCCCGGCCCCTCGAAGGCGGCGGCGCCGTCGCCGGCGCGGATATGGTCCGGCGCGGCGGGCGAGGACTCGGCGCAGGAGAGGAAGCGGAACGTGTCCGCCCCGGCGCCGCCAACCAGCACGTCACCGCCGGTCCCGCCGGTCAGCACGTCGACGCCGCCGCGGCCATGGATCGCGTCGGCGCCCGCCCCGCCCAGGAGGCTTTCCGCGCCCGCGCCGCCGTAGAGCCGGTCGTCGCCCGCCTCACCGGAGAGGACGCCGCCGCGCGTGCCGCCGTAGAGCCTGTCGTCGCCCGAGCCGCCCCAGATCCGGTCGTACCCGGTTCCGCCGATCAGCGTGTCGTCGCCGCCCTCGCCGTAGAGCCGGTCGTCGCCCGCGCCGCCGTTGAGCCGGTTCGCCGCGGCGTTGCCGCGGATGCTGTCGGCCCCCGCCCCTCCCACGGCGTTCTCGATCAGCGAGCGCGGGTTGCCCTCGTGGAGCAATGCGTTGAAGACGTTGCCCCGCGCGTCGCCCCCGTTCGGCCCGCCGCCCAGCGCGGCCAGCTGCGCCTTCGAGAACACGGAATGCCCGCCGGGGGCGAGGTCGATCTTCACTCCGGTCGCATAGGCGGAGAGATCGTAGGTGTCGCGGCCGCCGCCGTCCCAGATCGTCAGGAAGATGCGGTTCTCGACCGGCGAGATCGCCGCCTTGCCGTCGACGTAGGTCTGCCCGCCCTTCGGCGTCCAGCGATAGACCGTGTCACCGGCGTTGGTCGTGTAGTCGGCCCCGTAGATGCGCTGGAGAGCCGCGATGTCCGACATCATGAAGGTCTGCGCAAACCCCGCCTTCTCGGCCCGCAGTCCCTTCGCCGCCGCGCCCGCCCAGGGGCGGTAGGTCATCACGGTGTATTCCATGCTGTCCCAGGCGCTCGGCAGCGCCGCGAAGCGGCCGTCGCGCTCGTGGGCGTGCTTCAGCCCGAGCGCATGCCCGATCTCGTGCAGCATGGTCAGGTGATCGTAGTTGCCGGCCGCCGGCTTGCGGCCGGATGTCCCGAACCACACGTCGCCGCCGAGCACGTGGTCGCTCGGCATGTAGGCATAGGCGGTGCCGATGGCGGCGGCGTTGCCGATGCGGATCTCGCCGGCGCCCGAGCCGCGCGCCGCCTCGGTCACGCGGAGCCCGGTGAACCCCTCGACGGAGAACCCTCCCCCCCGCTCGAGAATCCAGCGCGCCGTCGTCGCCTGCGCGCCGGAGATCGCGCCGAACTTGTTCGCCGCCGGATCGATGTAGCCCTTGCCGTAGTCGGATCTCGCGTCCGGGATGCTGAAGCTCACCCGTGCATCCGCCCAGGCGTAGCTCGACGTCACCCCGTCGGCGCGGAAATATCCGGCCGGCGTCAGAATCTTCATACGGGCCATGCCCACCCCGCGACACAGCGCGACGACGCGGACGCAGACGCCCGGCCGCTCGCTCCCCACACAAGGCCCGGCACACAGGTCCGGGCCACCCCACCGACGAGGGTGGCCGCCGGATCCTAACGAAGCGCTTACGGCAGAGCGGCGACGCGCCGGAACGATTGACGAAATGCGAACGCCGGACACGCGGTTGCCTCGCCGCCGCCGCTCGCATAGCGTCCCGCGCCAACGAGACACGGGGGCGGGAGACACCCACATGAGCACCTACGGCTTCGACACGCTGGCCATCCATGCCGGGTCCCGACCAGACCCGGCCACGGGGGCGCGGCAGACGCCGATCTACCAGACGACCGCCTACGTCTTCCGCGACGCCGACCACGCGGCCGCGCTCTTCAATCTGCAGGAGGTGGGCTTCATCTATTCCCGCCTGACCAACCCGACCGTCTCCGTCCTCCAGGAGCGCATCGCGACGCTCGAGGGCGGCGTCGGCGCGGTCTGCTGTTCGTCGGGCCACGCCGCACAGATCATGGCGCTGTTCCCGCTGATGCGGCCGGGCTGCAACGTGGTGGCCTCGACCCGCCTCTATGGCGGAACTTACACCCAGCTCACACACACGATCCGCCGCTTCGGCTGGGAAGCGAAGTTCGTCGACTTCGACGACCTCGACGCGCTCGCGGCGGCGATCGACGCGAACACCCGCGCGGTCTTCTGCGAATCGATCGCCAACCCGGGCGGCTACGTCACCGACATCCCGGCCGTCGCCGAGGTTACGAAGCGGGCCGGCGTGCCGCTCATCGTGGACAACACCTCCGCCACGCCCTGGCTCTGCCGGCCGTTCGAGCAGGGAGCGGACCTCGTCGTCCACTCGACCACGAAGTACCTGACCGGCAACGGCACCGTCACCGGCGGATGCGTGGTCGATTCCGGTCAGTTCGACTGGACGTCATCGGGCAAGTTCCCCTCGCTCTCCGAGCCCGAGGTCGCCTATCACGGGCTCAGGTTCCACGAGACCTTCGGGCCGATGGCCTTCACCTTCCACGGCATCGCCGTGGGCCTGCGCGATCTCGGCATGACCATGGCGCCGACGACCGCGTTCCAGACGCTCCTCGGAATCGAGACGCTGTCGCTGCGCATGGAACGCCACGTCCAGAACGCCGAGAAGGTCGCGGCCTGGCTCGAGGCCCGGCCGGAGGTCGAGTACGTCACCTACGCCGGACTGCCGTCCTCGCCCTACCACGACCGGGCCAGGCGGCTCTATCCGAAGGGCGCGGGCGCGCTCTTCACCTTCGCGCTCAGGGGCGGCTACGAGGCCTGCGTGCGCTTCGTCGACGCGGTCGAACTCTTCAGCCACGTCGCGAACCTCGGCGACTCCCGCTCGCTCATCATCCACTCGGCCTCGACCACCCACCGCCAGCTCACGCCCGAGCAGCAGATCGCCTCCGGCGCCGCGCCCAACGTGGTGCGGCTCTCCATCGGCATCGAGAACATCGACGACATCATCCGCGACCTGGAGCAGGCGCTCGTCAAGGCGGCCGGCTGATCGCCGCCCGCCGCGGCGACATCGCGTCGCCGCGGCGGGATCATCGGCGGGAAGGCGTACTTCCGGGGCCGGCCGGCCGCCTTCGCCGGTTCACTCGATCCCGTAGACGACCTCGACGTTGGCCGAGAGGCCGACCGTTCCCGCCGCGACGGGCATGTCGGCCATCGCCTCGGCCCGGGCATACATGGGGACCGGCCCCCCGGAGCCGCCTTCACGGATCGAGATCACCGGCCCGAGGGTCACGCCCGCGGCCTGCGCAAGCAGCTCGGCCTTGCGTCGGGCGTCGGCGACGGCGCGCCCGCGCGCGTCGTCGAGGCTCGCCTGCGGGTTCTCCACGTTGAACGTGATGCCGTCGATCCGGTTGGCCCCCGCCGCCCCGACCGCGTCGATCAGCGCGCCGAGCCTGGCCACGTCGCGCACCCGCACCGAGACGAGGTTCGAGGCCGTGTAGCCGCGCACCCGCGGCCGGCGGTCGTCGGGCTGCGCGTCCCATACCGGGTCGACCGAGAGCTGGCTGGTCTGGATGTCCTCTGCCGCGACGCCCTGCGCCTCGAGGGCCGCAAAGACCGCCTGCATCGTCTCGGCCGTCGCCGCGAGCGCGTCGGCGGCGCTCAGGGCCTCCGACTGCACGCCCGCCGAGATCGTGGCGCGGTCAGGAACGGCCCTGACCTCCGCCTCGCCGCTCACGAACAGCCGCCGCGGCTCCGGCGCGGGGGCCTCCTGGCCGAGCGCCGCGGGCGGCAGGGCGAGCGCGACCAGGGTCAGCGCGGTGTAGACGGGACGCATTGCGGAGCCTCCTCGGAGCCAGTTGCATGAACCGTCTGCCGCAACCCACACGAAGGGACAACTAAAAGTAGCGTGAGGGCGCACGCGATGCTGGCGCGACGCAACGGGATGGGGTAGGCTGCCGGCAGAGCAGACAACCGACAAAGATCGGGACCAGTATGAACAGGACAGGCACGGGCAGGCCGGAGTTCCGGCTGCGTTTCGGTTATCCCAATCTGGTGGTCGAGGAGGACGGCGCGGCGCCCCGCGCGGTCGAGCTCGATGCGGCCGACGCGGTGGAGACGCTCCGCGCGGTCGGGGCGGAGATCCGCAGCCGCGGCGGGCGGCTGACCGCCGTCCTGCCCGAGGGCGAGGTGTGGCGCGGCCGCGCGCGCGACCGCGAGGCCGCGGCCCGCGTCGCCGGCCGCGCGCTCGGCGCCTCCGCCCGCGACCTGACGCTGCGCATGGGACCGAAGGGCGCGGACGGCCTGCGTCCCGTCGCCGCCGTCCCGAAGGCGACCCTGCGCGACGCGCGCGGCTTCCTCGGGCGCGCCGGCGTCCGGCCAGACCGACTGACCGGCGCAGGGGTCTTTGAAGGATTCCCCGCTCCTCCCGACTTCGGCGGGAGCCTCGCCGAGCTTGCCGGCGGCCGCGCCGCGGCCGCTTCCGGGCTCGCCGCGACGCTCGCGCTGCTCGCCTGGCTCGGTCCCTGGGCGCCGGCGGAGACGCCGCTGCCCGTCGCTGCCCTCGCCCCGGTCGCAGAGACGCCGCAGACCGAGGTCGCGGCCACGCTCGAGGCCACGCTCGAGGCCACGCCCGTCGAGGCGATGACGGCGCCGGCAACCGCCGCGCCGGCCCTCGCCGCCCCGGTTCGTGCCGCCCGGCTCTATGCCCCGCCGCCGCCGCGCCGGCCGGTCGATCTCGCGGAGCGCCCGGCGGAGCGGACCTACGTCCTCGCCCCGACCGGCACGCCGTATGGCCCCGCCGTGATCGCCACGCGCGGCATGCCAACCGACCTGCCGGCGACCAGCCTCCCCCGCAGCCGGACGCCGCTCGACAACGTCGCGCCGCCCATGGCGCGGCCGGCGGCGCCCGCAGCCACGCCCGCCGCCACGCCGATCGCCGCTCCGGCCGCCCCGGACGGTCCGATGCCGCGGCCGCGAACCGCCGCCGCCGCCGTCGCGCCGCCGGTCCGCACGGCCGCGCTGGTGGAGAACGGTCCGGTCCCGCGCCCGGCGAGCGCACGCCCGGGCACGGTCGCGAGCCTTGTCGCCGCGCTCGACTCGGCCATCGCCACTCCCGCCGAGGCGGCCACGCCGGAGGACGCCTTCGCCGCCGCGGCGAGCGTCACCCCGCGCGCCCGGCCGGGCGCGTTGGTCGCGGTCCTTCCCGCCCGGCCGAAGGCTCCCGAGCCCGAGGGCGTGCAGGTGGCCTCGCTCGCGCCGCTCGCCGAGACCCCCGGGCTCGCATCGGTCCTCGCCCCCGAGCCGCGCCGCATCCCGGCCCCGACGGCGACGCCGACTGCGGCCCGCGCCAGGCCGGCCCCGGTCCGCGCCAGCGTCGCACCCGCCGCGAAACCGGTCCTGCGCGCCCAGCCTGTCGCCCGGACCGAGCCCGTCATCCGCGCGCAGCCGGCGCGCGTCCAGACCGCGGCGTTGCAGCCGTCCCCGCAGCCGGCGCGCATCCCGGCGACGAAGTTCACCCAGCCTTCGGCCCCGAAGGCGCAGGCGGCCACGCCGAAGACGGTGCGTGCCGCCGCTCCGGCCCCGCAGCCGGCGCGCACGCAGACCGTGCGCGTCGAGCCGGCCGCGCCGGCCAAGGCTACCGCGAAGCGCACCGTCCGCGCCGAGCCGCAACGCCAGCCCGCCCGCGCCAAGCAAGTCCAGCGCCGGGAGGAAGCTTCGGTCAGCCGCTCGCAGCTCGCACTCGTCGGCGTCTTCGGCGGGTCCGGCGGCAAGCACGCCCTGATCCAGCTCCCCAACGGCGAGACGGAGCGCGTCAAGCCCGGCGACACGATCCGGGGCGTGCAGGTCGTCGCCATCGCCTCCGACAGCGTGCAGGTGCGCTCTCGCGGCCGCGACAGCGTGCTGCGGCTGCCCGACTGAGGCCGCTGGCGCCCTTCCTTCCCGGCGCCGGGAGACCTACATCGCTACGGAACGGTTCCGGAGGCGGCATGGTCTGGCCAGCGCTCACCAGGCTCACGGCTGTCGCGGCGCTCGCCGCCGCGCTCGCGGGTTGCGCGCAAGCCCCATCCGGGGACGCAGCGCCGGCGGCGCAGCGCGGACCGGAGGAACTGCGGCTGAGCTTCGTGGACATGCTCGCGCCGTCGGTTTTCGACT
Source organism: Amaricoccus sp. (assembly GCF_017995835.1). Classification (GTDB taxonomy): domain Bacteria; phylum Pseudomonadota; class Alphaproteobacteria; order Rhodobacterales; family Rhodobacteraceae; genus Amaricoccus. The sequence goes on from NZ_JAGOID010000077.1 coordinate 13,334, forward strand.
GGACCGGTCCGGCCGTGGCCGACGCGGACGGCGCCGCCGGGCTGTGGGCGGTCGTGCCGGGCCTCTCCCGGCCGGAGCGCGGGCGCGTCGCGCTCGCCGGCGGCGCGGCGCATGTCGACGTCGCGCTCTTCCGCGGCGGGACCGGCCGGAACGGGGCGATCCGCATCTCCGCCGAGGCGGCCGAGGCGCTCGGCCTCGGCGACGGAGCGGCGCGGGTCCGCGTCACCGCGCTGCGCCGCGAGCCCCGCCTCGGCGAGGCGCCGCGCTCCGAGCCGGAGCCGGTCTCCGACCCGGCCGCCCTGCTGCGGAGGCTGTTTTGACAGGCGACGGCGCCTCGCCTATGGGTTGCGCCGAGCGGCGGGAAGGAGACCTCGCATGATCCGCAAGTCCTGGATGGCGGCTTTCGCCCTGGCGCTCGCCGGGGCCTTCGCGCCCGCCTCCGCCTTCGAGAGCCGCGGCGCGATCGCCCTCGTCGTCGACCACGCCACCGGCCTCACCCTCTACGCCAAGAACGCCGACCAGCCGCGGCCGCCGGCCTCGATGTCGAAGCTGATGACGCTCTACATGCTGTTCGAGGCGCTGCGCGACGGCCGCGTGACCCCGGACAGCGAGTTCATCGTCAGCGCGCACGCCCAGGAGATGGGCGGCTCGCGGATGTTCCTCGAGGCGGGCAGGAAGGTGAAGGTCTCGGACCTGATCCTCGGCATCATCGTGCAGTCGGGCAACGACGCCTGCGTGGTGGTGGCGGAGAACCTATACGGGTCCGAGGCCGCCTTCGCCAAGGCGATGACCGAGCGCGCCCACGCGCTCGGGATGAACGAGACGGTGCTGAAGAACGCCTCCGGCTGGCCCGAACCGGGTCACGTGATGAGCGCCGAGGATCTGGTGATCATCGCCCGGCGGATCATCGAGGACTTCCCCGACGAGTACGCCCACTTCGCCGAAACGGCGTTCACCTACAACGGCATCACCCAGCAGAATCGCAATCCGCTGCTGACCGCCGGCCTCGGCGCCGACGGGCTCAAGACCGGCCACACCAGCGAGGCGGGGTACGGCCTCGTCGGGTCGGCGGTGCGCGACGGGCAGCGCATCGTCTTCGTGATCAGCGGGCTCGACACGTTGCAGGACCGCGCCGCCGAGAGCGCCGAGATCGTCAACTGGGCCTTCGGCGCCTTCGACACGCTCAAGCTCTACGACGCCGGCGCCGAGGTGGGCCAGGCCGACGTCTGGCTGGGCGCGGCCCCGACGGTGCCGCTCGTCGCCGGCGAGCGGATCCAGATGCTGGCGCCGCGCGGAGCGGCCGCGCAGGCGAAGGCGCGGATCGTCTATGACGGACCCGTCCCCGCGCCGGTCGCCGCCGGCCAGCAGATCGGCCGGCTGGTGGTCGAGCTTCCCGGCGCCGAACCCGCGAGCTTCCCGCTTCTCGCCGGCGCGGACGTGCCGGAGGGCGGGCTCGGCGTGCGCATCAAGGCGGCGGGGCGCAGCGCGCTCGACCGGGCGCTTGCGCTCTTCCCCGGCAGCAAGACGGCGCCCGCGACGGCGGAGGAATGATCCCGGGGCGCTTCATCAGCTTCGAGGGCGTCGACGGGGCGGGCAAGACCACGCAGTTGCGCCGGCTCGCCGCGACGCTGCGCGCCGCCGGGCGCGACGTCGTCGAGACCCGCGAGCCGGGCGGCTCGCCCGGAGCCGAGGAGATCCGCCGCCTTCTCGTCGAGGGCGCGCCGGGCCGCTGGTCGGCCGAAAGCGAGTGCCTGCTCTTCACCGCCGCCCGCCGCGACCACGTCGAGCGCACCATCGCCCCGGCGCTGGCCGCCGGCCGAACGGTGCTGACGGACCGCTTCGCCGATTCGACCCGGGTCTACCAGGGCGCGGCGCGGGCCGACCTGCGCGCCACGGTCGACGCGCTCCACGCCCTGATGATCGGCCGCGAGCCCGACCTGACCGTCATCCTCGACCTCGATCCCGACGAGGCCCATGCCCGCGGCACGGCGCGCGGCGGGGCTGAGGACCGCTTCGAG
>NZ_JAGOID010000078.1 GCF_017995835.1 Amaricoccus sp.
GCCGGCTGGTCGGTCTGGGACGTGTTCGAGCCGCCCGGGCCGGTGAAGGTGGGGCTCCTCGTCACCTCGCTGTGGCTCCTGCTCGTCGGCATCGTGATGCAGGCGATTCCCGAGCGCCCCCGCACGCCCGTCAACGCGGAATAGGCGCGAAAGCCACTTGCCCGGGCGAGGCGGGGCAAGCGGCGGAAAAGGCGTGATTCTATCTGGCTGGAACGCGGCTGGAACCGGGCTGGAATCAGGCTTGCCACTTTTTCAGGATTCGGCAGGGCTTCGGCGCGGGGCCGGCGCCCGGGCCGTCGGTTACCCGCTGGCGACCAGCGACGCGCCGTCCCGTTCCGTCACGGCGAGGCGGGAGGCGGAAGGGGCCAGCTCGGCGAACAGCTCGGGGTCCGCGCCGGTGAGAAACGACTGGGCCCCGAGCGCGTCGAGGGCGGCGTAGAGGGCGGCGCGGCGGTCGGCGTCGAGATGCGCGGCGACCTCGTCGAGCAGCAGGACGGGCGTAGCGCCGGCGGCGTCCGCCACGGCGGCGGCGTTGGCGAGCGTCAGGCTGATCAGCATCGCCTTCTGCTCGCCGGTGGATGCCAGCCGCGCCGGCATGGCCTTGGCGGCATAGAGCGCGGCGAGATCGTCGCGGTGCGGGCCGGTCAGGGTGCGGCCGGCGGCCATGTCGCGGGCGCGTCCGGAGCGCCAAGCGGCCGCGAGGTCCGCCTCCGCCTCCGGGCCCGCCCGCTCCAGCGCCAGCTCGGCGGCGGGGAAGCCGGGCGCGGGCGCGGGGGCGGCGAGCAAGGCGAGGGCGGCGCGACGGTTGGCGATCACCTGCGCGCCCGCCGCGGCCATGCGCGCTTCGATCGCCTCGAACCATGCGGGGTCGCGCACGTCGTCGCGGATCAGTCGCCCGCGCTCGCGCAGCGCCCGGTCGTAGGCCGTGGCCGCCTCGGCATGGCCGGGGATCAGGCTGAACGTCGCGCGGTCGAGGAAGCGGCGACGCTCCGCCGCCGCGTCGACCCAGAGCCGGTCCATCGCCGGGGTGAGCCACAGGATGCGGAGCGCCGAGCCGAGCGCGGCCTGCGGCGCGGCCTTGCCGTCGATCTCGACGCTCCTGCCGCCGCTCGCGCCGGCCATGACGATCTCCCGCCTGCCGCCGAGGCCGTCGACCTCGGCGGCGATGCGCCAGCCGAGCGCATCGCCGCCGCGCGCCAGTTCCTCGGCCCCCGCGCCGCGAAGCCCGCGACCGGGCGAAAGCAGCGAGATGGCCTCGATCAGGTTGGTCTTGCCGGCGCCGTTCGGGCCGCGGATCGCCACGGATCCCGCCGGCGGCAGGTCGAGGTCGGCGGCCGGGTAGGAGCGGAAGCGCCGCAGCGCCAGCCGGCGGAGCGCGAGCGCGCCCGGCATCGCGCCGCCGCGTCCGGACCCGGCCGTCAGACCCGCATCGGCATCACGACATAGACGGCGCTCTCGTCGTTGCCCTCGCGCATCAAGGTCGGGTCGCCGGCGGTGTTGAACAGGAACACCGCGTTCTCGCGATCGACCTGGCCGGCGATTTCGAGCAGGTACTTGGCGTTGAAGCCGATCTCCAGCCGCTCGTCGGCATAGGCGACGGCGAGCTCCTCGTCGGCCGCGCCGCTGTCGGGCGCGTTGACGGAGAGGATCAGCCGGTCGTCCTCGAGCGACAGCTTGACCGCGCGCGAGCGCTCCGAGCTGACCGTGGCGACGCGGTCGACCGCCTGGGCGAACTCCGCCGCGTCGACCTCGAGTCGCTTGGTGTTCGCGAGCGGGATCACCCGGGCGTAGTCCGGGAAGGTGCCGTCGATCACCTTGGAGGTCAGCGTCACCTCCGGCGTGGCGAAGCGGATCTTGGTCTCGGACACGGAGACGGCGATCTGCGCCTCGTCGTCGTCGAGGAGCTTGCGCAGCTCGCCCACGGTCTTGCGCGGCACGATCACGCCGGGGACGTCCTCCGCGCCGGCGGGAAGCGGCGCGTCGATCCGGGCCAGCCGGTGCCCGTCGGTCGCCACGCAGCGCAGGACAGGGCCGTCCGCGCCCTTGGCGGCGTGGAGATAGACGCCGTTGAGGTAGTAGCGCGTCTCTTCGGTCGAGATCGCGAACTTCGCCTTGTCGAACAGCCGCCGCAGCACCGGGGCGGTGCAGCCGAAGCCGGTCTGGTACTCCGCGCTCGCCATGATCGGGAAGTCCTCGCGCGGCAGCGTCGCCAGCGAGAAGTGGGACCGGCCGGCCCGGACCTCCAGCCGTCCGGCGAGGCCGTCGTCGTGCAGTTCGACCATCGCGCCGTCCGGCAGCTTGCGCACGATCTCGTGGAGCGTGTGCGCCGAGACGGTGGTGGCGCCGGCGCGGCTGACCATCGCCGGCGCGCGCTCGACCACCTCGATGTCGAGGTCGGTGGCGCGGAAGCTCACCTGATCGCCTTCGGCCTCGATCAGCACGTTGCCGAGGATGGGGATGGTGTTGCGCCGCTCGACCACCGATTGCGCGCGGCTCATGGCCTTGAGGAGGGCGTTGCGCTCGAGGCTCAGTTTCATGGCTCACCCGTCAGCGAAAAAGCGGCCCGCGGGAGCCGTTGCGGGCGCGCGGGCGGTGACACTACCCCATCGGGGGGGCGACGCAAGCCCGTGCTGCGACGAAGTCGCCTCGCGACAGCGCCGTGCGGCGGTTGAGTTCGGGCGTGGCGTCCGCTGGCCGCAGGATCGCGCGGATCCTCTGCCGTCGGGGCCGTCGGGAGGGGCTGCGTCCTGCGTCGCGCCGAGGCCCGTCAGGCCTCGAGCATGCGCCGCAGGAGTTCGACGTCCTCGGCGATCTGGCTGTCGCTCTGGCGCAGTTCCTCGATCTTGCGGACGGCATGGATGACGGTGGTGTGGTCCCGCCCGCCGAAGCGGCGGCCGATGTCGGGCAGGGACTTCGACGTCAGGGTCTTGGCGAGGTACATGGCGACCTGCCGCGGTCGCGCCACCGCCCGTGCGCGCCGGGCCGAGAGCAGGTCCGACATGCGCAGGTTGTAGTGGTCGGCCACCTTGCGCAGGATCTCGTCGATGGTGACCTTGCGCTCCGAGGCGCGCAGGATGTCGGCGAGGCATTCCTGGGTCATGTCGAGGTCGATTCGCCGGCCGACGAGCGAGGCGAAGGCGAAGAGCCTGTTGAGCGCCCCCTCCAGCACCCGCACGTTGGAACTGATGCGGTGGGCGAGGAACTCCATCACGCCGGAGCCGATCGCCACGCCCGGGTGCTCGGCGAGCTGGGCCTCGGCCTTCGATTGCAGGATGCCGAGCCGCAGCTCGTAGTCGGTCGGGTGCAGGTCGACGACGAGGCCCCATTGCAGCCGCGACTTGATGCGCTCCTCGAGCCCGTCGATCTCGCCCGGCGCGCGGTCGGCCGAGATGACGATCTGCTTCTGCTGGTCGATCAGCGCGTTGAAGGTGTGGAAGAATTCCTCCTGGGTGCCCTCCTTGCCGGAGATGAACTGCACGTCGTCGACCATCAGCATGTCGACCGAGCGGAACAGCTCCTTGAAGCCGTGCATCTCCTTGAAGCGCAGGGCGGCGATGAAGCGATTCATGAACTGCTCGGCGGAGAGGTAGAGCACCCGCGCCGAGGGGTCTGTCGACTTCACCTGCCAGGCGATGGCGTGCATGAGGTGCGTCTTGCCGAGCCCGACGCCGCCATAGAGGAAGAGCGGATTGAAGGCGACCTGCCCGCGGTCTGCGACCCGCCGCGCCGCGGCATGGGCGAGCGCGTTCGGCTTGCCGACGACGAAGCTGTCGAAGGTGAAGCGGGCGTCGATCGGCGAGGCCGGAAGCTCGATGTCGCCCCTGGCGAACTCCGCCACGGGCCGCGCCTCGGACCCGACGGCGGGCCGCGCCGGCGCCGCGGGGCGGGCGGGGGACTCGGCCGGCTGCGCGACGACGAACTCCAGCCGCACGACGGCGTGGCCCTCCTGGAGCAGCAGCTGGCGGATGGTTTCGCCGAAGTTGCGGGAGACCCAGGTGCCGATGAAGCCGGTCGGGGCCTCGAAGCGGCCGACGCCCCGGTCGGAGCCGAGATAGACCAGCGGCTCGATCCAGTTGCGGCACGCATCCTGTCCGATCTGCGCGGCCAGGATGGCGCGCAATCGGTCCCATGTCGCGCCCGGGGTCTCCCCGTCCATGGAAGCCACGGCCGGCATCATGCCCGGACCGCGGAACGCTTGCGGAGTCGGACGCCCTCGACATACCAGGAATCGCATTTCATCCCAGCAACGTCGGACATCTGAACCCCCTCCCCAGTTCCGGCGGTCCTGTTGATCGGACCATATGCCGGGGCGTGATCCCGGCCACAATCAGTGATGAACTCGTCTGCGGCCATCCGCTGAACGCTGGAGATTTCCGCACGAGTCCATTGGGGTATTCTTCGCGTTACATGCGCACTCACGGAAGCCCCAGCGGCGACACTACATTGTTCTGCGACGGTACGCGCGAGCTGCAATCGCGAGATTCGATCCGTGTGCCAGCTACAATAGCGAAGGGCGGCTTTCCGAACAACCGGACCGAAGGCGGAACATCCTTCGCGGCCCGGATATCGCAAGATCGGGCCGCCCTGCCGCGGGTTCCGAACGCAAGAACGCGCCGCAAGCGGCGCGCTCGACGAGACGAAGTCGCGCCGCGAGCGGCGCTTGGCGAAACGACGACGCGCCGCAGGCGGCGCGTCGGGATCGGGTCGCGGTTCCCGCCGGGGCGGCGGCTCAGGCCTGGAGGGCCTTCACCCTGCCGGAGAGGCGGGAGATCTTGCGGGAGGCGGTGTTCTGGTGGGCGACGCCCTTGGTCACGCCGCGCATGATCTCCGGCTGCGCGACCTTGAGCGCCTCGGCGGCCACCGCGAAGTCGCCGGAGGCGATCGCCTCCTCGACCTTGCGGATGAAGGTGCGGATGCGCGAGCGGCGCGCGCGGTTGACAGCGGTGCGGCGCTCGGTCTGGCGCGCGCGCTTCTTGGAGGACGGCGAGTTTGCCATGTCGTTTTGTGTCCGGTCCGTATCATCGCGGGTAAATCAGGCGGCGTCACTACGCGCTCGCGTCGCCGGTGTCAACCGCCGCGCTGCACACGGTTCCGGGTGGTTCCGGCGGCCTCAGCGCCCGCGGAAGTTCGGCGTGCGCTTTTCGATGAACGCCGTCATGCCTTCGGTCTGGTCCTCGGTGGCGAACAGCCCGTCGAAGAGCCGTCGCTCGAAGAGGACCCCTTCGCGCAGGGTCGTCTCGAGGCTGCGGTTCACCGCCTCCTTGGCGGCCATGACCGCGAGCGGCGCCTTGGAGGCGATCGCGGCCGCCGTGTGCCGCGCTTCCGTCAGGAGATCCTTCGCCGGAACCACCCGGCTGACGAGCCCGGCGCGCTCGGCCTCCGCGGCGTCCATGAGCCGCCCGGTCAGGCACATGTCCATCGCCTTCGATTTTCCGACGAGCCGCGTCAGCCGCTGGCTGCCGCCCATGGCGGGGATGACACCGAGGTTGATCTCCGGCTGGCCGAACTTCGCCGTGTCGGACGCGATGATGAAGTCGAACAGCATGGCAAGCTCGCAGCCGCCGCCGAGGCAGTAGCCCGAAACGGCGGCGATGATCGGCTTGCGGACCCGTCCGATCGCCTCGGTGGACGCGGCGAAGTAGTCCGCCCCGTACATGTCGGCGAAAGTCTGGTCGACCATCTCCTTGATGTCGGCGCCAGCCGCGAAGGCCTTTTCCGACCCGGTGACGATGATGGCCGCGACTTTCCGGTCGCCGTCCAGTGCGCCGAGCGCCGCGGCCAGCTCGCCGAGCAGTTGCGCGTTCAGGGCGTTGAGCGCCTGCGGCCGGTTCAGCGTGACGGTCGCCACTCGCTCCGCGACCTCGACGATGACGGTCTCGTAGGCCATGCGCTCTCTCCTCCCCACAGCTCTCGGGCGGCCAGCAATAGCACCGCGCCGGGCGCGTTCAACCCTGGCCGCCGCGAGCGCGGGGGAGCCGGTCTCGCGTCGAACGGACGGGGTCGTGCCTACCCGCGGGCTGTGCCATCATGCCGGGACACCCCGCGACTCCGGAGAGCCCGATGCCTCGGTTCCTGCCCCCCCGCCTCAGCCGCCGCCGCTTTCTCGGGACCGCTGCCGCCGGGGGGCTCGCGATGCTGCATCCCTTCTCGGCGCGGGCGCAGGCGGGGCAGGCGCACCTGCGCATCCTCGCGACCACCGACCTGCACTGCCACGTGCAGCCCTACGACTATTACGCCGACAAGCCCTCCGACACGCTGGGCCTCGCCCGCACCGGCTCGATCATCGAGACGATCCGGGCGGAGGCGACCAACACCATGCTCGTCGACAACGGCGACTACCTCCAGGGCAACCCGATGGGCGACTACATCGCCTACAAGCGCGGCATGAAGGCGGGCGACATCCACCCGGTCATGGCCGGAATGAACACGCTCGCCTTCGACGCCGGCACGCTCGGCAACCACGAGTTCAACTACGGCGTCGGGTTCCTCGACCTCGTGAACGCCGGCGCCGACTTCCCGATCGTCTGCGCGAACTTCGGCACGGCGCTCGGGGCCAGCCCGCGCGAGGACAGGCTGCATCTCAAGCCCTACGTCATCCTGCCGCGCGAGATCTCCGACGGTGCGGGCAACCGCTCGACGGTCAATGTGGGCCTGATCGGTTTCGTGCCGCCCCAGATCATGATGTGGGACCGCGGCCATCTCGAGGGCTCCTTCGCCGTGCGCGACATTCTCGAGGCGGCGCGCGCCTGGGTCCCGGAGATGCGCGAGGCGGGGGCGGACATCGTCGTCGCGCTCAGCCATTCCGGGCTGGAAGCCGGCCCGGATGCGCCGATGCTGGAGAACGCCGCCTTCCAGCTCGCCGGGGTCGAGGGGATCGACGCCGTCGTCACCGGCCACCAGCACCGCGTCTGGCCGGGCGAGGACTTCGCGGGCGAGGGCTTCGACCCCGCCACGGGCGGCGTCCGCGGCAAGCCGGTGGTGATGGCGGGCTTCTGGGGCTCGCACATGGGCCTGATCGACCTCCTGCTGGAGCAGGGCGACGGCGGCTGGCGCGTCGCCGCCTTCGAGACCGAGGCCCGGCCGATCTACGAGCGCGGCGAGGACCGCAAGGTCAAGGCGCTCGTCGGCGACTTCGCGCCCGCCATCGCGGCGACCGCCGCGATCCACGCGGACACGCTGGCCTATATCCGCGCCCCCGTCGGCGAGACGACGGCGCCGCTTCAGTCGTATTTCGCCACGGTCAGCGACGATCCCTCGGTGCAGATCGTCAGCCAGGCCCAGATCTGGCGTGTCGCCCAGCTCCTCGAAGGCACCGAATGGGCGGGCCTGCCGCTGCTGTCGGCCGCCGCGCCGTTCAAGGCCGGGGGCCGCGGCGGGCCGGAGTACTACACCGACGTTCCGGCCGGGCCCGTGGCGATCAGGAACGTGGCGGACGTCTACCTTTACCCCAACACGTTGCAGGCGGTGGCGATCACCGGGGCGCAGCTCAAGGACTGGCTGGAGCGCTCGGCGGGCATCTTCCTTCAGGTGACGCCCGGCGGCGCCGACCAGCCGCTGCTCGACCCGGCCTTCCCCACCTACAATTTCGACGTGATCGACGGCGTGACCTACCGGATCGACGTCACCCAGCCGTCGCGGTTCGACGCCGAGGGGGCGCTGATCAACCCGGACGCCAACCGCATCGTCGACCTCGCCTTCGAGGGAAAGCCGGTCGACCCGGAGGCGAAATTCGTGGTGGCGACCAACAACTACCGCGCCGGCGGCGGCGGCGACTTTCCCGGCGCCGACGGCTCCACCGTCATCCTCGCCGCGCCCGACACCAACCGCGACGTCATCGTGAGCTTCATCGTCGACAAGGGCACGATCTCGCCCGCCGCCGACGCCAACTGGAGCTTTGCCCCGGCCGGCGGCGCGACGGTGATCTACGACACCGGCCCCGGCGCGGCCGCCCATCTCGGGGAGGTCCGGACCCGCGGCCTCGCCATCGAGCCGGCCGGCGACGGCGAGGACGGCTTCGCGCGATACCGGATCACGCTCTGATCTTCGCGGCGAGACGGGGTCGCGCCCGCTTCGCCGGTTTGAGGCGCGAGGGGCTTTCTGCCCGACGGGGCGCCGGGCCGCCGGGCCGCGCGGCGCGGTTCGGGGGGAAGGCCCTCCGGGGCGTCCGGTTTGCGGGTTGCGTGGCGGGGCGCGGCGACGCATCACCGGCCGGAACGGGACGGAAGACTACGGGGAGAGAACGGCATGGGCGTTTCCGAGATCGTCGCGCGGGGGGTGGCGATGGTCGGCGCGGCGGCGATCCTGGCGCGCCGCCGCACGCGGCATGTCGGGCCGCAGGCGGTCGGGCCGACGCCGGCGATCCCGGCGGCGCGGCCGCAAGGCGTGCCGACGCTCAAGATGCCGACGGCGCGCGGCTGGCCGGACGGCGCCGCGCCCACGCCCGCCGCCGGGCTGAAGGTCAACGCCTACGCTTCCGGGCTCCGGCATCCGCGCTGGATCGAGGTCCTGCCGAACGGCGACGTGCTGACGGCCGAGGCGCTCCAGGAGTCCGGGCGCGTCCGCAGCGTCTTCGACTATGCGATGCATGTCACCATGAAGCGGGCCGCGGCGATCGGCGCGAGCCCGAACCGCATCACGCTGCTGCGCGACGCCGACGGGGACGGGACGGCGGAGGTGCGCGACACCTACCTCTCCGGCCTGAACCAGCCCTTCGGCATGGCGCTGGTCGGCGAGACCTTCTACGTCGGCGTGACCGACGGCCTGCTCGCCTTCCCGTTCGAGCCGGGGGCGACGCGGCTCGGCGGCGCGCCGCGCCGGCTCGCGGATTTCAAGTCGGGCGGGCACTGGACGCGGAGCCTGCTCGCAAGCCCGGACGGCGCGCGCATCTTTGTCGGCGTCGGCTCTCTCAGCAACATCGGCGATCACGGGATGGCGGCCGAGGAGGGGCGCGCGGCGATCCATGTCCATGACATCGCCTCGGGCGAGACCCGGATCTTCGCGGGCGGGCTCCGAAACCCGGTCGGGCTCGCCTTCGAGCCCGGGTCGGGGACGCTCTGGACGGTGGTGAACGAGCGCGACGGGCTCGGCGACGAGACGCCGCCCGACTACCTGACCTCGGTGGTCGAGGGGGGCTTTTACGGCTGGCCCTATTGCTACTGGGGACGGACGCCGGACGACCGCGTGCCGCAGGACCCGGCGCGCGTCGCCGAGGCGCGGACGCCGGACTACGCGCTCGGCGGGCATACCGCCTCGCTCGGCCTCTGCTGGCTGCCGGAGGGCGTGCTGCCGGGGTTCGGGCCGGGCATGGCCATCGGACAGCATGGCTCGTGGAACCGCGCCACGCTGTCCGGCTACCGCGTCGTCTTCGTGCCGTTTGACGGCGGCAAGCCGAGCGGACCGCCGCGCGACGTGCTGACCGGCTTTCTCTCGGCCGACGAGAAATCGTCCTGGGGGCGCCCGGTCGGGGTCGCCGTCGGTCCGGACCGCCGCTCGCTCCTGGTCGCGGACGACGTGGGCGACGTGATCTGGCGGGTGAGCGGCGCGTGATGGTCCGCTAACCCTTTCCTCATACTGCCGCCCTCGGATACACGAGGGCCGAGGGACGGCCGCCAGGAGGGCGCCAGATGACCGGTTCGCGCGCGGGCGTCGCAGCGGGCGTCGCGGCGCTCGTCGCGACGCTGCTCGCGGGCGCCGCGCCGGCGGGCGAGGCGGAACTCGCAGGGGCGGCGCGGGTCCTCGACGGCGACACGCTCGACATCGGCCCGGTCCGCGTCCGCGTCCATGGCATCGACGCGCCGGAGTTCTCCCAGACCTGCGCCGCCGCCGGCGGCAGCGAGTGGACCTGCGGCAAGGCGGCGGCCGCGCGGCTGGGCGCGTTGATCCGCGACCGGCGCGTGGTCTGCGACCCGCGCGAGCGCGATCAGTATGGCCGGATCGTCGCGCGTTGCGAGGCGGGCGGCGTCGATCTCGGCGGCGCGCTGGTGGCCGAAGGGCTCGCCTGGGCCTTCGTGCGCTACAGCGACGACTACGAGGCGACCGAGGCCGCGGCGCGAGCCGCCGGTCTCGGCATCTGGCAGGCCGAGACCATGACGGCATGGGACTGGCGGGCGACCGCCTGGCGCGACGCCGCCGGCAATGCCGCGGACGACGCCCCGGGAGACTGCCCGATCAAGGGCAACATCAGCCGTTCGGGCGAGCGGATCTACCACACGCCCTGGTCGCGCGACTACGCGAAGGTCCGCATCGACGAGGGCCTCGGCGAACGCTGGTTCTGCGACGAGGCCGAGGCCCAGGCCGCCGGCTGGCGCCCGCCACGCTGAGGTCGTGCGGGCTCGTCAGGCGAGACAATGGCGGTTTCGGGGCGATTGTAGTGGTACCGCCTCCCCGGCTTGAACGGGGGACCCCCAGATCCACAATCTGGTGCTCTAACCAACTGAGCTAAGGCGGCGCCGCCGATGCAGGTACCCCCGCACCCTCTGGAATGCAAGCCCCCCGACCGCCGCGGTCAGGCCCCGGTCCCGCCGTTCGCGATCCAGGCCACGGCCTCGCGCAGCGCCGAGCCCATGGCGGCGTCGAAGGCGGCGGCGACCGACAGGGGATCAGCGGTCGGCGACACTGCGGTGCGGTCGATGTTGCGGCCGGCGATTATCGCGCCGTCGCTCTCGCGGATCAGCGTCAGCGTCAGCGCGATCCGCACGCGATAATCCTCTCCGTCTGGCTCGGCCTGGAAGGCGCGGATTTCGGTCAGGACCGTGTTGTCCGGGAACAGCCCGAGCGGCGCGCGGCCGACGAGGCGGAAGGCGCCGCTCGATTGCAGCGACTGCACCAGCAGGGTCTGGACCATGGCCGGAACCGGGTCGACCCAGCGCGCCGCCGGCAGGTAGGCGGCCTGCAGCGGCGTCGGCTTGACGAGAATGCGGTCGGTGGCGATCGCGCCCGAGGCCGTCGGCAGTTCGACCACGATGTGCCGGCTGCCCCGGGCCGGGCCGCTCGCGCCGACCGGCGTCAGCGCATAGGCAGGCAGCGGCTTTGAGGCGCTGGAGATCGCCGAGACCGCGGCGCAGCCGCCGGCCCCCGCGAGCGCCAGCATCATCGCGCCGAGGCGGGCGATCCGCCGTGCGGCGCCGCCGATGGTCCGCCCTGCGGGAAGGGTGTCGATCATCGCGAGTACTCCGGAAGTCTGTCGCCGCCGAGCAGGAAGCGGGCGGGGTCGCGCTCGATGCGCTGCACGAGCCGTTCGAGGGAGGAGACGAGCCCGCGGGCGTCCGCGGCGAGCCGGCTGAACTGCGGCAGTCCGGTTGCGGCGAAATCCTCGACCGGCTGGGCGCTGCGCGAGACGATCGTCTCGAAGCGCCCGGCCGCGCGGTTGGCGCTCTCGGCGGCGCCGCGCACCTCGGCGGTGATCTGCGGCAGGTCGGCCGTCACCTGCGCCAGCGCGGCGTCGAAGCGCGCGATCGCGGCGCGCAGGTCGGTCACCACCGGCTCGATGTCGGAGTTCATCACCCGGTCGGCAGAGGCGAAGGCGCGCTCCGCCGCCTCGACCGCGCCGCGGGCGGCGAGGACGGCGGGCGCGATTTCCTGGAGCCGCGTATTCGCGGTGCGGAAAGCCGCGCCGGCATCGGCGAGCGTCGTCTCCGTCGTGGTCGCGAGCCCGTCGAGCCGGCCCGAGAAGGCGCTGGCGTCCGCGCCCACCTCGGCCACCACGCGGTTGACCGTCGCCGACGCCGTGCGCAGGTCGGCGAGGATGAGCGGGGCGTCGCTCTCGAGGAGCCGGTTCGCCGTCTGGAGCGCCGTCCGGGCCTCGGCGACCATCGCCGCACCATCGCCGTCGAAGAGCGTCTCGACCGAGACCGCCGCCTCCTCGACCGCGGCGATCATCGGCCCGGCGGCGGCGATCGGCGCCTCCGCCTCGCGCAGCCGCGTCGCGGCGAGGTCGATCGCCCCGTCGACCCGGTTCAGGGTCATGCCCGCCCGACCCCGCAGGTCCTCCACCGCCGCCGCCGTCGTCGTGGCGAGCGCGCCATAGCTCTCCACCACGGCCGGCGCCTTCTCCACGATCAGCGTGTCGGCATGGGCGAAAGTCGACCGCGCCGCGTCGAGCGCGGCCGTCCCCGAGGCGAGCGTCTCCTTCGAGGCGTCGAAGGCGGCTCGCGCGCTCTCGAGCGTCGTTTCGGCCGTGGCGAGCGTCGTCTCGGCCCGCTCGGCGATGCCGCCGAGCCGGTCGGTGAAGCCCGCGATCTGCTCCACGCCGCTCCGCACCGACCCGGAGATCGCCGAGAAGTCCTTCAGCGCCGTGTCGAGCCCGCCGGAGGCGTTGGCGGCGTTGTCGAGGATCGTCTCCACCCGCTGCCGGTTCTCCGGCCCGGTGAAGGAGCTGAGCTCGCGCAGGAGATCGGTCGCCTCCTGCAGGAGTCGCGGCGCGGTGTCGAGCAGCGTGTCCAGCACCGAAGGCTCGGAGCGGATCGTGTAGATTCCGGTCGTCGGGTCGGGCTCGAGCGGCGGCGAGTCGGGGCTCCCACCCGAAAGCGACACGAAGGCGACGCCGGTCACGCCCTGCACCTGAAGCGTCGCCACGGTGTCGGAGCGGATCGGCGTGCCTTCCGCCACTTCGATCCCCACCCGCACTCGCGATGCGTCCTCCGGGTCGATGGCGATCGTCAGCACCCGCCCCACGGTGATTCCGTTGAAGCGCACGTCGGCCGACTGGTTCAGACCCGAGACGCTGTCGAAGGCGATGTCGTAGTAGTCGAAGCTACGGTCGATCGAGACCTTGGCGTACCACAGGAAGAACGCGAAGGTCGCGAGCACGCCCGCGAGCGTGACCGCGCCGATCAGGACGTAGTTCGCCCGGGTCTCCATCGCCGCTCCCTAGTCCCCCGCGCTCGCAAGCGCCGCGCGGGCGCGCGGCCCGTGGAAATACTCATGCACCCAAGGGTGGTCCACTTCCAGCATGTCCGCCATCGTCCCGGTGACGAGCACGCGCTTCTCGGCCAGCACCGCCACCCTGTCGCAGGTCGCGTGCAGCGTGTCGAGGTCGTGGGTCACCAGGAACACGGTGATCCCGAGCGCCTGTTGCAGCGAGCGGATCAGGTCGTCGAAGGCGCTCGCGCCGATCGGATCGAGCCCGGCCGTCGGCTCGTCGAGGAACAGGATCTCGGGGTCGAGCGCCATGGCGCGGGCGAGCCCGGCGCGCTTCTTCATGCCGCCGGACAGGTCGGCGGGATACTTGTCGTTGGCGTCCGGCGGCAGGCCGACGAGCGCGACCTTGAGCTCGGCGAGCGCACGGCGCAGGTCGGGCTCGATATGGGCCATGATGCGCATCGGGGCCTCGACGTTCTCGCGCACCGTCAGTGAGGAAAACAGCGCCCCGTCCTGGAACATCACGCCCCAGCGCGTCTCCACCTCGCGACGCCGGGCGGCGTCGGCGTGAAGCATGTCGACGCCGAACACCTCGATCGAGCCCTCGGCGGGACGCAGCAGCCCGACGATCTCGCGCAGCAAGACCGACTTGCCGGTGCCCGAGCCGCCGACGACGCCGAGCACCTCGCCGCGCCAGACGTCGAGGTCGAGCCCGTCATGGATGACCGCCGGCCCGAACCGGGTGACGAGCCCGCGCACCCGGATGACCGCCTCTCGCCCGGAGGCGGCGGCGGGCGCCTCGGTCGGCGCGTCGCTCAAACCCCGACCTCCATGAAGAACACCGCGAAGGCGGCGTCGAGCACGATGATGAGGAAGATCGAGATCACCACCGAGTCGGAGGTGCGCGTGCCGAGCGACTCGGCGCTCTTCTCGACCTTCATCCCCTCGTAGCAGCCGACGAGCCCGATGATGGCGGCGAAGAACGGCGCCTTGATCATGCCGGTGAGGAAGGTCCAGGCGTCGCCGGCGTCCTGGAGCCGCGCGACGAAGAGCGCCGGCGAGATGCCGAGTTCGGCCCAGGCCATCAGCCCGCCGCCGACGAGCCCCGTGATGTTGGCGAGGAAGCCGAGCAGCGGCAGCATCAGCACCAGCGCCAGCACCCGCGGCAGGACCAGCGTCTCGATCGGGTCGAGGCTGAGCGTGCGCATGGCGTCGATCTCCTCGCGGAGCTTCATCGAGCCGATGGCGGCGGTGTAGGCCGAGGCGCTGCGGCCGGCGACGACGATCGCCGTCATCAGGATGCCGAGCTCGCGCAGGAGCGTTATCGCGATCAGGTCGATCACGAACACCTCGGCGCCGAACTGGCGCAGCTGCACCGCGCCCATGAACGCGAGCACGACGCCGATCAGGAACGCCATCAGCGCCACGATCGGCGCCGCGTTCAGTCCGACGTCCTGCATGTGGTGCACGAGCGCGGTGATCCTGAGCCGCCAGGGGCGCGCCAGAGTCGCGAGGAAGCAGGCGACGATCTGGCCGCCGAAGCCCGTCATCTCCACGGCGCCGATGCCGAAGTCGTGCACCTTCGCGCCGATCGTGGCGACCCAGTCGACGAAGGCGTTCGTCGGGCGCGGGCGGTCCTCCGCGGTCGGCAGCGCCTTCTCGACCGTCTCGATGATGAGCGCCTGCTTCGGGTTCGCGCCCTCGACCCGCGCCTCGATCCCTTCGGCCGCCAGCCGGCGGCGCAGGGTGACCACGAGCCAGGCGCCGGCGGTGTCGATCTCGCCCGCCTTGCCGAGGTCGAGCGTCACCGGGCCGTCGGGAAGCGCGCGGAGGCGGTCGCGCAGCGCCGAGACGTCTGCGGCGAGCATCGGCCCCGCGAAGCGGACGACGGACCCGCCGCCGGCCGCGCCCGCCGCCTCGATCGTAACGCCTGCCTCGGTCATCGGATCCCGCGCCGCCTTGCGGCGCCGACCCTAGCCGCCCGCGCGCCGCGGCCGCAAGCCCGTGTCCGGGCGCAGTACGCCTTGACGATGATCGGTCCGCCCCGCAGGCGCGGGGCGGCACGTGGGCTCGCTCAGAGGTTCCCCCGGGAGAGCTCGCCGGCGATGTGGTCGGCCTGCCGGATGGCGAGGGCGACGATGGTCAGCGTAGGATTCTCGGCCGCGCCGCTGGTGAACTGGCTGCCGTCGGACACGAAGAGGTTCGGCACGTCGTGGCTCCGGCCCCAGCGGTCCACCACGCCGTCCCGCGGGTTCTCGCTCATGCGGTTGGTGCCGAGGTTGTGCGTCGAGGGATAGCGCGGGGTAGGCAAGGCCCGCGTCGCGCCCACCGCCCGATAGAGCGCCGCGCCGCGCTCATAGGCATAGGCACGCATTGCCGTGTCGTTCGGATGATCGCTGAAGTTGACGTTCGCCACCGGTAGCCCGAAGTCGTCCTTCACGTCGGTGTTGAGCGTCACCCGGTTCGTCTCCT
>NZ_JAGOID010000170.1 GCF_017995835.1 Amaricoccus sp.
CTGGTCGGGCCCCTGGGGGGTGAGCTTCACCCAGAACCTGACCCCCGACCCCGAGACCGGGCTCGGCAAGTGGACCGAAGAGGAGTTCCTCGCCGCCCTGCAGACCGGCCGCCATCAGGGCCGGGGCTGGCAGATCCTGCCGCCGATGCCGTGGCAGCAGTACTCGACGCTGCCCGAGGAGGACCTCAAGGCGATCTGGGCTTTCCTGCGCACGTTGCCTCCGATCCGGAACAAAGTCCCCGATCCGATCGCTCCGCCTGCCCCGCCGGCCGCACCGGCCAGGTAACCCACCGCAGTCGCCGGACGCTTCGGCGTGCGGCAGAATCGGGCGGCGGTTTCGCGCGCTTCTTACGTAGAATGCGCGCGGAGCCACCGCCAGGTTGATCACGCCCGAGCTCGCGCGCTTCATCGAGTCCGGCATCTCGGTCCTCGTCGGGACGCGGGACGCGCGGCTGCGCCCGGACTGCGTTCGCGCGGCCGGCGTCCGGGCGGATGCCGCGGCCGGCACGCTGACAGTCTTCCTGCCCGCCGCAACCGCCGAGCGCGCGCTCGCCAATCTCGCCGATAACGGCCGCATCGCCGTCACCGTCACCCGCGCGATCGACCATCGCTCGCTGCAGATCAAGGGCGGAGTGGTCGAGGTCCGCCCGTCGTCGCCCGACGAGCAGAGCTTCATCGAGCGCTATCTCGAACTGCTGGCCGTCGACTGGGGGCACGTCGGCGTACCGCGCAAGTCGACGCGCTCGATGAACGCCTGGCCGGCGTATACCGTCCACCTGCGCGCCGAGACCCTGTTCGAGCAGACCCCCGGCCCGGACGCCGGGCAGCGCCTGACGCCGGAGGCGGCGGCGCAGTCGCATCGCGCGGGTGCTCGATGAAGATCAGGCTCGAAGATCTCCAGGCCTGCTTCCAGGGCGTCATTCCGGCGACGATGGCGACCGCCGACGCCGAGGGCGAACCGAACGTCACCTACATCTCGCAGGTCTACTACGTCGACCCGAGCCACGTCGCGCTCTCCTGCCAGTTCTTCAACAAGACGCGGCGCAACGTCGCCGAGAACCCCTATGCGGCGGTCGATCTCTGGGACCCGCGGACGTTCGAGCTCTACCGCCTCGAGCTGCGCTTCGACCATCTCGAAACCGCGGGTCCACTGTTCGACACCATGGCGGCGCGCATCCAGGTGATCGCCTCGCACTCCGGCATGAAGGGGATCTTCCGGCTGCTCTCGGCCGACGTCTACGAAGTCCTGTCGCTGCGCCGGGTGGCGGAGTTCGTCGATCCGCTCGCCTCGCCGCCGGCCGAGCCGGCTGACTGGGATCCCGAGAGCCCGAGCCATCCGCCCCCGGACCAGCTTTCTGAGCTGCGCGGCCTGCAGGCGATTTCGGGCAGGATCGCCCGCGCGCACGATCTCGAAGAGCTGTTGGCGACGACGCTCGCGGGGCTCGACGAGCTCTTCACCTTCGGCCATTCGATGGTCCTCGTCCCCGACGATCGCGAGTGCCGCCTGGTGGCGATCGCCAGTCGCGGCTACGGAGCCGAAGGGGTGGGCGGCGAGATCGCCATTGGCGACGGCGTCATGGGGATCGCCGCGGCCGAGCGCCGGATGATCCGGGTGGCCGGCGTCGGCACGGAGATCCG
This sequence comes from Amaricoccus sp., assembly GCF_017995835.1. Lineage (GTDB taxonomy): Bacteria > Pseudomonadota > Alphaproteobacteria > Rhodobacterales > Rhodobacteraceae > Amaricoccus. The sequence goes on from NZ_JAGOID010000170.1 coordinate 1,639, forward strand.
CTACGGACGCACGATCCGCGAGCGCTTCGCCGACCGCGAGGGCAGGCGCGACCTGGCGCCCGAGATTCCGTTGCCCGGCCTGCCCGACGCCCGCGCCCAGCTCGCCCTGCCTCTGCTTGCCGGCGACCGGCTGGTGGGCGTGCTCGGTTTCGAGAGCCGCGATCCGCTGGCCTTCGACGAGTGGGACGAAGCGTTCCTGCAGATCGTCGCCAACCAGATCGCCATGGGCATCGACCGCATGCAGGAGGACGAGGAAGAGGCAGCGCCGGCGGTGCCGGCGCGCCCAGCGCTCGAAGCGCCGGCGGAGTGCGATCGCAAGTTGCGCTTCGTCTATTTCCGCAACGACGAAACGATCTTCCTGGGCGACGAGTACCTGGTGCGCAACGTGCCGGCGAAGATCTTCTGGAAGATCTTGAACCAGCATCAGCGCGAGGGGCGCACCGAGTTCTCCAACCGCGAGCTGCGCATGGATCCCTCTCTCGGTCTGCCCGGCTACAAGGACAACCTCGAGAGCCGGCTGATCCTGCTCCGCAAGCGCCTGGCCGAGAAGTGCCCCTGGGTGCGCATGGTGCCGGTACGCCGCGGCCGCTTCGCGCTCGAGATCGAGAGCGCCGTCGAGCTCATCGAGCGCGACTCGGCCTGAGCGGCGCCGACTCCGGCCGGTCGCCCGTCGCCCTGTCCCTGAGCCGTCCACGGCGGGCCATGGACAGGAGGCGGCCAATGGTCTAGCGTTCTTCCAAGGCTTTCCTGAAATCTTGCAGGTTGCGGTTGGCGCTCGAAGCGCGCACTTCCCGGGGGGGATGTCTGTGGTGCTTGGCCTTGCCGTTGTCTGCTTTCTGCTCGTTGCTGACGCATCCGCGCTGCCGCCCGCGACTCCGGATGAAGCCCAGTCTGTGCTGGCGCGCGTCGGCGAAGTGCTCCTCACGGTTGACGACTTCGAACGCGAGTGGACGCGCGTGGCGCGCAGTGCCAGGGCTTCCGCCTCGGTGGAGCACCAGCGGCGGCAGCTGCTCGACGAGATGATCGGCTTCCGCCTGCGCGTCGCGGCGGCCCGTGCCGCCGGTCTCGATCGCGATCCGGAGCTCGTCGCCTCGTTCGAGAAGGCGCTGGTGCGCCGCCTCGACGAGAAGTGGATCGAGGAACACCCTGCCGATCTCGTGGTCACCGACGAGGAGATCGCCGCCGCCTATGCCGCGCGGCAGGAGAGCTACCGGCTGCCGGCGCGCTCCCGCGCGGCGCTGATCTCGATCGCCGCCGCGAAGGGCAGCGACCGCAAGGCGGCGCAGAGACGCGCTGAGAAGGCGCTCGACGAAGCGCGCAGGCTGCCGCCCACGCCGCCGGACTTCGGAGCGCTCGCGGTGACCTACTCCGAGGAGCGCGCGAGCCGGTACCAGGGTGGCGATATCGGTTGGCTCATCGCTGGCGAGGCGAATCGCTGGCCACCGGAAGTCACCGCCGCGATCTTCGCCCTCGAATCCCCCGGCGCCCTGTCGCCGCTCGTCGAAACCACCGATGCCTTCTACCTCGTGCGCCTGGTGGCGCGGGAGGAGAGCCGCCTGCGGCCGTTGGCGAGCGTCGGCGAAGCCTTGCGCGGCGAGCTCCAGCGCGAGAAGTACCAGGCGCTGCGCGCCGCCCAGATCGCGGCGCTGACCGCGAGTTTTCCCGTTGCCGTCGATGAAGCGCTGTTCGAGAAGCTCGAGCCCGCAGCCGTCCGTCCTCCGCCCTTGCCCGGAGAGAGGTGAGTCGAATGCACGTGCCCCGCCGTCCACTCTTCCTGCTGTTCGCGAGCCTGCTCGGCGCGACGACAGTCCCCGCCCACGGCTACAACGAGAGCTGCTCGGGCGGCTTCTGCACCCAGCAGTTCAGTCTGGTGACCGGGTGGAACGCAGTCTGGCTCGAGGTACAGCCCGAACCCGACGACTCCGAGACGGTGTTCAGCGGCCTGCCGCTCAGCAGCGTCTGGACCTGGAATCCGCGGTCGAGCGTCGAGTTCGTCCAGGACCCGAGCGAGGAGCGGCTGCAGATGACCGACTTCCTCGGCTACTTTCCGCCGGAGCGCCCGGAGTCGTTCGTCAACAACCTGCAGGCAGTGAAGGCCTACCGCCCCTATCTGATCCGCGTCACCTCCCCGGCGACCTGGACGGTCACCGGTCGGCCGTCGCTGCGGGCGCCGCGCTGGCTGCCCTCGTCCTACAACCTGGTCGGGGCGCCGGTCGATCCGACCGGCGCGGCGCCTTCGCTGCAGACTTTCTTCCGCGGCTCGAGCGCCCATGCCGGCCGGGCTGCTTTCCGGCTGTCACCGGACGGCACCTGGAATCCGATCGCCCCCGGCGATCTCCTGCGCACCGGCGAGGCGTTCTGGATCTGGACCGAAGGCGGGTCGCAGTTCCAGGGTCCTTTCGACATCGAGATTCCGCTCAAGGACGGGCTCGACTTCGGCGCCAGCCT
>NZ_JAGOID010000079.1 GCF_017995835.1 Amaricoccus sp.
CCACCCTGACCACAGGCTCATCAACAACAGCAGCTCCTTCCTGCCCGTTCATCTGGGGGTCCCTCGGCTGGTCCATCTCGGTCTCCTTTCGGACAAAGCGATGTCCAAGGAAACTGGGGGCAGCTCACGTCCCCCTATGGCCCAACGCTGACCGTCCATGATACACCCGCGGCCGGGCGTCGCCGAATGAAATTCGCACGGGCACGCCGATGCGGGTCTGCCGGCTGCGGGGACGCGAAACTAAATTGCGTGGCGATGCTGGCGTGGCGGTGTGCAATGCAGCATGATGCGGTTGATTCGGATCGGGAGAGGCGAGATGACCGAGGCGACGCGCGACAAGCCCTGGCTGTTCCGCACCTATGCCGGCCATTCGACGGCGACGAAGTCCAATGCGCTCTATCGCGCCAACCTCGCGAAGGGCCAGACCGGGCTTTCGGTCGCCTTCGATCTGCCGACGCAGACGGGCTATGACAGCGATCACGTGCTGGCGCGCGGCGAGGTCGGCAAGGTCGGCGTGCCGGTCAGCCATCTCGGCGACATGCGGGCGTTGTTCGACCAGATCCCGCTCGAGGCGATGAACACCTCGATGACGATCAACGCCACCGCCGCCTGGCTGCTCGCGCTCTATGTCGCGGTCGCCGAGGAGCAGGGGGCGGATGTCGCCAGGCTCCAGGGCACGGTGCAGAACGACATCATCAAGGAGTACCTGTCGCGCGGAACCTACGTGTTTCCGCCGGCGCCGTCGCTGAAGCTGATCGCCGACGTGGCGGAATACACCTTTCGCGCGGTTCCGAAGTGGAACCCGATGAACGTCTGTTCCTACCATTTGCAGGAGGCGGGCGCGACGCCGGAGCAGGAACTGGCCTTCGCGCTGGCCACCGCCTGCGCGGTGCTCGACCAGGTGAAGGGACAGGTGGCGGCGGAGGACTTCGCCGAGGTGGTCAGCCGCATCTCGTTCTTCGTGAACGCCGGCATCCGGTTTGTCACCGAGATGTGCAAGATGCGCGCCTTCGTCGACCTGTGGGACGAGCTTGCCGAGAAGCGGTATGGCGTCGCCGATCCGAAGCTGCGGCGCTTCCGCTATGGCGTGCAGGTGAACTCGCTGGGGCTGACCGAGCAGCAGCCGGAGAACAACGTCTACCGCATCCTGATCGAGATGCTGGCGGTGGTGCTGTCGAAGAAGGCCCGGGCCCGGGCGGTGCAGTTGCCTGCGTGGAACGAGGCGCTGGGGCTGCCGCGGTCGTGGGACCAGCAGTGGTCGCTCAGGATGCAGCAGATCATGGCCTTTGAGACCGACCTTCTCGAGTTCGGCGACCTCTTCGACGGCAATCCGGCGGTGGACGCCAAGGTCGAGGCGCTGAAGGCGGGCGCGCGCGCCGAACTGGCGAAGATCGACGAGATGGGGGGCGCGGTCGCGGCGATCGACTACATGAAGGCGGAACTGGTGCAGGCCAACACCGCCCGGCTCGGCCGGATCGAGGCGGGCGAGACCGTGGTCGTCGGCGTCAACCGCTTCGTCGAGGGCGAGGCGAGCCCGCTGGTCGGCGGGGATGGCGGGATCATGGTGGTCGATCCCGGCGTGGAGGCGGAGCAGGTCGCCCGGCTCCAGGCCTGGCGCGAGGGCCGCGACGCGGCGGCGGTCGAGGCGGCGCTGGCGGCGCTGAAGGCGGCGGCGCGCACGGGCGAGAACATCATGGGGCCGTCGATCGCGGCGGCGAAGGCGGGGGTCACAACCGGCGAGTGGGGCGCGGCGATGCGCGAGGTCTTTGGCGAGTATCGCGCGCCGACCGGCGTCGGCAAGGCGGCGGCGGCGCCGACCGGGCGGATCGAGGAGGTTCGCGCGGCGGTCGAGACGGCGAGCGGGCGGCTGGGGCGGCGGATCAAGTTCCTCGTCGGCAAGCCGGGGCTCGACGGCCATTCCAACGGCGCCGAGCAGATCGCGGTCCGGGCGCGCGACGTCGGCATGGAGGTGGTCTACGAGGGCATCCGCCTGACCCCGGCGCAGATCGTCAACGCGGCGCTGGAGGAATCGGCCCATGTCGTGGGGCTGTCGATCCTGTCCGGCTCGCACCTGCCGCTGGTGCGCGAGGTGATGGACCGGCTGCGGGGCGCGGGGCTCGACGACGTGCCGGTCGTGGTCGGCGGGATCATCCCGGACGCGGACGCCGAGCAACTCCGCGGCTACGGGGTGGCGCGGGTCTATACGCCGAAGGACTTCGACCTGAACCGGATCATGCTCGACATCGTGGAGCTGGCCGAGGCCGAGGGGCGGGCGGCGGCCTGATCCGGGATCAGTAGTCCGTCGGCGCGCCGCCCTCGCGCTTGCGCCGGGCCACGAAGTCCGCGAGTTCGTCGCGCACCCCTTCGTCCATCGGTGGGGGTTCGTAGTCGGCGAGGATCGCCTTCCAGGTGCGGTTGGCGCGCTCCTCGGTCCAAGGGCCGCCCGCGTCCGACCAGGCTTCGTAGTTGCGCCAGTCGCTGAGGAAGGGCGCATAGAACGCCGTGGCGTAGCGGCTCTGGGTATGGGCCGCGCCGAAGAAATGCCCGGTCGGTCCGACCTCGGCCATGGCGTCGAAGGCGAGCGCGTCGGGCGAGACGTCGACGAGGTCCGGCTCGAAGTAGCGCTGGATCTGCTGGAGCGTCTCGCAGTCCATCACGAACTTCTCGTAGGAGGCGATCAGCCCGCCCTGGAGCCAGCCGGCGGCGTGGTAGACGAGGTTCGCCCCGGCCTGCACCGCCGCCCAGAGCGAGTTCATGCTTTCCCACATCGCCTGACCGTCCGGCGCGTTCGAGGCGCAGGCGTTCGAGGCGCGCAGCGGCAGGCCGTAGAAGCGCGCCATCTGTCCGGTCATCTGGGTGGCGCGCATGTATTCCGGCGTGCCGAAGGCCGGCGCCCCCGAGCGCATGTCGACGTTCGAGGTGAAGGTTCCCATCACGCAGGGCGTCCCCGGCCGCACGAGTTGCAGGAGCACGATCGCCGCCAGCGCCTCGGCCACCGACTGCGCCACCGCGCCGGCCATGGTCACCGGCGCCATCGCCCCGGCGAGCGTGAACGGCGTCACCACCACCGGCTGGCCGCGCCGGGCGAAGCGCATCGCCCCGTCGAGCATCGGCCAGTCGTGCTTGAGCGGGCTCGACGAGTTGATGTTGGTGAAGAGCCGCGGCTCGGCGAAGAACGCCTCGGCGTCGAGGCCCGAGGCGATGCGGGCCATCTCCAGCGCATCCTCGACGCGCTCCGGCCCGAGCGAGTAGGCGTGCACCACCTTGTCGGTCAGCGTCAGCTTCTCGTAGAGGCAGTCGAGGTGGCGCACGCTGGCGTGGATGTCCACCGGCTCCACCGGATAGCCGCCGGCGGCGTGGATGCAGTTGAAGTACTGCGTCAGCTTCATGAGGTCGCGGAAAGCCTCGATGTCGCCGACCCGGCGGCCGCGGTCCATGTCCATGCAGTTCGGCGGCGAGGAGACGTTGACGAAGGCCATGCGCCGGTCGCCCATCCGCACCCGCCGTTCCGGGTTGCGCGGCGTGATGTCGAAGGCCCGCGGCGCCCCGGCGAGCCGCTCCATGACGAAGGCCCGGTCCATGCGCACGTTGTCGCCCTCGACGATGCAGCCGGCGCGGCGCAGGTGATCGCAGGCCTCGGGGTTGAGGAACTCGACGCCGATCTCCTCGAGCACCCGCATCGAGGTGTCGTGGATCGCGGCCACCCCTTCCTCGGTCAGGGGCTCGGTCGGCCGGTCGGTGTTGAGCGGCAGCCGCCAGGGCGTCTGCACGATGGCGTGGGCCGGGCGCGCGCCCTGGCGCGCGTGGCCGCCGGCGCGGCGGGGCTTGCGTTCGGTCATGCGCCCTGCCTGCGCCGGCCGCCGCGGGCGCGCGCGTCCGTTTGCGACATCATTGCAGCCAGACCTGCGCCCGCGCCGCCGCGCCGGTCGCGTCGATCACCGCGAGATCGACGAAGCCCGCGCCGCGCGGCAGCCACTCCGCCCGCCTTCCGTCCTCCGTGACGGCGAGCGGCGTGCCATCGACCAGCCAGCGGAACGGCGGGGCCCCGTCCTCGACCCGCAGCGCCAGCGGCGCGGGGTCGCCGGCGGCGAGGCCGAGGTCGACCCGCGCCCCCGCCGGCGGATAGGCGATACGCGGGCCGCCCTCCGCCGTCGCGCCGCGCGGGCGGAAGCGCCGCAGCGGCGGCGGCAGTTCGGCGCGGGCCACGGTCAGCACGCCCGGCGGCGGCGGCCCGAGCGGCGCCGGCGCGGCCTCAAGCCGGGCGAAGGCGGCGAAGAGCGTGGGGGCCGCCGTCTCGAGCCCGAGCACCCCCGGGGCGGCCGCGCCGTCGGGCCGTCCGAACCAGACGCCGATCACGAGGCGTCCGTCGAAGCCGATGGCCCAGGCGTCGCGATGCCCGTAGCTGGTGCCGGTCTTGAAGGCGATGCGCCCCGGCGGCGCGTCGGGCGGCGGCGGCGTTCCCGCCAGCACGTCGCCCACCTGCCATGCCGCGCCCGCGGACAGCACCCGCGCGCCCGGCTCCGCGCCCGGGCCGCCCGCAACCTCGCGCAGCGCCACCGACTCGCCGCCGCGGGCGATCGCGGCGTAGACCGCAACCAGATCCTCCAGCGTCACGCCCACGCCCCCCAGCGCCACCGGCAGCCCCGCGGCGCCGCCCGCCGGCAGTTCCGGCCGCGCGCCTGCGCGCTTCAGCCGCGCCATCAGCTGCGCCGGTCCCACCGCGTCGAGCAGCGCCACCGCCGGCAGGTTGCGCGACCGCTGCAAGGCCGTGCGCAGCGTCATCGCGCCGCACCATTGCCGGTCGAGATTCTGCGGCGCATAGGTCCCGAACCGCATCGGCCGGTCCTCGATCACCGTCTCGGGATGGGCGAGCCCCGCCTCGAAGGCGAGCCCGTAGATCAGCGGCTTCAGCGTCGAGCCCGGGCTGCGCACCGCCCGGCTCATGTCGACGAAGCCGCGGCGGCTGGCGTCGAGCCGGTCGGCCGCGCCGACCCGCGCCAGCACCTCGCCGGTCCGCCAGTCGGCGACGATGATCGCCGCCGAGAGCGCCGGCCCGAGCTCGCGCGCTCGGGCGCGCGCCAGCGCCTCCAGCCGCGCCTGCAACGGCGCGTCCAGCGTCAGGCGCAGCACCCGCGCGGCCGGGTCCGCCGCCGCGAGCCGGTCGACGAGATGCGGGGCCAGCGCCGGGAACGGCCGGCGCGCCGTCGGGACCGCCTCGCGCCGCGCGGCTTGCGCCTCGGCCGGGTCGAGCACGCCCGCCCGCGCGGCGCGCGCCAGCGCCCGGTCACGGGCGGCGCGCGCCGCCTCCGGGCGCCGGTCGGGACGCCGCGCTTCCGGCGCCTGCGGCAGCGCCACGAGCAGCGCCGCCTCGGCCGGGGTCAGCCGCCCCGGCTCACGCCCGAAATACGCAAGGCTCGCCGCCCGAACCCCTTCGAGATTGCCGCCGAACGGCGCGAGCGCCAGGTAGAGGCCGAGGATCTGGTCCTTGGACAGCCGCCGCTCCAGCGCCAGCGCCAGGCGCATCTGCCGGATCTTGCCGCGCCAGTCGCCGGTCGGCCCCTCCTCGACCAGCCGGGCGACCTGCATGGTGAGGGTGGACCCGCCCGAGACGATCCGGCCGGCATGGACCGCCTGCACCGCCGCCCGCGCCAGCGCCAGCGGATCGACGCCCGGGTGGCTGCGGAACCGCCGGTCCTCCAGCGCCACCAGCATGGCGATGTACCCGGGGTCGACCTCGGCCGGGGGCGCCGGCAGCCGCCAGCGCCCGTCGTCGACGGTGTGCGCCGCGACGAGCCGCCCCTCGCGGTCGAGCGCGATCATCGACGCCTCTCGCGCCAGCGGCGGGATCGCGGTCGCCGCGATCCAGCGGTCGGCCGCAACGAGGCCCGTGACCGCGAACAGGGCGGCGGCGGCGACCGCAAGGGCCGCCCGCCGCCTCACGGCCGCTGGTCCGCGACCTCGACCCGCCCGGCCGCGGTGCGCGCCCGGTAGGCCGGCCGGTACATGTCCTCGACGCTGGCCGCCGGGTGGTGGAACGACCCCGGCGAGGCGGCGCGGACCATGTAGGCGAGCCGGAACGGCTCGGTCCCCCGCCAGTCCACCGCCGCCACGAAGCGGTCGGTGCGGAACTCGGTGTGCCGGGCCACGTCGTCCGCGGCGAGCCAGCCGAGCCGTCCCGGGTCGCCGGAGACGAGGAGGTTCGGGTTCTCGATCTCGAACCCCGCGGGCAGCGGATCGTCGACGATCAGCCGCGCCTCGAGGTCGCGCTCCGGCGTCACCGTCACCACCGCGACCAGCCGGTCGTTCAGCGCGACGGCGGCGAGATCCGCCGGCGCGCCGTCGAGGGTGAAGTACTCGCGCGACATGCGGTAGCCGTTGCCGCCGGCGGGCTCCGGCTGGGTCGGCACGCCGAAGGCGGTCAGCACCACGAGCGTTTCCGTGTCGCCGGCATTGGTCACGCGCAGCGGCTCGGCGCCGAGCACGTCGGCCTCCAGCACCCGCGCCGCCGGCCCCTCGACGGCGACGTCGTTGAAGCTCAGCGTCCCCTCGCCCGCCGCCGCCTCGAAGAGCGAATGCGCGGCGAGAAGCGACCATACCGCCTCCTGCGGCGAGCGGTCCGGCCCCGGCGCGGTCACCACCGCCGCGAGCGCCGCCGCGTCTACCGCCTGGCTTCCCGCCTCGGCGGCGAGCGCGAGGACGCCGGCCGCGTCGCGCAGGCCGCTGCCGTAGTCGGCGCGCCAGAGCTGCTCTGGCTCGCCGGCGAGCGCCCCCGCCGCGGCGAGGCGGAACATCGTGTCCGCCCGCGGCTGGTCGCCGTACTGGGCGAGCGCCAGCCCGAGCTGCGCCTGGGCGAGCGGCGTGGCGAAGGCCCCGGCGCGCGCGTCGGCGTAGTAGCGCAGGTCGCCGATCGAGGCCCGGCCCTCGCGGGCCAGCACCATCAGCGCGTAGGCGAGATCCTCGCCGCCCTTCTCGAAGTCGCCATAGGCGTTGACGATGTTGCCGAGATTGGCGAGCGCCGCCGCGAAGGCCCGGTCGGGCACCGTATGGCCGAGCGCGCGCGCGCGCGACAGGAAGTCGGTCGCATAGGCGTCGAGCCAGGAATCCCCCGGCTCCGGTCCCCAGAGCCCGAAGCCGCCCGCCCCGGTCTGGTTGCCGAGCACGCGCCCGATCGCCTCGGCGATGCGCGCATCGGCCTCGCGGCCCGACGCGAGCCCGAGCGCCCGCGCCGTCTCGGCGAAGAACAGGAGCGGCGTCGCGCGCGAGATCACCTGCTCGGTGCAGCCCCAGGGATAGGCCTCGAGCGCCGTCAGCAGGCCGGGCACGTCAAACTCCGCCAGCGGGCCGGCGGCGATGGTGGCGCGGGCGGTTCCGGGCGCGAGCCCGTCGAACACCGCCGCGTCGAGCGTCAGCGTCTCGCCGGGCGCGAGCGCGATGCGGCTCTGCCGCGCGATCTCGGGGTCGTTGGCGCGGATCGGCAGGGTCAGGTCCTGCGCCAGCCGCTCGCCGCCCGGCGCGACCGTCTCGATCGCGATCCGGTCGTCGCCCGGCAGCCCCGCGGTCAGGGGCGCGTCGAAGACGAGCCGTCCGCCCTCGGCGAGGTCGCCCGCAAAGCTCGCGCCGCCGGCCGGCAGCAACGCCGGGTCCGACGCGCTCACCCGGACCGTCACCGGGCCCGCCGGCCCGAAGGCATGGGCGAGGTCGAGGCGCAGCCGCGACACGTCGCCCGGCGCGAGGAAGCGCGGCATCGAGGCCTGCGCCACCACCGGGTCGCGCACCAGCACGTCCTTTTCCGCCTGGCCGACGCCCTCGACGGTCCAGACCACCGCCATCAGCCGCACCGTGCCGTTGAAGTCGGGCAGCGGCACCGAAGTTCGCGCCACGCCCGAGGCGTCGGCGACCAGCACGCCGGAGAACGTCGCCAGCAGCTCCTCGGTCGGCGGGGGGCCTTGCAGGCTGCCGCCGCCGTCGCCGCCCGAGCGCAATTGCCCGGCGACGCCTTGCATCCCGTCGATCAGCCGCCCGTAGACGTCGCGGATCTCCACCCCCAGCCGGCGCTGGCCGAAGTACCAGCCGACGGGATCGGGCGAGCGGAAGCCGGTCAGGTTCAGGATGCCGACGTCGACCGCCGCGATCGTCGCATAGGCCTGCGCGCCCGGCGCGAGCCCCTCGACGCGCAGCGACACCGGCATGTCGGTTCGTGGCGTCGCCTCGTCGGGCACGTCGAAGGCCGCAGCGAGCCGGCGCGGCCCGGGGTCGACCGCCGCCCAGGCGACGCCGACGGCGCGCGCCGGATTGCGCCGCGCCGCCACGTCCATCGGACGGATCAGCGTCGCGACGACATAGGCGCCCGCGCCCCAGGCCTCGGTCACCGGCAGGTCGACCACGACCGGCCCCGCCGCCGCAACCTCGACCTCGCGCATCTCGACCAGCCCGCCGCTCATCACCGCGACGAGCATCCGGCCGCCGTTGCGCGCCTCGATCTGCACCCGGGCCATGTCGCCGGGCGCGTAGTCCTCGCGGTCGAGGCTCAGCGTCACGAAGTCCGGCGTCTCCGCGCCGGCCCCCGCGCCCCAGCCGGCGTCAAAGCCGAGGCTCGCCGCCACCGGGGCGCCCTGCGCCGCCAGCCGCAGCTCGTAGCGGCCCCAGTCGATCGGCAGGTCGAGACGCGCCGGCGCATCGGCGCCGAGATCGACCACGCCGTTCGCCACGCGGGCGCGCCGGGTCACCGTCTCGTAGTTCCAGTTCCCGTCGACCTCGTACCACTGGAAGCTCACGTCGACGCGCGACAGCGTCCATTCGACCGGCCCGAGGCCGACGCGGCCGAGGTCCGGCCCCACCGCCACCGCCTCGAAGCCGGCCGTGCCGCCCTCGTCCACCGCGCCGTCGAAGAGCGGCCGGATCCCGAGGAGCGGCCCCGCCGCCCGCACCGGCCGGGTCAGGCTACGCTCGATCGGCCGCCCGGCCCCCTCGCGCGCCCGGATCGTCGCGGAAAGCTCCAGCGGCCGGCTGGTCGGCCAGGTCTCCGGGACCGGCAGCGTCACCTCCGCGAGCCCGGAGGCGTCGGTCTCGATCCCCGGCGGCAACGACGCATAGCCGGAGCGGAAGGGTTCGTCCTCGAGGCCGAAGCGGAAGCCGGGATAGGCGGCGAGCTCGCGCCCGAGGTTGACATAGGCCTCGCCCTCGACCGGCAGCCCCGCGCCAGGCGCGCCGAAGAGGTAGTCGACCTGGGCCGTGATCGTGAGGCCGGCGGCCGGATCGACCGGTCCCTCCGGCGCGGTCAGTTCCAGCGCCAGCCGCTCCGGCACGAAGTCCTCGACGAGGAACCCCGTCGAGGCGAGCGGCGGCGCTTCCGGATCGGCATGGACCGCGAGCCGCCAGCCGCCGCGCTGCGCGGCGGGGTCGAGCCGCATCGCGAAGGCCCGGCCGCCCGCGCCCTCGTCCGGCAGGACGGCGCGCATGTGCTCCACCCCGTCGGGCCGCGTCACGATCGCGGTCAGCGTCAGGCCCTCGATCGCCCGCCCGGCCGCGTCGCGGGCGAGGATGGTCGCATGGACCGTCTCGCCCGCGCGGTAGGCGCCGCGCTCGGAGCTCATGAACACGTCCACCGGCCCCGGCGCCGGGCGTCCGTCGACGCCGCGGTCGGAGAGGTCGAGCCCCGGGGCGCCGAGATCGAGGAAGGCGAAGTCGTCCCCCGCCTCCAGCGTGACCAGCGCCGCCTCTTGCCCGCCGCGTCCGCGCAGCAGGCCCGGCTCGAACAGCGCCTGTCCGGCGGCGTCGGTGACCGCAGTTCCCAGCACCTCGTTGTTGCGGGCCACGAGCGTCGCGGCGACGCCTGCGAGCGGCGCGGCCGAGCCGAGCGAGCGGGCGAAGACGTGCAACCCGTCCTCGCCCGCGAAGGTCGCGATGCCGAGGTCGGTCAGCACGAACCACTGCGTCGCCAGCGTCTCCCAGTCCTCGCGCGTCGCGCCCGGGACGCGGGCGGTCAGCGCGTAGAGCCCCGGCTCCAGCCCGGCGACCACCTCGCCGAAGGGCAGCGCCGTAACCACGTCGCGGTTGAGATCGCCCCCGACCTCGCCCGCGCCCTCCCAGACCTCGACGCCGGTCTCGCCGCCGAGCCGGTCCTCCTCGAAGGCGGTCAGCGCGCCGCCGAAGTCGCCGCTGCGGATCACCGAACGCAGGTTGCGCGCGCCGACGCGGAAGAGCTTCAGCTCGACGCTGTCGAGGTTCACCGTGTTGATCGGGATCGCCGCGTCCGCCGCCCGCGGCAGCACGTAGGCGCGGCCGAGGAAGCGCGCGGCGGGGGTGCGGTCGCGCACGTAGAAATCCTGTCGCACCGGCGCGCGCAGAACCTCGCCCCCGGCCGAAGGCAGCCCGGCGCGCAGCGTCAGCGCGTAGTTCGCCCCGTGCGTCAGGCCGCCGAGGCAGAGCCGCGACCCCTCCACCTCGACCGCCGGCGCGGCGGCGAGGTCGGACACCTGAACGTAGTCGGCGTAGTCCACGCCGCGCGGATCGAGCTCCTCGGAGAACTCGACGCAGACCCGCGGGTCCGCCGGCTCCGCCTCGACCTGGCGGTCGACGACGCGGAAGCCGTAGAGCCCCTCGGCCCGGGCGACGGCGGCGTCGATCTGCGGTCCCGGCGCGAGCCGCGCGGCGAGCCGCAGCGCGTCGAGCGATCGCCGCCCCTCGCCTTGCGCCTCCAGCGCCGCGGCCAGCACGCGGGCCGCCTGCGCCGCCGTCGCGTCGTCGGGCGCGCGCAGGAAGGCGTTGACCGCCGCCCCCGCCGCCTCGGCCAGCAGCGCCTGCCGCAGCCCGTAGTCCTCGACGTCCCGCGCCACGCCGAAGGAGGCGAGCGCAAGCCAGGCGGCGGCGCTGTCGTCGGCGTTGACGGCCGCCCTGAGCGGCGCGAGCTCGCCCGCGACCGGCGCCTCGAGCGCCGCGGCGTCGCCCGTCCGCGGCATGCCCACGCCGAGCGCCAGCGCACGCGCGCGCTCGAGGCGCGGCGCCGGCAGGAACGCGAGCTCCGCCGCGCGCGCCGTGGCCTCCGCCGCGAGCCCGGCGGGTTGCGCCAGAAGCTGCGCCGACACCGCGGCGCCGAAGGGCTGGCGCTCGCCGACCGCATCCTTGAGGAAGCAGGCCGAGGCGTTGAGGTTGAAGGTCAGCGCCTTGCAGGTCGGCTCGGCGAGGCAGGCGTCGAGGCAGAGCGGCAGCGTCGTCGCGTAGATCGAGCGCAGGTCGCCGCCGTAGAAGTCGACCCCGGTCTCGGCGATCACCCGCCGCTCCGGCAGGCCCGCCGGCTGCGCCAGCGCCGACCCTGCCCCGAGCAGCGAGAGCCCGAGGGCCACCGCCAGCCGCAGCGCCTTCAATCCCGGCAGGAGTTCGTTCCGGCGCCGCATCGGCTGACCTCCCGACTATGTTCTGGCCGCAGGGTCCGCCCCTGTCCGCGTCGCGTCAACCCTCCGCTTCGGATCCGGCCGCCGCGCTCCGTGGCGGCAAGGCGGCCTGCGTGCGTTTCGGCAGGCGCGCCCGGATCAGGTCGTAGGAGATGTCGAGCCGGCGGGCCAGATCCTCGTCGGAGGCGAGGCCCCACGGCACCCGCACCCAGCTGGCGTGCAGGTAGGGCGCGCGCTCGGCCTGGCCGAGCTCGATCAGGAGCGCCGCCGTCTCGGGGTCCGCGGTCTTGACGCTGACGCCGAGCTCCATCGAACCGACCAGCGCGAAGAGCTTGCCGCCGACCTTCCAGGCGTCGTGCCCGCCGCCCCAGGGATCGGAGACCTCGGCGCCCGGCAGCCGCGCGCAATGGGCGTTGACGAAGGCGCGGGTCACGCGCGCCGCCTCATGCCCGGCCGCCCTCCGAGGACAGGAGCCACGGGTCGATGGAGAGCCGCCGCAGCGCGGCTTCCCATTTCTCGCCGTCGCGGAGCCCGAAGACCAGTTCCACGTCCGCCGGCGCGGTCAGCCAGCCGTTCGCCTGGAGTTCGCCTTCGAGCTGGCCCGGACCCCAGCCGGAATAGCCGAGCGCGAGGATGGTGTGCGCGGGACCGGCGCCGCGGGCCATGTCCTGGAGGATGTCGACGGTCGCGGTCATGGCGAAGTCGTCGTTGATCCGCAGGCTCGACCCCGCCACCGCGTAGTCCGAGGTGTGCAGGACGAAGCCGCGGCCATGCTCGACCGGGCCGCCGAAATGCACCTGCGCGTCCTGCACGCCCTCGCCCACCGGGATCTTCAGCTGTTTCAGCAGGTCCTGGAACCGCAGATCCGGCGCAGGCTTGTTGACGATCAGGCCCATCGCCCCCTCGGACGAATGGGCGCACACGAAGATGACCGCGTGCGAGAAACGCAGGTCGCCCATGCCGGGCATGGCGATCAGAACCTGTCCGTCGAGAAAACCCGGATCGCGCTCGGTCATGTTCCGAGTCATATGCCGGTCCGACCCGATTGCAAGCGCGGCTCGGCAGATACGGACCGGGAAGGCTCCGCCGGGACGGACACTTCGCCGAATTGTGACTGTCCATTCCGGCCCGGCTGCGCAATGGTGCGCCTCGCCCCGTCCAGTCAAGTCGCCTCATGCCCGCCCTTCCGACATCCAGCCTCCTCGCCGCGACCCTTCTCGCGGCGGCTCTCGGCCAGCCGGCCAGCGCGCAACACGCGGCCCTGCCGCCCGCGGTGGAGGGCATCGAGTTGCTTCCCGGCTGGCGTGCGGCCGACGGAACCTATGTGGCGGCGGTGGAGCTGCGGCTCGCGCCCGGCTGGCACACCTACTGGCGCGTGCCGGGCGCGAGCGGGATGCCGCCGCAGTTCGACTGGTCGGGCTCGCGGAACCTGGCCGCGGTCGCCTACGAATGGCCGCGGCCGATCGTGTTCGAGAGCTTCGGCGAGACGATGATCGGCTACGAGAACCGCCTCGTGCTGCCGGTCGTGCTGACGCCCGAGCGCCCGGATGCGCCGGTGGAGGCGCGGGTCGACGTGCAGTTCGGCCTCTGCAACGACATCTGCGCGCCGGCCTCCGCGCGGCTCGCGGTGCGGCTCGACCCGACCGCGCCGGTTGGGCGGACGGCGAAGACGGCGGAGATAGAGCGGGCGCTGGCCGACCGGCCCGTCGCGGCCGCGGCCGCCGGCGTGACCCGCGCGCGCTGCCGTCTCGGGACCGACGCGGCCGGCGCAACCCTGACCGCCGAGGTCGATTTCGACGCTCCGCCCCCGGCGGGCGTCACCGCCGTCATCGAGGCCGACGAGCGCCCGGACCTGTGGATCGGCGTGCCCGAGACCCGCGTCGAGGGCCGCCGAGTGCGCGCGACCGCGCCGGTGGAGGCCGCCGGCTCCGGCCTGACGCTCGACCGCCGCAGCCTGCGCGTGACCCTGATCGATTCGCGGCAGGCCATCGACATCCGCGGCTGCCCGTCCGGCTGAAACGCGCCTGGCGGACTCGCGGGCGGGTCGACGCGACCGGATGTGACCGATTCCATGTGACTCGGCGTCGTCGCGGTGCTATAGCGAAAAACCGATTCAACCCATAGGCGAGTGCGATGCCCTCACGCCCGGCCCGCCTGCCCTGGTTCGCGCCCTGCGCCGCGGCGCTTCTCCTCGCAGCCTGCGCCGGCGGCGGCCCTGTCGGAGGAGGCGGCGACGCGCCCGGCTCGCCTCTGCGGCTGGCCGACCGCGCCGCAGCCGCGGGCGATTACCGCACCTCGGCGACGCTCTACCGTCAGGCCTTCGACGCCAACCCGAAGTCCGTCGACGCCCTGGTCGGCCTCGGCCGGAGCTATGCGGGGGTCGGCCAGTATGCGCGCGCCGAGCAGGCGCTGCTGGAGGCGCGCAACCGGCGGCCGCGCGACGTCACCGTGCTCGTCGAACTGGCCCGGGTGCAGATCGGCGCCGGCAAGCCGCAGGCGGCGTTGCAGAGCCTCGAGGAAGCGCGCCGGCATGCGCCGCGCAACCTCGATGTCATCACCGCGCAGGGCATCGCGCTCGACCGGCTGAGCCGGCATCCCGACGCGCAGGCCGTCTATCGCGAGGGCCTGTCCCTCGACCCCACGAACTTCGCGCTTCTGTCCAACCTCGGCCTCTCCTACGGCCTCGGCGGCGCGCCGACCGAGGGGATCGCCATCCTGCGCGAACTGGTCCGCGACGGCGAGGCGACCGCGAAGACGCGCGGCAACCTGGCGCTGCTCTACGGTCTTGCCGGGCGCGACCGCGAGGCCGCCGCGACGCTCGCGGGCGACCTGCCGCCGGCCGAGATCGAGCAGAACGTCGCCTACTACCGCGAATTGCGCGCGCTGCTCCTCGCGGGAAAGCCGATCGGCGCGTTGCAGTAGCTTCCCGCCGTCGCGGCGCTACAATCCCCCGTGGAGATCCGGGGAGGTGAAGGTGGTCGGCGCGCTCGCTTATCTGGCTTGGACTCTGGCCTTCGCCCCGGCGGAGGCGCAGGTGGTGTGCCGGCGGAACACGCTCGGCGCGGAGGTCTGCACCGGCATGGCGGCGCCCACGAACCGCGCCCGCGTCCAGCCGCCACGGCAGGGGCGCGGGATCTCCGGCGTGCAGGAACGTCCCACGCTCGGCCCGTCGCCGCAACTGACGCCGGCCCGCCGCATCAGCCCGCTCGGGGCGACGACGCTCGGGGCTGAGGACCTGCCGCCGCGCCGGCCGCCCCTGCCCGGCGTCGCGCCGACCCGCCGCTGCGTGATGGACGCGCTCGGGAACATGATCTGCAACTGATACCGGCGAGTCTACCAGGCCACCCCGCGCAACACGGGCTAACACGCGTGATAGATAGGGTAACTACCTGAATATACATGATAAAATCTCTGGAGGTCAAAAAAGGTCGCGAGTCGTTTCATGAGCCCTCCGGTGAAACCGGCGGCCCCGCTCGCGGCGGGCAGCCAAGTCCACGCGTACGTTTGCGTCCGTTCGCCAGTGTGAGCTGCCCCCAGTTTCCCTGGACATCGCTTTGTCCGAAAGGAGACCGAGATGGACCAGCCGAGGGACCCCCAGATGAACGGGCAGGAAGGAGCTGCTGTTGTTGATGAGCCTGTGGTCAGGG
>NZ_JAGOID010000080.1 GCF_017995835.1 Amaricoccus sp.
GAGGGATTCCGCGCCAACCGGGCGGCGCATCTGGCCGCCCTCACCGGGGTGGCCGAGGCGGCGCAGGCCGCCGCCGAGGGCGGCGGGCGCGACGCGCTCGCCCGCCACGTCTCGCGCGGCAAGATGCCGCCGCGGGCGCGGGTGGCGAACCTGCTCGACGCCGGCGCGCCCTTCCTCGAGATCGGCGCCACCGCCGCGTACGGGATGTACGACGGCGACGCGCCCTGTGGCGGCGTGATCGCCGGCGTCGGCCGGGTGCGCGGGCAGGAGGTCATGGTCGTCGCCAACGACGCGACCGTGAAGGGCGGCACCTACTACCCGATGACGGTCAAGAAGCATCTCCGCGCCCAGGAGATCGCGGCGGAGTGCCGGCTGCCCTGCGTCTATCTGGTGGATTCGGGGGGCGCGAACCTGCCGAACCAGGACGAGGTCTTTCCCGATCGCGACCATTTCGGCCGCATCTTCTACAACCAGGCACGGATGAGCGCCGCGGGGGTGGGGCAGATCGCCGTGGTCATGGGATCGTGCACCGCGGGCGGCGCCTATGTCCCGGCGATGGCGGACGTCTCGATCATCGTGCGGAGCCAGGGGACGATCTTCCTCGCCGGTCCGCCGCTGGTGAAGGCCGCGACCGGCGAGGAGGTCAGCGCCGAGGATCTGGGCGGCGGCGACGTGCACACCCGGCTGTCGGGGGTGGCGGATTATCTCGCCGAGGACGACGCCCACGCGCTGGCGCTGGCGCGCGACGCGGTTGCGGCGCTCAACCGGACGAAGCCCGCGGGCCCGTTGCGGCAGGCGATCGAGGAGCCGCGCCATGATCCGGAGGAGATCCTCGGGGTGGTGCCGGCGTCGCTGTCCACGCCCTACGACATCCGCGAGGTGATCGCGCGGGTGGTCGACGGCTCGCGGCTCGACGAGTTCAAGGCGCGGTTCGGCGCGACGCTGGTCTGCGGCTTTGCGCACGTGATGGGGATCCCGGTCGGGATCATCGCCAACAACGGCGTGCTGTTCTCGGAGAGCGCGATCAAGGGCGCGCATTTCGTCGAGTTGTGCAGCCAGCGCGGCATCCCGTTGGTTTTCCTTCAGAACATCACCGGCTTCATGGTCGGGCGGCGCTACGAGAACGAGGGCATCGCCCGCCACGGCGCGAAGCTCGTGACGGCGGTCGCGACCACCTCCGTCCCCAAGGTGACGGTGCTGGTCGGCGGCTCGTTCGGGGCAGGGAATTACGGAATGGCCGGAAGGGCCTATCAGCCGCGGTTCCTGTGGACCTGGCCGAATTCGCGCATCTCCGTCATGGGCGGCGAGCAGGCGGCCGGCGTGCTGGCGACGGTGCGGCGCGAGGGCATCGAGCGGCGCGGCGGCGTGTGGAGCCTCGACGAGGAGGCCGAGTTCAAGCGCCCGACGCTGGAGATGTTCGCCAGCCAGAGCCACCCGCTCTATGCCAGCGCCCGGCTCTGGGACGACGGCGTGGTCGATCCGCGGCGCACGCGCCAGGTGCTGGCGCTGTCGCTGGAGGCGGCGCTGAACGCGCCGATAGAGGAGACGCGCTTCGGCGTGTTTCGCATGTGATGCGGGCCGCGCGACATCGGCTTGGCGTCGGCGCCCGGGCGTTGCACGCGAGACAAGAGTCCGGACCGAAGAGCCGGGGGAGGGGCGTATGTTTGATCGCATCCTGATCGCGAACCGGGGCGAGATAGCTTGCAGGGTGATCGCAACCTGCCGCCGGCTGGGGATCGGGACGGTGGCGGTCTATTCCGACGCCGACGCGGGGGCCAGGCACGCGGCGCTGGCGGATACGGCGGTGCGGATCGGCCCCGCTCCGGTGGCGGAGAGCTACCTGCGCGGCGACGTGATCGTGGAGGCCGCCCTCGCGACGCAGGCGCAGGCGGTGCATCCGGGCTATGGCTTCCTGTCGGAGAACCCGGAGTTCGTCGAAGCGGTCGAGGCGGCGGGGCTCGTCTTCATCGGCCCCTCGGCCGCGGCGATCCGGGCCATGGGGCTCAAGGACGCGGCCAAGGCGCTGATGGAGAAGGCGGGCGTGCCGGTGGTGCCGGGCTATCACGGCGCGGACCAGGACGACCGGCTGCTGGCGGCGGAGGCGGAGCGGATAGGCTTCCCGGTGCTGATCAAGGCGGTCGCCGGAGGCGGCGGCAAGGGGATGCGCAAGGTCGACCGGGCGGCGGACTTCGGGCCTGCGCTGGCCTCGGCGCGGGGCGAGGCGCGCTCGGCCTTCGGCAACGCGGCAGTGCTCGTCGAGAAGTACGTGACCGCGCCGCGTCATATCGAGATGCAGGTCTTCGGCGACAGGCACGGCGCCGCGGTGCACCTGTTCGAGCGCGACTGCTCATTGCAGCGGCGCCACCAGAAGGTGATCGAGGAGGCCCCGGCGCCCGGCATGACCGCTGAGACCCGCGCTGCGATGGGCAAGGCGGCGGTCGATGCGGCGAAGTCGATCGGCTATGCGGGCGCGGGGACGATCGAGTTCATCGTCGACGGCTCGCGCGGGCTGCGGCCCGACGGGTTCTGGTTCATGGAGATGAACACCCGGCTCCAGGTCGAGCATCCCGTCACCGAGGCGATCACCGGCGAGGATCTGGTCGAGTGGCAGCTGCGCATCGCCTGCGGCGAGCCGCTGCCGAAGACCCAGGGCGAGCTTGCCATCCACGGCCACGCCTTCGAGGCGCGGCTCTATGCCGAGGACGCCGCGAGAGGCTTCCTGCCGGCGACGGGGCGGCTCACCCATCTGGCGTTTCCGAACAGCGTGCGGGCCGACGCCGGCGTGCGGGCGGGCGACGTCATCACGCCCTGGTACGACCCGATGATCGCCAAGGTGATTGTCCACGGCCCCGACCGGGCGGCGGCGCTGCAGCGGCTGGCGCGCGGGCTCGAGGCGACCCGGGTGGCCGGTTCCGTCACCAACCTCGGCTTCCTCGCCCGTCTGGCCCGGCAGCCGGATTTCGCCGCCGGCCGGGTCGACACCGGCCTGATCGAGCGCGATCTCGCCGCGCTGACCGTGCCGGCGGAGCCCGACCTCGCGGCGCGGGCGGCGGCGACGCTG
Organism: Amaricoccus sp.; assembly: GCF_017995835.1. GTDB lineage: Bacteria > Pseudomonadota > Alphaproteobacteria > Rhodobacterales > Rhodobacteraceae > Amaricoccus. The sequence continues at coordinate 3,062 of NZ_JAGOID010000080.1, forward strand.
GTCGCCCTCGGGCTTCTCGACGACGCCGGCCCGCTCATGGGCTTCACCCTCTGGGCTCCGCTGCTGCGGCTGGCGCGGCTGCGGATCGGCGAGGAGGACGCGGCCCACACGCTGGCGGTGACCGGCCCGGGCGGCTTCGTGTTCGACGGCCGCGACGTGGAGGTCCGGCGCTGGGACGGGGCCGACCTCGACCTGCGCATCGACGGCGAGAACCGCCGCTTCGGCGTCGTGTCGGCGGCCGGCGTCGTGACGATCTTCGACGGCGCGGAGTCGTTCGTCGCGCGCGTCCCCGATCCGCTCTCCGTCGCCGCCGAGGAGGCGGGCGGCGACGACCTGCGCGCGCCGATGCCCGGTCTGGTGAAGCGGCTCGCCGCGCGCCCCGGCCAGCGGGTGGCGCGGGGCGACGTCCTCGTGGTGCTCGAGGCCATGAAGATGGAGCACAGCCTTGTCGCCCCGCGCGATGGCGCAATCAGGGAGGCTCCGGCGGCGGAAGGCGCGCAGGTCGAGGCCGGCGCCGTCCTGGTGCTGCTCGAGCCGGAGGAATGACCCTGCGCCTGCATCATGTTCCGCAGGCGCGGTCCTTCCGCATCCTGTGGCTGCTCCACGAGATGGGCGAGGCGCCGGAGATCGTGCGGCGCTCCATGCTCGACGGCTCGACGCGCCGCCCCGACTACCTCGCGCTCTCTCCGGCGGGCCGGGTTCCCGCGCTGGAGATCGACGGGCGCGTGCTCTTCGAATCGGGCGCCATCACCGAGTACCTCTGCGAGACCCGGGCTCCCGCGCTCGGGCGGGCGCCCGGCGACCCGGAGCGGGCGGACTGGCTGCAATGGCTGCATTTCGCCGAGACGATCGGGCAGCATGTCGCCAACCTGACGCAGCAGCACATCGTGCTGAGGGAGGACCGCATGCGCTCGCCGACGGTGATGAGGCTGGAGGCGAGGCGGCTCGAAAAGACGCTGGAGGTCGTCGACCGCGCCGTGGCGGCGCGCGACTGGCTGCTGCCCTCGGGCTTTTCCGCCGTCGACGTCGCTGTCGGCTACAGCGCCATGACCGCCCGCCGTTTCGTGCGGCTCGACCCACTCCCCGGCGTCGCCCGCTGGCTCGACCGGCTGGAGGCGCGGCCGGCCTGCCGCGCCGCGCTGGCCGAGGACGGCCCGCCGGAAATCTACATGCGCCCGTTCTACGAGGCTCCCCATGACTGAGATCGTCGTCTACGAGGTCGGCCCGCGTGACGGGTTGCAGAACGAGACCCGTCCGATCGCCACGGCCGAGAAGATCCGGCTCGTGGACCTGCTGACGGCGGCGGGCCTGCGCAAGATCGAGGTGACGAGCTTTGTCAGTCCGCGCTGGGTGCCGCAGATGGCGGACGCGGCCGAGGTGATGGCGGGGATCTCGCGCCGGAAGGGCGTGACCTACGCCGTCCTGACCCCGAACATGAAGGGCTTCGAGGCGGCGCTGGCTGCCGGGGCGGACGAGGTCGCGGTGTTCGGGTCGGCCTCCGAGACGTTCAGCCGCAAGAACATCAACGCCACGATCGACGAGAGCCTTGCCCGCTTCGACCCCGTGGCCGAGGCGGCGCAGGCGGCCGGGATCGCGCTGCGCGGCTATGTCTCCTGCGTCACCGACTGCCCCTACGAGGGCCCCGTCGCGCCGCAGGCGGTGGCCGACGTCGCCGCGCGCCTGCTCGCCCTCGGATGCCGCGAGATCTCGCTCGGCGACACGGTGGGGCGGGGCACGCCGGAGACGGTGGCGGCGATGCTCGAGGCGGTGTGCGCGGTGGTCCCGGCCGAGAGCCTCGCCGGCCACTTCCATGACACCGGCGGGCGCGCGCTCGACAACGTCGAGACGGCGATCGGCTTCGGGCTCCGGGTCTTCGACAGCGCCGCCGGCGGGCTCGGCGGCTGCCCCTACGCGCCGGGGGCGGCCGGCAACGTGGCGACCGAGGCGCTGGCGGCGCGTCTCGCCGATCTCGGGCACGAGACCGGCGTGGACGGCGCGCGTCTCGCCGAGGCGGCGGCCTTCGCGCGCAGCCTGAGGAGCATGGCATGAGCATGGTGGCGGCAGAGGTCGACGGGCGGGGCGTGGCGACGCTCACCCTCGACCGGGCGGAGAAACACAACGCCATGAGCGGCGAGATGTGCGACGAGATCGCCGCCGCCGCCGCCGCGCTCGGCGCCGACCCGGCCGTGCGCGTCGTCGTCCTGGCGGGCGCGGGCCGGACCTTCTGCGCCGGCGGCGATCTCGGCTGGATGCGGGCGCAGTTCGACGCCGACCGCGCCGGCCGCATGGCCGAGGCGCGGCGTCTGGCCGATATGCTAAACGTTGTCAACACATTGCCGAAGCCGGTTATCGCAAGGGTTCATGGCGCGGCCTACGGCGGCGGCATCGGCATGATGTCGGTGGCCGATTGCGTCGTCGCCGCGGTCGACGCGCGTTTCGGGCTGACCGAGACCCGGCTCGGGATCATTCCGGCGACGATCTCGCCTTACGTGCTGGCGCGGATGGGCGAGGGCAGGGCGCGCACGGTGTTCTTTTCCGCCCGCGTCTTCGGCGCCGAGGAGGCGAAGGAGCTCGGTCTCGTCCACCGGATCGCGCTGCCCGAGAACCTCGACGCCGCGGTCGAGGCCGAGGTCGCGCCCTATCTCTCGGTCGCGCCCGGCGCCGCCGCCTCGGCGAAGCGGCTGGCGCGCAGCCTCGGGCCGCGCATCGACGCCGCGGTGATCGAGGCCACCATCGTGGCGCTCGCCGACGTCTGGGAGACGGAGGAGGCGCAGGCGGGGCTCGCCGCCTTTTTCGACAAGCGGCCGGCGCCCTGGGCGTGATCCTCCTGCCCGGCGCGAACCGGCGTCCCGCGCCGGAGGCGGTCCGGCGCGGGGTGGTCGCGGCCTTCACTCAGGCGCCCCGGCCGGCGGTCGAGGCCGCCGGGGCCGCCCTCACGCATCCGTGACTCTCGTCGACGTCCGCATCGCTTGCGACGCCGGGCCTGTGGACCCTATCCTGCGGGCGAGCAGGGGAGTTCGGGTGTGGCGTTGCCTTCGGTCTGGTCGGCTTTTCTCGGCGTGGTCGCGATCCGCAAGTTCGGATCGGCGCCGCTGCCGCTCGCCGAGCACCTGACCGCGCTCGACAGCTTCGAGGGCGCGGCGCTCCTGCGCGGCGCCGGGGCGCGGGCCGGCTACGCGGCGCTGGAGCGGCATTACGCCCCGCAGATCCGTCCGACGTTCTGCGGTCCGGCGACGATGGCGATCCTGCTCAACGCGCTTCACGGCGCGAGGGCCACGGGTCCGCGGCGCCTGCGGCCCTTCGACCAGCGCAACGTCTTTACCCCCGAGGTCGAACGCCTGCGCGCGCGCAAGCGGGTCGCCCGGTTGGGGATGCCGCTCGCCGTCTTCGGCGATGCGCTCGCCGCGCATGGCGTGGCGGTCGACGTCCACTACGTCAGCGACAGGGACGTCGATGCCTTTCGTTGCCTCGCCCGGGACGCGCTCGCGACCGAGGGCCGCTACGTCGCGGTCAACTATCACCGCCCGGCTCTGGGGCAGGAGGGCGAGGGCCACATCTCGCCGCTGGCTGCCTACAGCGACGAGGCCGACCGTTTCCTCGTCCTCGACGTCGCCCGCTCCAAGTATCCCCCGGTCTGGGTCGCGACGGAGATGATCCACGAGGCCATGAGCCGCCCCGGCGGCGGCCGTGCGTCCCGGGGCTTCGTCACCGTCGGCCACTGAACGGGCGCCTGGGGCGCAGGCCTCATGCGGTTTCCGTCCGAAGACTTCGGCATCAAAGGTTTACGGCGGATCCTTCGATGCACACTCCATGCACGACGTATGCACAACGCATATGCCAAGCAAAAGAGTCGGGATTGAATCGTTAAAGCAGGCGCGAGGCGTTCAGGCTGGGGCCGTATCAATCCCCGAGGATCAGCACGTCCGAGGGGGCGAAGGCGATCTCCACCCGTTCGCCGGCCGCCGGAGGCCGGGACGCGGCGTTGTTGAAGGTGTCCACGGCGATGCTGCCGCCGGCGACCTCGACGCGCACCCGCACCACCGATCCGTGGAAGCTCACCTCCGACACTTCGCCGGCGAGGCGTATGTCGCCCGGACGTCCGCCCAGCCCGACGGCCTCGGGCCGGAGCGCCAGCGAGACGGTCCCCTGGCCGGGCGGGATCGCCCGGCCGAGCGCGATCTCGGCGCCGCCGACGGCGAGCCTGCCCGCGCCGGCGTCGATCACCTCGGCGGCGATCTGGTTCAGGGTGCCGACGAAGCCCGCGACGAAACGGGTGGCCGGGCGGTTGTAGATCTCGAAGGGTGGGCCGACCTGCTCGGCCACGCCGCCGCTCATCACGACGATGCGGTCCGACATGGAGAGCGCCTCCTCCTGGTCGTGGGTCACGAAGATCGTGGTGATGCCGAGCTGGCGCTGGATCGCCCGGATCTCGGTGCGGAGCGATACGCGGATCTTGGCGTCGAGCGCCGAGAGCGGCTCGTCGAGCAGCAGCACCTTGGGCCGGGCCGCGAGCGCGCGCGCGAGCGCGACGCGCTGCTGCTGGCCGCCGGAGAGCTGGAACGGGTAGCGGCCTCCGAGGTCGGGGAGGCGGATGAGGGTCAGCATCTCGCGCACGCCCGCGTCGATCTCCGCCCGCGGCCGGCCCGCGACCCTGAGCCCGAAGGCGACGTTCTCGGCGACCGTCATGTTCGGGAACAGCGCATAGGCCTGGAAGACCATGCCGATGTCGCGCTGGCTGGTGCGCAGCGCGGTCACGTCGCGCCCGTCGATGCGAATCTGGCCGGACGAGGGCGTCTCGAAGCCTGCGACCATGCGCAGGACCGTGGTCTTGCCGCAGCCCGAGGGCCCGAGCAGGGTGACGAACTCGCCCTTCGCGACGTCGAGGTCGAAGGAGCGCACGACGTGGTTGGCGCCGAAGTACTTTTGCAGGGCAGAGAGTTCGAGGAAGGCCATCGTCACCTCGGCGCGGGGGTGAATTTCTGGAACCGCGTCACCAGCGAGATCAAGCCCATGCAGACCCAGGTGACAACGAAGGCGATCACCGCGAGCGCCGCGGGCTCGTAGGCCTTGTTCGCGCCCATGAGCTGGAGGTAGGGGCCGAAGGCGGGCCGGTTCAGGAGCGCGGCCATGACGAACTCGCCGATGACGATGGCGAAGGTGAGGAAAGCGCCCGAGAGCACCGCAACGAGCACGTTCGGCAGGATGACCCGCGCGAGGATCGTCGCCCAGCCGGCGCCGAGGCTCTGCGCCGCCTCGGTCAGGGTGCGAACGTCGATGGTCCGAAGGCCGTTGTCGACGGCGCGGTACATGTAGGGCAGCGAGAGCGTGGCGTAGCCCATCAGCAGCAACAGGTTGGTGCCTGCCGCGGTGCCCGTCAGCGGCAGCCAGGAGGACGTGTTGAAAAGCCGGAGATAGCCGAAGACGATGACGATCGGCGGAATGACCAGCGGCAGCAGGGTGATGAACTCGACCACCGGTCTCAGCCGCGGCAGGTAGAGCCGCACCCAGTAGGCGGTCGGCACCACCACCAGCACCCCGACCACGATGGTCAGGAGCGCCATCACCGTCGAATAGGCGAAGGTCGCCTGGAACTGCGGGTCGCCGAGCACCACCCGGTAGGCGTCGAGGGAATAGACCCCGCGGCGCATCCGGAGCGAGAACTCGGTCATGCCGAAGAGCGGGAGGGCGAAATAGGCGACGCCGAAGAGGAACATCGCCCAGGCGAGGAAGCGCGTCATCTCAACCACTTCTCCGAGCGGGTTCGCAGCCAGATCGAGAGCGCGTTGGCGACGCCCGCGATCACCACCATGCCGAGGGCGAGCGCGTAGCCGAGGCCGGGGCTGCCGAGCACGTCGCCGCGGATCTGGGCGAAGAGCAGGATCGGCGCGATGTTGAGCGACGATCCGGTGAGCGCGATCGCGGTCGCCACCGCTCCGAAGGCGTTGGCGAAGAGCAGCGCGAAACAGCCGAGGATCGAGGGAAAGAGGATCGGCAGCGCCACCATGCGCACGTACTGGAACGTGCTCGCCCCGAGGGTCTCGGCCGCCTCGCGCCATTCCCGCTTCAGCCCGTCGAGGGCGGGCGCGATGATGAGGATCATCAGCGGGATCTGGAAGAAGAGGTAGGTGATGATCAGCCCGGTGGTGCTGAGCAGGTTGAAGCCGTAGGCGCGCAGGTTGACGCCGAATTCGGTGCGCAGCCAGAGCGTCACGAGGCCCGCCGGCCCGAGCGTCGCGATGAAGGCGAAGGCGAGCGCGATGCCGGCGAAGTTGGAGGCGACGCCGGAGAAGGTCATCAGCGGCCCGCGCAGGCGGCCGGGCAGGCCGCCGTGGATGACGGCCGCCGCCATGCCGAGGCCGATGGCGCAGCCGAAGAGCGCCGACCAGAAGCTGATGCGGATCGAGACCCAGTAGGCGTTGCGGATCGCCGGCGTGTTGAGCCCGGCGATGTGCTGGAGCGTGAAGCCGCCGTCCGTGGCGCGGAAGGCCCCGACGACGATGTAGAGCGTCGGCAGGATCAGGAAGAGCCCGGTGAAGACCAGAAAGGGCGCCACCCCGACGAAGCGGAGCGGCGAGTTTTCACGAGAAGGGGCGGGTCTGCTCACCGGGTGGGGGGCGTTCGGCCCGGGCCCGCGCGGGGTCCGGGCCGGGATGTCATCAGTCGACCACGTCCGCGCCGACGACGGCGTCCCAGCCGCCGACGACGGCGTCGCGGTTGGCGTTCACCTGCTCGATCGTCGGGAACACGGCGGCCTCGTAGGCGCAGCCGGCGGCAGTGCGTCGAGGAGTTCCTGCGGCACCACGCCGCGGGCGACGAGGTCGTTGAAGCGGATCGGGTGGCAGTAGCCCTTGAGCCAGCCGAGCTGGCCCTCGTCGGAATAGAGATACTCCATCCAGAGCTTCGCCGCGTTCGGCTGCGGCGCGTGCGCCGAGATGCCCTGGACATAGACGCCGGCGAGCACGGCGTCGGAGGGCACCACCACTTCGGCCGGCGGGTTGCCCTGAAGGCCGTCGCGCCAGGTGAGCGCGTTGTAGTCCCAGGTGATGAGGATGGGCGTCGTGCCCTGCGCCAGCGTGCCGGCGCGGCCGGTGACGGGCACGAAGTTGCCGGCCTCGTTCAGCTCCTTGAAGAACTCGAGCCCGGCTTTGGCGGCGTCGGCGCCCGGCGCGGCGCCGCGGGCCATGCCGGCGGCCATCACCGCGAGGATCGCCTGGTTCGAGGTGCGCGGGTCTCCGGTCAGCGACACCTGTCCGACGTATTCGGGCTTGAGCAGGTCGGCGAAGGTGGCGGGCACGTTCTCGACGAGATCCGTGTTCACCATGAAGGCCATCACGCCGTAGTAGTCGCCGAACCAGTGGCCGTCGGCGTCCTTGACGTCCGCCGGGATCGTGTCCCAGGTCGAGACCTTGTAGGGCGCGAGCAGACCTTCCGCCTGGGCCGAGGGGCCGAAGGCGAGGCCGACGTCGACCACGTCGGGCGCCTGCGGGCCCTTGTTGTCCTTGTTGGAGCGGATCGCCTCGAGCTCGTCCGCCGAGCCCGCGTCCGGGTTGAGTTCGTTGACGTTGATGCCGGGATACTTCGCCTTGAAGCCGGCGATCACGTCTCCGTAGCCGCACCAGCTGTGCGGGAGCGCGATGGTGGTCAGCATCCCCTCGGAGGTCGCCGCCGCCGTGAGCTCGTCGAGCGTCTGGGCGGTCGCGGGCAGGGACGCGGGCAGGGCGACCGCCAGCGCCAGGCCGGTCAGGATGCTCGTGGACATCAGTCGCGTCATTTTGAAGGTACCCCTCTGTCGTGGCCTCGCCGCTGCGGGCGATCGGACGCGCCGCCGCAAGCACGCGGGCGCGTCGCCGTCAGTTAAGGCCGCTCGGCGACGGTTTTGCAACAGGGATCGCCACGCCGTCGACGGCCGCGGCCGGGCGCGGCGCTGTGTCATTCGCGCATAAGTTGAACAATAAGTGCGCGCCATGCCTTCCGGCGCGCGCTGCGGGCCTTTACCCCCCTGCTGCGGCTGGCCTATATGGGCGCCTCCTGTCGCGCTAGAAAGGCGGACCTGTATGTTTGGCGCATTGAGCGGTCTGTTCACGTCCGACATGGCGATCGACCTCGGAACGGCGAACACGCTCGTCTACGTGCGCGGCAAGGGGATCGTGCTGAACGAGCCCTCGGTGGTCGCCTACCACCTCAAGGACGGCAAGAAGCGCGTGCTCGCGGTCGGCGAGGAGGCCAAGCTGATGCTCGGGCGCACGCCGGGCTCGATCCAGGCGATCCGGCCGATGCGCGACGGCGTGATCGCCGATTTCGACGTCGCCGAGGAGATGATCAAGCACTTCATCCGCAAGGTGCACCGGCGCAGCGGCTGGTCGAAGCCCAAGATCATCTGCTGCGTCCCCCACGGCGCCACGCCGGTAGAGAAGCGCGCAATCCGCGAGTCGATGCTCGCCGCAGGCGCGCGGCGCGCCGGGCTGATCGCGGAACCGATCGCCGCGGCGATCGGGGCGGGGATGCCGATCACCGAGCCGACCGGCAACATGGTCGTCGACATCGGCGGCGGCACGACGGAAGTGGCGGTGCTGTCGCTCGGCGACGTCGTCTATGCCCGCAGCGTGCGCGTCGGCGGCGACCGCATGGACGAGGCGATCATCAACTACCTGCGCCGCCAGCACAATCTCCTGATCGGCGAGGCGACGGCGGAGCGGATCAAGACCACGATCGGCACCGCCCGGATGCCCGACGACGGCCAGGGCGCCCGGATCGAGGTGCGCGGCCGCGACCTGCTCAACGGCGTGCCCAAGGAGATCGAGCTCAACCAGGGCCAGGTCGCCGAGGCGCTGGCCGAGACGGTGCACGCCGTCGTCGACGCGGTGATCGACGCGCTCGAGCAGACGCCCCCCGACCTCGCCGCCGACATCGTCGACCGTGGCGTCATGCTGACCGGGGGCGGGGCGCTCCTCGGCGACATCGACCTCGCGCTCCGCGAGCATACCGGCCTTGCCATCTCGATCGCCGAGGAGCCGCTCAATTGCGTCGCCCTCGGCACCGGCAAGAGCCTCGAATTTGAAACCCAGCTCGCCCATGTGATAGACTTCGGGAACTGAGGCGGGCGCAAGACCCGCTGGGCCCGTCCGGGCCGGAGGCATGAGGCGCGTGTCCTTCCACGGCGACCACACCCCGGACTACCTGCGCGGCGTGCGCCGGGTGCTGGTCGGCGTCGTCGCGGTCGTCCTCGTCGCGATCTTCCTCGTCTGGCGCATCGACAACGTCCGGGTGGAGCAGCTGCGCGTCAGCCTGATCGACCGCTTCGTCCCGAGCTTCGAGTGGACGCTCAAGCCGCTCGCCGCCGCCGCCGGCCTCGTCTCCGACTTCCGCTCCTACGCCCGCGTCTATGCCCAGAACGAGGAATTGCGCCGCGAACTCCTGCGGATGCAGGGCTGGCGCGAGGCGGCGCTGCAACTCGAACAGAAGAACGCCCAGCTCCTCGCCCTCAACAACGTCCGCCTCAACCCGCGCCTCACCTTCGTCACCGGCGAGGTGATGGCCGACAGCGGCTCGCCGTTCCGCCATTCCGTCATGGTCAACGTCGGCCGCGGCGACGGCGTGGCCGACGGCGCGGCGGTGGTGGACGGCCGCGGCCTCGTCGGGCGTGTCGCCGGGGTGGGCGAGCGCTCCGCCCGGGTTATCCTGCTGACCGACAGCTCCTCGCGCGTCCCCGCCACCGTGCGCCCCTCAGGCCAGCGCGCCATCCTCGCCGGCGACAACCGCGCCACGCCGACGCTCGACCTGCTCGAGCAACCCGACGAGATCCGCCCCGGCGACCGCGTCGTCACTTCCGGCGACGGCGGCCTGCTGCCGCCGGAGATCCTGATCGGCCAGGTCGTCGCCGGCCCCGACGGCCGCCTGCGCGTCCTGCCCGCGGCGCAGTACCGCCGCCTCGATTTCGTCCGCGTCATCCGCCAGCAGCCCGTCGCCGCGGTCGAAGGCCCGGGTGGGCTGATCGGCCCGCTCGTCGACGCCGGCCCCGAGGCGCCGGCCGGAGGGCGCGGGCGGTGAGCGCCGGCCGCCTCGCCCCCGCGGTCGAGACCGCCGCCGTGCTCGCCCTCGGCGTCGTCGCCATGCACCTTGCGCTGACGCCCGTCGCGCGCGCCGTCGGCGCCTGGCCCGGCCCCGACCTCGTCTTCTGCCTCGCCTGCGCCTGGGCGCTGCGCCGCCCGGCCGGGGCGCCGCTCTGGGCCGTCGTCGCCCTCGGCCTTGCCGCCGACATCGCCCTCGACCGCCCGGTCGGGCTCGGCGCCCTCGCCCTCGTCGCCGCCACCGAGGCGCTCCGCCGCAGCGCCGCAAGCCTGCGCGCCGGCTCCTTCCTCGGCGAATGGCTCGCCGTCGCCGTCCTCGCCTTCGCCTGGGCGCTCTGTGCGCACGCCGCGATGCAGCTCGTCTTTCTCGACGGTCCCGGTCTCCCGGCCCTGCTGCGCGAGGCGGCCGCGACCGCGCTCGCCTATCCCTTCGTCGTCCTCCTCCTCGCCTGGGGCGTGGGGATGCGGCTTCGCCGCAGCCCGGCCCCGACCCTGCGCCCGGGGCGCCTGTCGTGAGGCCGCCTTCGGCGCCCCCGCCGCGCATCACCCGTCGCGGGCTGATGCTCCTCGGCATCCAGCTCGGGACCGTCGGCGCGCTCGCCGCCCGGATGCGCCAGCTCCAGATCGTCGAGAACGAGCGCTATGCGCTCCTCGCCGAGGAGAACCGCGTCAACATTCGCCTGATCCCGCCGGCGCGCGGCCTGATCTTCGACCGCGAGGGCAGGGCGCTCGCCGGCAACCGGCAGAACTACCGCATCGTCATGGTCCGCGAGCAGGCAGGCGACGTCGAGGCGATCCTCGACCGGCTCGGCCGCATCGTCGTCCTCACCCCGGAGGCCCGCGAGCGCGCGCTGAAGGAGATGGCGGCGCGCAGCGCCTTCGTGCCGGTCGTCGTCGCCGAGCACCTGACCTGGGACGACGTCGTCCGCGTCTCGGCCAACGCCCCGGTGCTGCCCGGGGTCATCGCCGAGGTCGGCCTGTCGCGCTTCTACCCCGACGCCTATTCGACCGCCCATGTCGTCGGCTATGTCGGCCCGGTCTCCGAGAAGGATCTCGCCGCCATCGAGGATCCCGACCCGGTCCTGCAAATCCCCCGCTTCCAGATCGGCAAGACCGGGGTGGAGCAGCGGCTGGAGACCGAACTCCGGGGCCATGCCGGCAACATGCGGATCGAGGTCAGCGCCGGAGGCCGGGTCGTGCGCGAGCTCGACCGGGTGGAGGGCGTCGCCGGCCGCGACGTCCAGCTCACCATCGACAAGGGCGTGCAGAACTTCGCCATGCAGCGCATGGCCGGCGAGAGCGCCTCGGCCGTGGTGATCGACGTGACGAACGGCGACATCGTGGCGCTCGCCTCCTCGCCGGGCTTCGACCCGAACAGCTTCGTCTTCGGCATCGGCTCGGCCGAATGGAACGCGCTCCTCAATGACGAATACCGCCCGCTCGCCAACAAGTCGGTCTCCGGGGCCTATCCGCCCGGTTCCACCTTCAAGATGGTGGTCGCGCTCGCCGCCCTCGACGCGGGCCTGGTGCGCCCCGGCGACGGGGTGAGCTGCCCGGGCTTCACCACGCTCGGCAATCGCCGCTTCCACTGCTGGAAGCGCGGCGGCCATGGCCGCGTCGAGTTGCGCCGCTCGCTCTCGCAGTCCTGCGACTGCTACTACTACGAGATGGCGCGCCGCGTCGGGCCGGATGGCATCTCGGCGATGGCGAAACGCCTCGGCCTCGGGGTGCGCCACGACCTGCCGATGCCCGCCGTCACCGAGGGGCTGATGCCGGACGCCGCCTGGAAGGG
>NZ_JAGOID010000081.1 GCF_017995835.1 Amaricoccus sp.
GCGCCTCCGGCCCGGGCTTCATCGGCGGCATTGCCGGCCCCACGCGCCGGCCCGCCGGCCCGAGCCCGCCGAACTCGTCGCCGATCTCGAACGCGCCAGCCCAGAACTCCCGCCCGCCCGGCACGACCGCGTCGCCAATGGCGTTGACGGCGACGAGCGCGCCCACCGTCTCCCCGCTCGCCAGGACCAGCGAGGCCGACCCGAGCCCGCCCTTGACGCTCGCGGTCAGCGCCCCGGTCCCCGCGCCCGCAGACCCGAGCGCGAAATCCTCCGCCGCCGCCGCCAGCGCCGCGACCCCGAGCCCGCGATAGGGATTGACCGCCCAGCCCTTGTCGCCGCCGTTGGCGAGATCGAAGAGGATCGCCGCCGGCACGATCGGCACCCGATGTGCGCCGGCGGGATACCCGCGCCCCGCCGCCGCCAGCGCATCGGCCACCCCCGACGCCGCGTCGAGCCCGAAGGCCGAGCCGCCGGCGAGCACGATCGCGTCGACCGCCTCGACCAACCGACCGGGCGCCAGCAGGTCGGTCTCCCGCGTCCCCGGCGCGCCGCCCATGACATGCACCGCCGCGGTGAACGGCCGCGCCGCCGTCAGCACCGTGACCCCCGACTTCAGCCGCGCCCCGGCAGCGTTCCCCACCCGCAGCGGCGCGACGTCGGTGATCAGGTTGCGCGGGCCCGGAATCATCGACGCGACCATCGGCTCATGCCAACGGCCCGGGCGCCTGACCGGCGCCGAAGCCTTCCCGAATCCCTAAAAGTGGCAAGCCTGATTCCAGCCGGCTTCCAGTCACATTCCAGCCAGATAAAACCACGCCTTTTCAGTTCCTTGCCTCGCTCCACCCAAGCCGGCGTTCTTTGAGCCGTTTCACCCGGGACCATGGCTCAGGGATGAAGGTCGTTGGTATCATACCGGCGGGCTCATGACGACTCGCGGACCTTTCTGGCCTCTAACACTTTTATCGTGTGTATTCAGGTAGTTACTATATCTATCACGCGTGTTAGCCCGTGTTGCGCCGGGTGGCCTGGTAGACTCGCCGGTATCAGATGCACCGCCCGCCGTCGACCTCGAGCGCCACGCCGGTCAGCATCGAGGCCTCGTCCGAGCACAGGAACGCCGCCGCCGCGCCGAGATCCTGCGGCGTCGAGAACCGCCCGAGCGGGATGGTCGCGAGGAACTTCGCCCGCGTCTCCGGCGTGTCCTCGCCGAGGAAGCTCTTGAGGAGCGGCGTCTCGCCCGCCACCGGGCACAGCGCGTTGACCCGCACGCCGGCGGGCGCGAGCTCGACCGCCATCGCCTTCGTCGCGGTGATGACCCAGCCCTTCGAGGCGTTGTACCACGACAGCCGCGGCCGCGGGCTCAGCCCGGCCGTCGAGGCGATGTTGAGGATCGTCCCCCTTCCCCGCGCCTTCATCTCGGGAACGACGCTCCGCGCGGTCAGGTAGATGGATCTCACGTTCACCCGCAGAACCCGGTCGAACTCGTCCTCGGCCACGTCCTCGAGCGCCTGCGGCAGGTGCGTGACCCCGGCGTTGTTGACGAGGATGTCGAGCGGCCCGAGCGCCCCCAGCGCCGCCGTGACCATGTGGTCGACCGAATCGCCGTCGGAGACGTCCGCCACCACGAACTGCGCGTCGAGTACGACCGCCATCGCCTCGACCGCCTCGGCGTTGACGTCGGCGATCATCACCCGCGCGCCCTCGGCCCGGAAGGCCCGCGCGATCCCGGCGCCGAAACCCGAGGCCCCTCCCGTCACCAGGGCGGTCTTGCCCTCCAGCCGCACGAACGTCTCCCGATCCACGCGCCCGGCGAGATTGCGAGCCGCCGGGCGCCGATGCACGGCCCGGTCGGCGGCCGGGCCAGCCGTCAATGCGCCATCAGGACCGGCACGTCCGTCTGGCGGATCGTGCTCGTCGTCGTGCCGCCGAAGATGCGCTGGCGCAGCCGCGAATGGCCGAATCCGCCCATCACGATCAGATCGGCGCCGAGATCGACGGCGACGCGCTGCAAAAGCTCCGCGACGTCCTTGCCCTCCTTGGGCAGCCGCCGCACGTCGATGTTGATGCCGTGCCGCGCGAGATACGCCCCGAGATCGGCGCCCGGCTCCGGTCCGTGCCCCTCGAAGGACGGCACCGGATCGATCAGGACGGCGTAGACCGCCTCGGCCTCGCGCATCAGCCCGATGGCGTCGAGCACCGCCTTCGACGCCTCGACGCTCGCATCCCAGGCGATCATGATCCGCTTCGCCGTCGGGAAGGCCGTCTCGCCCCGCGGCAGCAGCAGCACGGGCCGGCCCGATTCGAACAACGCCCCGTTGATCACCCAGCTCTGCGCCAGCTCGACGTCGTCCCGTTCCGGCGTGATCAGGGTCAGATCGGCATAGCGCGCGAACCGCGCCACGAGCGTCGCGATCGTGCCCCGGTCGACATACTGCGACTGCATCGAGAACGACAGATCCCGCCCGGCGAGACGGGCCTCGATCGCTTCCGCCCGCTTGCGCGCCAGATCCTGCCCGTCGCGGATCTCGTTCGCCCAGATGTCGTTCGACACCACCCCGTAGGGCGACGAAGGCGGCGGCGGCGCGACGCCGAGCACGAGCACGCTCAGATGCGCCCCGAGCCCCTCCGCGATGCGCACCGCGCGATCTATCTCGGCGTCGTCCTGCTCGACGCCGACGACGAGAAGGATGGTCCTGAAGTCCATGGCTGATCTCCCTCCCGGCCACGCACGTCCGGGTTAGCGCGGGAACCGGCGCGCGGCAATGCGATACGTCAATGTCCTTTCGCCCACGAGGGTGCTAGGCTCGGGATCCCTGCGGGGGCCAGGAAGGAGAACCGACGATGGCGTTCGAGGCGCTGAAGGTGCAGATCGCGATGCTCCTCGACGAGATCGAGCGCCAACCCGACGATCCGCACGAGCTCCAGGAAAGCCTGCGCGAGAAGCTCTCGGAGATGCGCACGCTCGGCCTGCCGCTTCCCGAAGATCTGGTGGAGCTCGAGGCCGCGCTCGAGGAAGGGCTCGAGCTGCCGCCCCGCCGTCGCCGCGGAAGCGCCGGCGCGACCGGGGCCGAGGAGGCCTGAGACGCCGGTCGGGCTCGACCCTGCCCGTCCTCGACCGGGACGGCACGCCCCCGCGCGCCGGATCGCCGCGGCCGGACATGAGTTTGACAGCCCGCGCCCCGCGCGATAGCTAGGAAGCGCCATGATTGCACGCCATTGTTTCCTGTTCGGTGGAGCACGCCTCCTGAACCGCTCGCTGCCCCGAGCGGGGTAGGCGCGCGCGCCGATCGCGTCGCTCGGGGCTTCGGTTCCCGCCCGGAATACCTCGCGGCGCCTGGGCGCCTGAATGACCTCAATGTCCGACTTCGGCCGCAGCCCCCCGCGGAGGGGGGCTCACAGCGGCAAGCCATCATCACGATCAGGAGGCAGGAAATGCCGATCAACACCGCGCCGAACGCACCCGGCGCCCCGGAAATCATCCTGGAGACCACGCAGGCCGACCGCATCGGCGCAGCGGCCGAAGCGGCCCTGCGCCGGTTCCCGGAACTGGCGGGCCGGCTTCTCGACGAGATCGCACGGGCGAGGGTGGTCCCGCAGGGCGAGCTGCCTGCGGACGTCGTCGGTCTCGGCAAGGAGATCGTCTACCGCGACGAGGTCACCGGGCGGGAGACCATCGTCGAACTCGTGATGCCGCCGGAGGCGGACATCGACCGCAACCGCGTGTCGGTCCTCACCCCGATCGGGGTCGCCCTGATCGGCCTGCGCGCCGGCGCCTCCTTCACCTGGGAGACCCGCAACGGCGAGACCCGCCGGCTGACCGTGACGCGCGTGGGCTAGGCCCGGGCCTGTCCCCCCGGTCGCCGGCCAGCGCGACTCCCGGACACAGGGTTGCAGCCCGCGAGCCCATGCGACACGATCGCCCCCGCGGCGGGCGACTCGCCCCGCCGTCCGCGGCCCCGTAGCTCAACCGGATAGAGCGTCTGCCTTCTAAGCAGAATGTTGCGTGTTCGAGTCACGCCGGGGTCGCCACCCACCGCCGCGCCGCAAGCCCGGTCGTCAGGCGTCCGCCCGGCCCGGCAGCGCGTGCGTCTTCAGCGCCTCGAGGCTCACCACCTCCAGCGCCGCGACATGGGTCGAGGCGAGCGCCACCCGCGGGGCCGCCCCGGCCAGCCACGCCTCCTGCCAGCGCGCCGCGCACAGGCACCAACGGTCGCCCGGCCGCAGGCCCGCAAAGCCGAACTCCGGCCGCGGCGTCGACAGGTCGTTGCCCCGCGCCCGCGAAAAGGCGAGGAACTCCGCCGTCACCCGCACGCAGACCGTGTGGCTCCCCCGGTCCTCCGGCCCGGTGTTGCAGCAGCCGTCGCGAAAGAACCCGGTCATCGGATCGAACGCGCAGGGCTTCAGCCGCTCGCCCAGCACGTTCAGGCTCTCGTCCATCGTGGCCATGCGCGCCCTCCCGGCTCAGTATCCCACCAGCTCCAGATAGCCGCGGCCGGGGTGGGAGCCGGTCACGCGGATCGGGCCCTCCCAGTACGGGAAGTCCCCGCCCATCCAGCTTTGCGCGTTCACCGCCGCCGTGTCCACGGCCAGCCCGATCCCCGGCGCCTCCAGCCGCCAGCCGACCGGCAGGCGGCGCCCCGCCACCTCCGCCCAGGCGGTCGGCTCCATCACGATCTCGCCCGCCCCGAGCGCCCGCGCCGTCCCGTCAGCCTCGATCCAGGTCCCGAACGCATGGCTCGGCCCGACCCGCTCGCGCAGCCGGTAGGCCATCAGCCGCCGCCCGTCGTCGAGATGCAGCGAGAACCAGTCCCAGCCCTGCTGGTCCGGGCTCATCTGCTGGCTCGACCATTCCCGGTCGATCCAGCCCGTGCCCGTCACCGCCACCGCCTCGCCCCCGAGCGAGACCGTGCCCGCGAGCCGCAGGAACGGCTGGCTGTAGTAGTACGACGCCTGCCCCGCCGCCGCCTTCAGGCTGAACCCCGCCTCGCCGTGGCGCACCAGCGGCCCGGTCGCGGCCCCCTCCAGCGCGAAGCCGAAATCCGGCCCCGAGGCCGTCACCCGCACCGCCGCCATCCCGTCCGCGCCCGGCCCCGCCCGGCTCTCCAGCGCCCAGTCGTCGATCCAGGCCGCGAACGGCGCCGCCCGCGCCCCGGCCTGACCCACGCCGCCCCGGGCGTAGCGCGTCGCGTGGGCGTGCCGCGCCGCCGAGGTCACCGCCGCATGCCCGATCCAGATCTGGCCGCTCGCCCAGCCCGCCTCCTCCGGCCCGGGCCGGGCCGCCACCCGGAACAGCGTCCACTGAACCCCGTAGGCAGCCCCGTCCTCGCCGGTCAGCGCCGCGGTCAGGTACCACCACTCGATGCGGAACTCCGGATGCGGCCCGTGGTCGCGCGGAAACCGCAGGTCCGCCGGCCGGGTCACCGCCGCGAACCCCTCGCCCGCCTCCGCCCCGAGCCCGGCATAGCCCTGCGCCCGGCCAAGGGCCGGCATGACCAGCAGAACCAGCAGCGCCGCCAGAACCCTAACGCTCATTGCTGAAGCTCCGCATCAGATCCGCCGGCGCGATGCGCGCCAGCCGCAGCGCCGGCCACAGCGCCGCCGCGAACGCGGTCACGAGCGCCAGCCCGAACATCGCCGCCCATTGCCGGGGAAACATGAGCACCGGCAGCCGCCAGCCGAAGGCCTCGACATTGACCACCGCCGTCAGCGTCCACGCCACCGCCAGCCCGAGCGGCAGGGCCGCCACCGCCGTCAGCGCCGCGAGCCCCACCGTCTTCGCCGTCTCGAGCGCGGCGAGCCGCCGGCGCGTCAGCCCGACCGCCCAGACCGGCGCGAGCTGCGCCAGCCGCAGACCCGACAGCGTCAGCAGGCTGGTGAGCAGCGCCACCCCCGCCACGGCGAGGGTCAGCGCGTTGAGCGCCACCGTCACCGCGAAGGTCCTCTCGAAGACCCGCGTCGAGGCGGCCTTGAGCGCCGCCTGGTCGATCGCCGCCTCGGGACCGAACCCGAAGGCCGCGCGAAGGTCCGCCGCCAGCCCGGCCGCCGCCGCCGGATCGAGCCGCAGCGCGAAACGCCGCGTCTCCAGCCCCGGCCACCGCGCCGCGAGCGCCGCGCCCCCGACCATGACCTGCCCCTCCGGATTGCCGTAATCCGCGTAGATCCCGACCACCTCCAGCCGCCACGGCCCCGCGGGCGTCGGCACGTCGAGCGCGTCCCCGAGCCCCAGCCCCCCGCGCCGCCCGAACTGCTCCGAGACCAGAACCCCCTCGCCCGCCGCCACCCGGTCCCAGGCCCCCGGCGCCGAAGCGAGCAGCGGCCAGCCGTCGCGATAGGTGGCGTGGTCGGCGGCGCCGTAGATCTCGACCGGCCAGCCCGCCACGCGCGCGCCCACCCGCAGGATCGGTAGGCGCGCCACCACCTCCGGACGGCCGTCGAGCCAGCGCGCCACCGCCTCGGCCTCCGCCGGATCGCGCGCGGTGACATAGGCCTCCGCCGCCAGCCGCCGGTCGAGCCAGCCGAGAAACGTCTCGCGAAAGCTCCCCACCATCGTCCCGACGCCGACATTGACGGCGAGCGCGATCAGGAGCGCCATCAGCGCCAGCGCCAGCGGCCCGGTCTGCTGGCGCATGTCGGCCCAGACCCACTGCGCCAGCGCCCCCCGCGCCCGCCGCGCGGCAAGGGCGAGCGCCGCCGCGACCAGCGCCGGCGCCACCAGCGCCGGCGCGAGCACAACGCCGCCGAGGAGCGCCAGCCCGCCCGCGAGCCCGCCCTCGATCCCGAACGCCGCCAGCGCGGCGAGCGCCACCACGGCGCCGAGCGCCGCTTGCGCCCGGATCGTCCGGCGCCGGCCGGCGAGCCAGGCCTGCGGCTGCGCGACCGCGAGCGCCGGCAGCCGCGCCGCCCGCCACAGGCTCGCGGCCCCCGCCGCCAGCGCGCCGCCGAGGCTCATGCCGAGCCCGGCCGCCCACCATGCAGGATCGAGCCCGAGCGTCCCCGGCAGTCGCGCCCCGTAAAGGCCGCGCAGCGACGCCGCGACGTCCGGCAGCAGCGCCGCGGCGAGCGCATAGCCGCCGGCGACCCCGACCGCCCCGCCGACCAGCGCCAGCGCCATCAGCTCGCCAAGAAGAAGCAGCGACATGAGCCGCGCCGACACCCCGCAGGCGCGCAGCGTCCGCAACATCGGCTTGCGCTGCTCGAAGGCGAGCCCGATCGCGCCGTAGACGATCAGGAGCCCGACCAGGAAGCTCAGCAGGCCGAAGGCGGTCAGGTTCAGATGAAAGCTGTCGGTCAGCCGCGCGAGGTCGTCCGCCGCCTCCGGCCGCACGATCGTCAACCGCCCGGCCAGCCCCGCCGGCAAGGCGCGCCCCGCCGCCTCGGCCGGCAGCGTGAGCCGCGTCAGCTCGCCCTCCACCCCGAGCAGCCGCTCGGCGCGCGCGATGTCCACCACCAGTGTATCAGGCGGCAGTCCCCCCACCGCCGCCAGCGGCGGCAGTCCCCCCACCGCCGCCAGCGGCGGCAGCCCCGCTACCCCGGCGAGCCCGGGCAAGGTCTCCGCCGCGACGAGGCCGAGATGGGGCGGGCTCAGGAACGCCGCGACCCGCTCGCCGCCCGGCGCGACCCCGTAGCCATCCGCCTCGGCCGGCAGGGTCAGCGGCTCCACCCCGATCACCCGCAGCCCGGCGGGACCGACCGGCAGATCGCCCTCCAGCACCGGCGAGACCGGCCAGCCCGCCCGCCGCAGCGCCACGTAGTCGCCGACCGGGAACCGCCCCCCGCCCAGCGCCTCCACCCGCGCCAGCCGGTCGGCCCCGAGCAGCGCCGCGGCCCGCGCGTAGCTCTCGCGCGCCTCGGCGTTCAGCGCCTGCACCCCGGCCCAGAGCGCGGTGGCGAGCGCCAGTCCGACCAGCAGCGTCGCCAGCTCGACCGGATGCCGCCGCCAGTGCGAGACGAGCGCGCCGAGAACGACCGCGGCCCTCACCCCAGCCGCCCGGCGCGCAGGTGCACGCGCGCATCCAGAAGCCCCGCCAGCCGCTCGGAATGGGTGACGAGCAAGAGCGCCGCCCCGGTCGCGCGCACGAGGTCGAGAAAGAGCGCCAGCACGGCGTCGCCGGTCGGCTCGTCGAGGTTGCCCGTCGGTTCGTCGGCGAGGATGAGCCGCGGCCGGCCCGCCAGCGCCCGCCCGATCGCGACCCGCTGCTGCTGCCCGCCCGACAGCGCCTCCGGATAGCGCCGCTCCAGCCCGGCGAGCCCCAGCCGCGCCGTCAGCTCCGACTGCCAGCCCGGATCGAACCGGCCCGCCAGCCGCGCCTGGAACGCGAGGTTCGCGCCGACGTCGAGGCTCGGGATCAGGTTGAACTGCTGGAAGACCAGCCCGATCGCGTCGCGCCGCAGCGCCGCCCGCGCCGCGTCCGAGGCCCCGTCCACCCGCCGGCCGTCCACCTCGATCTCGCCCGCATCCGGTGCGTCGAGCCCGGCGGCGAGATGCAGCAGCGTCGACTTGCCGCTGCCGCTCTCGCCGGTCAGCGCCAGCGTCCGCCCGGCGGCGAGATCCAGCGAGACCCCGGCGAGCGCGGGACGCTCCGCGCCGGGATAGGTCTTGCTGACGGAGCGAAGCACGAGCATCCGGCCAGCCTAGGCCCTCCCCGCCCGGGGCGAAAGGCCCCCGGACGGTCAGGCTAAGTCATTGATCCGGATAAGCCTCGGCGGGGCGGCCTCACCTCGCGTCGGCCTCGATCGCCGCGGCGATGCGCGCTTCCATCTGCTCGTAGAAGGGGTTGGCGTAGAGCCGCTGGAAGGTCGCCGGCCCGACGGAGACGACGCCCGCCTCTCCCCTCCCCGCCAGCACGCCGATGCGGATGCCGAAATCGTCCGCCGGATCCGGCGCGAATCCATAGAGCCCGTCGTCGGGCGGGAACGGCAGCGCCACGTGCGACAACGAGAAGATGTCGCGCGGATACTCGACCCCGAGCGGCTCGCGCGCCGCCTCCGTCGCGCCCGCCTCCACGATCTCGGCCACGGCCTGCGGGTCGCCCGGCCCCGCCGCGGCGATCACGCTCGAGCGCCAGTTGCGCGGCGGCTCCGGCAGCAGGCTTGCGGCCGCGACGCTCGCGGACGCCGAGAACAGCGGCGCGAGCACTGCCGCGCGGTTCACGTCGACGAGGACGAGCTCGCTGCCGTTCTCCGGCAGGCGCTGGAACAGCTCGCGCTCGACCGCGGCCGCAACCACCGTCGCATCGATGGCCGACTGGAAGGCGAGCACCGGCGGCATCCCGGCGATCGTCCCGTCGCGCCGCGCCGTCTCCAGATCGCCCTGGAGCGCCCGCGTCAGCCGGTGCGACTGCACCGCAGCCTGAACCGGGAAGGAGTTGTACTTGAACGGATTGAACTCCGGGATCAGGTCGAGCCAGGCCGCCCGCACGAATCCCGGCAGAACCGCCGGCAGGCCGGCGACCCCGGCGAAGGCCGCGAACCGGGTCAGCCCGATCATCGGCGAGAACAGCACCACCCGGTCGGGCCGCGGCAGGTCCGGGTCGCGCAGCGCCTCGAGCGTGTATTTCGTCACCAGCGCGCCGCCGTTCGAATAGCCGACGACATGGAGCGGCGCCTCCGCCCCCGCCCGCGCCGCCGCCTCGCGCGCGGCGAGCCGCACCGTCGCCATCCATTCCGGCCAAACCGCCGCCTCCAGCCCGCCCGGCGTCGTCCCGTGCCCCGGCATCCGCGGCGCGACGACGACGAAACCGTGGTCGCGGTAGAGCTCGGCCAGATGCCGCAGGCTGAACGGCGCATCCGTCAGGCCGTGCGCCAGCACCACCGCGCCGCGCGGCGCGCCCTCCGGCTCCAGCGTGAAGCTCCGGTTCCAGTCGACGGCAAAGCCCGGCGGATAGAGCGGGCTCTCGGGATTGTAGCGGTTCTCCGGGGTCCGGTACTCCGGCGCGAGCCCCTCCGACATGGCGCGAACCTCGGCAAAGACCGCATCCTCGCGCGCGAGCCAGCCCGCCCAGTCCATCGCGGCGATCTCCTCCGCGCTCGCCTCCGACGGCGCGAGCCGGTGCCATGGCGCAAGGTCGGGGTCGAGCACCGCCTGAACCGCCCGCACCACCACGATCGCCGCCAGGACCAGCAGGACGACGGCCCCCGCGAGACGGGCCAGCCTCGCCATCCCCCTGACCATCGTCGCCTCCGGAGCTCCCCAGCGCCGCCACAGACCCGCGCCGCGGCCGGGATGTCAAGCCCGCGCCCGCGCCTGCCGGCGCCCGGCCCCGGTCGCCGCAACGTGACCGAAGCAGGCTTCCCCGCCTGTATACCGAGCGCACGCAACGGCGTAGACAGCGGCCTGCGATTGCGCCAGCGTGTCGCCGGGAGCAGCAAGAGGGTCGCATGGGGGCGAGGCTACGCGCGACGGTTCTCGCGGCGGCGTTGGCGTCGCTCGGCGGGATGGCCGCGGGCGACGAGCGCCGCGTGGAGATCGACGTCGCCGGCGGCCCGCTCGTCGGCACGCTGGAAACCCCCGCCGACCTGTCCGGGCCCTTTCCCACCGTCCTGCTGCTGCCGGGCTTCGGCGGCACGCGCGACGAACTCGCGGTCGCCGGCGCCGACGAGGGCGTGCTGTCGCGCACCGCGCGGCGCCTCGCCGAAGGCGGCGTGGCGAGCCTCAGGATCGACTTCCGCGGCTCGGGCGAGAGCGGCGGCGACTGGCGCGACACCACCTTCTCGGGCCAGATCGCCGACGCGACGGCGGCCTACGACTGGCTGCGCACGCACTCCCAGAACGGCGACGGCCGCATCGCGCTCCTCGGATGGTCGCAGGGCGGCCTCGTCGCCGCCCACGTGGCGGCCGCGCGGCCCGACAGCGCCGCCCTCGTGCTCTGGGCCCCGACGCAGAACCCGCTCTGGAACTTCTCCGGCTTCTTCGGGGTCGAGACGACGATGGCCGCGCTCGCCGCGCCGCCGGACCAGGAGATCACCGCCACGCTTCCCTCCGGCGAGGAAACCGTGCTCCGCGCCAAGTTCTGGCAGGAATTCGCGACGACCAACCCGGTCGCCGCGACGGCACGCTATCCCGGTCCGCTCCTCGTCATCGTCGGCGCGCGCGACGAGGTGGTCACCCCCCAGCCCGCCTCCGGCGAGGTCTTCCTGCGCTACCACGAGGGCGAGGAGGCGCTGGTCGTGCTCGACACCGACCACGCCTTCGGCGTCGCCACCGGACCGGAGACGCTCGATGGCATGATCGAGCAGAGCCTCGCCTGGATCCAGGACGCGGCGCGCTGACGCCGCCGCCCCCCGGGCCGCGCTCGACACCCTCCCGGCCGCGCGCAACCCCCCGGCCGCGCGCAACCCCCCGGCCGCTCGCAACAACCTCCGCCGCCTCAACCCCCCGGCCGCGCTCAACCCCCGTCGCGCTCCCCCCCGCCCAGCCGCCAGGCGATGGCGCGCGCCACGCACCAGGGCAGCGCCGCCGCCTCGCGCAGCAGCGCCCGCGCCCGGCGCAGCGGCCGGCCGTTCGGCCCCCAGGGCGGCCCCGAGCCGGTCGCCTCCATCCCGAGCAGGCGAAAGGTCAGGAGCGCCCGCGGCAGGTGGTGACGGTCGCTGACGACGAGCGCCCGCCGCACCCCCCGCGCCCGCAGGAGCGCCACGGCGAAGCGCACGTTCTCGAAGGTGTCGCCCGAGCGGTCCTCGACGAGAATCGCCGCTGCCGGCACGCCCGAGGCCCGCAGCGCCCGCGCGATCACCGCCGCCTCGCTCACCCGCGCCCCCGCCGGCCCGCCCGAGGCCACCACGAAGGCCGCCGGCGCCGCCGCCCAGACCCGCCGCGCATGCCGGATGCGCCGCACGAGCGCCGGCCCCGGCGCGCCGTTCGGCCGCACCTTCGCCCCCAGCACCACCAACGCCTCCGCCCCGTCCGACATCTCCCCCTCGCCCGGCTTGACGCATAAGGCCCGCCCCGGTCAGGCTTCGTCAACCGCCCGAGGGGATCCGCGATGACCGTCCGCTTCCGCCGCCCGAAGACCGGCCTCGACTGGCGCAAGCTCGCCACCGGCCTCCTGCCCGCCGCCCCGGCCACGGCGAGCTACGTCGCCGCCCTTCTCACCCCCGCGGCCCCGCTGGCGATCGGCGCGGCGGCGGTCGGCGCGGTCGTCGCGCTGGAGAAGGCGATCCGCGACGCCACCGAAGCCGCCACGCCCGAGCGCACCATCGACGAGCGCGCCTGGATCTGGCTCCGCGTCTCGCTCGCCGCCGCCGTCTTCGACCTCCTCGGCAGCCGCGACCTCGCCGCCGCGCTCGACACCGCCGAGCGCAAGGACGCCGTGCGCGACTTCCTCGCCGACGCCCTCGCCCTCGACGGAACCGAGGAACTCGACGCCGCCATCCTGACCAATCCGGCCGCCGCGCGGTTCCTCGCGCCCTTGCGCGACCGCCTGCCGGCCCTCGCCCGCGCGGTCGCCCCCGAACACCGGCTGCCCGACGACCGCATCCGGTTCGACTTCGACCGCTGCCTCCGCGCCGCCTCGGCCCGCGTCTATGCCCTCGACACCGCCTATTACGCGCCGCTGGCCGACGCCGTGACCGGCCCCTTCGCCGAAGGCCTCCGCCGCGACCTCGCCTGGACCCGGCACGAGGACTGGATCCGCGGCCTCTTTCACCGCGAACAGATCTTGTCCCTCGACGAGACCGCGCCCATCCCGCTATCCGCCGTCTACCACTCCTTGCGCTGCTTCTGGCACGAGGAGACCGGCCCCCACCCCGACCCCGAAGCCCCCTCCGGCCACGACCGCGCGCCCCGCCCGCGCGTCGCCCACATCGCCGACCTGCACGCGACGCTCCACGCCTGGCTGAACGACGCCGGCCGCGACGACCGCATCCGCGTCGTCGCCGGCGGCCCGGGCAGCGGCAAGTCCTCGTTCTCCCGCGCCTTCGCCGTCGAGGCGATCGACGCCGGCGACCGCCGCGTGATCTACATCCGCCTCCAGCACATGCCCCTCGGCGCCGACCTCCACCCGCTGATCGGCTCCTACCTGCGCGGCCGCTGGCACGCCACGGCCGCCAACGGCGGCGAGGGCTTCCCCGAAAACCCCCTCGACTGGCGCGCGCAGGACACCCTCCCCACCCTCCTCGTCTTCGACGGCCTCGACGAACTCAGCCACGACGACGACACCGCCCGCGACCTCACCCGCAAGTTCATCCGCAACGTCCACGCCTTCCTCTCCCGCCTCGGCGGCCCCCCGGTCCACGCCCTGATCCTCGGCCGCCCCGCCGCCTGCCAGGACGCCCTCGCCGAAGCCGAGCTCGACCCCCGCTGCCTGATCCACGTCGCGCCGCTGACGCCCCTCACTGAGGAAGGCAAGGCGAGCGACGTTCTGGGACGGGTTGAATCGGTCGACGATCCCTCCGCGCTCGGCGAGCGCGACGAGCGGCCCGATTTCTGGAAACGCTCGGCATCCTCTCGCGGCGTCCCGGCCGATCCGACGCCCGAGGCCGTCACCGCGCCCGCGCTGCTCGGCCTGAACGCCGAGCCCCTGCTCCTGCACCTGCTCGTTGTCTCGGGCTACACGGACGAGAACTGGCAGGCCGCCGCCGACAACCGCAACCGCGTCTACGAGGCGATCTTCCGGCGCATCTTCGAGCGCAACAAGGCCAAGGACCATCCCGCGACCCGCAACCTCGCCGAAGCGGACTTCTTCACCCTCCTCGAAAGCCTCGGCCTCGCCGCCTGGCGCGGCAACGGCCGAACCGGGTCGGAGCAAGACTTCGCGACCCTCCGCAACCTCCACGCCACCGGCGCGCAGCGCCAGCGCTTCGAAAGTCTCGAAGCCGCGCAACTGCGCAACGTCGCCGTGCAGTTCCACGCCCGCCGCGACCTCGACGCCGGCGGCTTCGAGTTCATCCAC
The DNA here is from genome assembly GCF_017995835.1 of Amaricoccus sp. Lineage (GTDB taxonomy): Bacteria > Pseudomonadota > Alphaproteobacteria > Rhodobacterales > Rhodobacteraceae > Amaricoccus. Next base: position 13,887 of record NZ_JAGOID010000081.1, read on the forward strand.
AAGAGCTTCGGCGAATACCTCGCCGCGCGCGGGCTCCTCTCCGCCGGCCGCCGCGCCGCGCGGCGGATGACCGACGCCGAAGAGCCGGTCTCCCCGGCGCAGGCCGCCGAGGACTGGACGGGCCTGATCGGACCGGCCGAGCTGAGCGAGGAAATCCTCCGCTTCCTGATCGACGAGGCCCGCCTCGTCGAAACGCCGGAGGCGCTGCCGCCCCTGACCAAGCTCTTCCAGTGGACGCTCGCCCACGGCATGCCGGCGCACAAGGCCGATCCCGGCGCCGACTGGCGCCGCCTGGAGACCATGCAGCGCTGCGCCGAATCCGCCCTCCTCGCGGTCCTGAACGCCCTGCTCCGGGTGGAACGATCCGCGCCGGCCGCCGAGGATCGCCCGGCGATCGCCTGCCACTGGCCCGACGAGCGCGCTGCCTTCGATTTCCTGAACCGCATCGCAGGTTTGTTGCTGCGTCCTGCTCGGCTGGCGCTCGGGTGGCTCGACCTGCGCAAGGCGCAACTGCGTGGGGCGTGCCTAGTCGAGGCGTATCTGAGCGGGGCGGACTTGGGCGGGGCGAACCTGCGCCGGGCGGACCTGCGTAAGGCGGACCTGCGTGGGGCGAATCTGATCGAGGCGGACCTGAGCTTGGCGGACCTGAGCCGGGCGTCCCTGCGCCGGGCGGATCTGCGCCGGGCGAACCTGAGCGTGGCGGTCGTGAACTGGGCGGACCTGAGTGGCGCGTTCCTGCGCCGGGCGGACCTGAGGGGGGCGTCCCTGCGCCGGGCGGACCTGCGTGGGGCGAACCTGATCGAGGCGGACCTGCGTACGGCGTTCCTGTTCGGGGCGGACCTGAGCCGGGCGGACCTGCATGGGGCGCACCTGGGTGGGGCGAACCTTACGCTCGTCGGACTGGCGGCAGCATCCCTCAGGTTCGCTGATCTCAGACATGCGACCGTCCGCTCTCCCGTGTCCGTCCAATTGGCCTTCGGT
>NZ_JAGOID010000171.1 GCF_017995835.1 Amaricoccus sp.
CTGGAGAACGGCGCCGACCGTGTCGGCGGGGGGGCGGCCGGGCGGACGGGCCCGCGGGGCGGTTCGGTCAGGCGGCTTCGGCGGCGGTCACGACGGGGTCGAGAACGCCGCCGGCATAGCGGCGGGCCATCTCGTCGAGCGGGATCGGGGTGATGGCGTGGGCGTGGCCGGCCGTGCCGAAGGCCTCGAAGCGGGCGCGGCACAGCGCCTCGAGCTCGGCCATGGCCGGGATCAGGAACTTGCGGGGGTCGAACTCCGCGGGCTTCTGCGTTGCGACCTTGCGGAACTGCGCGGCCATGGCCATGCGGCAGTCGGTGTCGATGTTGACCTTGCGCACGCCGTGGCGGATGCCGCGGACGATTTCCTCGACCGGGACGCCCCAGGTCTGCGGCATCTCGCCGCCGAATTCGTTGATCATGTCCTGGAGCGCCTGCGGCACCGAGGACGAGCCGTGCATGACGAGGTGGGTGTCGGGGATCCGCTCGTGGATCGCCTCGATGACGTGGATGGCGAGGATGTCGCCGTCGGGCTTGCGGCTGAACTTCCAGGCGCCGTGGCTGGTGCCGCAGGCGATGGCGAGCGCGTCGACGCGGGTGCGCGCGACGAAGTCCGCGGCCTGGGCAGGGTCGGTCAGGAGCTGGTCGCGGGAGAGCGCGCCCTCGGCGCCGGAGCCGTCCTCGGCGGCGGCCTCGCCGGTCTCGAGCGAGCCGAGGATGCCGAGTTCGCCCTCGACCGAGGCGCCGACGGCGTGGGCCATGCGGGCGACGCGGGCGGTGGTGGCGACGTTGTAGTCGTAGGAGGCGGGCGTCTTCATGTCCGCCTCCAGCGAGCCGTCCATCATCACCGAGGTGAAGCCGTGGCGGATGGCGGAGAGGCAGGTCGCGTCGTCGTTGCCGTGGTCTTGGTGGAGGCAGATCGGGATACGCGGGTGCGTTTCGGCCAGCGCCTCGACCATGTGGCGGAGCATGACGTCGCCGGCATAGGAGCGGGCGCCGCGGCTGGCCTGGAGGATCACCGGGGCGTCGCAGGCTTGCGCCGCGCGCAGGATGGCGAGGCCCTGCTCCATGTTGTTGATGTTGAAGGCGGGGACGCCGTAGCCGCGCTCGGCGGCGTGGTCGAGGAGTTGTCTGAGCGTTATCAGGGCCATCGGGTCGCTCCTTCAGGCGCGGCGCGCGTTGTCGACGAGGCGCAGGATGAGGGGGGTCAGGATGAGCTGCATCGCGATGTCGAGCTTGCCGCCGGGGATGACGATCGAGTTCGCCCGGGTCATCCACGAGCCGTGGATCATCGAGACGAGGTAGGGGAAGTCGATGCCGCGCGGGTTGCGGAAGCGGATGACGACGAGGCTTTCGTCGGCGGTAGGGATCCAGCGGGCAATGAACGGGTTCGAGGTGTCGACCACCGGGACGCGCTGGAAGTTGATGTCGGTCTCGGTGAATTGCGGGCAGATGCAGTGCACGTAGGCGTGCATCCGGCGCAGGATCACGTCGGTGACCGCTTCGGTGGAGTAGCCGCGGCTGGCGCGGTCGCGGTGGATCTTCTGGGTCCATTCGAGATTGATCACCGGGACGACGCCGATCTTGAGGTCGGCGAGCCGGGAGAGGTTGACCGCGCCGTTCGCCACGGCGCCGTGCAGGCCTTCGTAGAAGAGCAGGTCGGAGCCCGGGTCGAGGTCGCGCCAGTCGGTGAAGCGGCCGGGCTCGACGCCCCAGTGCTCGGCCTCGCGGGCGTCGTGGACGTAGGTGCGGGTGCGCCCCGTCCCGCTCTCGCCGTAGCTGCGGAAGGTGGCCTCGAGCGCGGCGAGGTCGTTCGCCTCGTAGGAGAAGTGGCTGAAGGTCGCGTCGCCTGCGTCGAGGCGGGCGGCGAGTTCGGTCTTCATCGCGGCGCGGTCGTAGCTGTGAAAGGCGTCGCCCTCGATGGCGACGGCCTTGATGCCCTCGCGGCGGAAGATCTGGTCGAAGGTGTGCTTGACCGTGGTCGTGCCGGCGCCGGACGAGCCCGTGACAGAGATGATCGGGTGCTTGCGGCTCATGGTCAGGACCGGAACAGGCCGCGCTGGCCGAAGAGGGCCGAGGTCTCGGGAGGGGCCGCGTGGTAGGCGGCGACGCTGGCGACGATGTCGGCGGAGCCGAAGACGAAGGGGGTGCGTTCGTGGAGGCTCGTGGCCGCCTGGTCGAGGATGCGCTCGGCGCCGTCGGTCGCCCGGCCGCCGGCCTGCTCGATCAGCCAGGCGACGGGCGCGCATTCGTAGACGCGGCGCAGCCGGCCGTGCTCGTAGCCGGCGCGGTCGTCGGCCGGGTAGAGGAAGACGCCGCCGCGGGTGAGGATGCGGTGGACCTCGGCGACGAGCGAGGCGATCCAGCGCATGTTGAAGTTGTGCCCGAGCGGGCCCTCGGCGCCGGCGAGGCAGTCGCCGACGAAGGCGCGCACCGGCTGCGGCCAGTGGCGGTGGTTCGAGGCGTTGATGGCGAACTCCGGGGCGCGGGGCGGCACGCGGATGTCGGGCGCGGCGAGGCGGAAGGCGCCGGTGGCGGCGTCGAGGACGAAGCGCATCACGCCATCGCCGAAGCTCGCGACGAGGGCGGTCTGCGGGCCGTAGATGACGTAGCCGGCGGCGAGGAGATCGCGGCCCGGGCGCAGGAAGCTCGCCCGCGGGTCGGCCTCGGCCGGGTAGATGCCGAAGATCGTGCCGACGGAGACGTTGACATCGAGGTTCGACGAGCCGTCGAGCGGGTCGATGGCGACGGCGAGCGCGCCCTCGCCGAGGGCGGCGACGTCGTCGAGTTCCTCCGAGGCGTACCAGCGCACGCCGGTTCCGGCGAGGGCGTCACGAAAGGCGGCGTCGGCGAGGAGGTCGAGCGCGACCTGGTGGTCGCCGTCGGCGTTGCGCCCGGCCGCGGCGCCGAGGCCGGCGCCGCCGGCGATGGTCAGGGCGAGGTCGCGGGCTGCGGCCGCGATGCCGGCAAGGGGCGCGCGGAAGGCGGCGGGGACGGGCTGGAGATCGATGGGGCCGGCGTCGTCCAGCATCTTTGTTTTCCTCCCGCGGTCGCCGCCGACCGAAACTTTCGCAAGGAGTCTTGACAGAGCGCCGCCCAAAAGAAAATTTTATAGATCTAAATGGAGGTTCAGGAAACATGAAGGCTCGGCCGGACGCCATCACCTTCAAGCAGTTGCGCGCCTTCCGCGAGGTGGTCGAGCGCGGCTCGCTGGCGGCGGCGGCGGAGGCGCTGGGGCTGTCGGCGCCGGCGGTGCATGCGCAACTGAAGTGCCTGCGCGACTTTGCGGGGGCGGAGATGCTGGCGCGCGCGGCCGACGGGCGCTGGGAGCCGACTCCGGAGGGCGCGGCGATGCTCGCCGCGGCGCGGGCGGCGCAGACGGCGCTCGACGTGGGCGTGGAGCGAATCGCCGCGCTGCGCGCCGGCACGCGCGGACGGGTGGCGCTCGGGGTGGTCAGCACGGCGAAGTATTTCGCGCCCTTCCTGGTGGCGCGGCTGATGCGGCGGTTTCCGGAGATCGAGATCGAACTCAAGGTCGGCAACCGCGGAGAGACGTTCGCGGCGCTGGCCGAGGGGCGGCTCGACCTCGCGATCACCGGCTGGCCGCCGCGCGAGCCGGCGGTCGAGGCGGCGACGCTGGGGCCGCATCCGCACGTGATCGTCGCGGCCCCCGGGCACAGGCTGGCGGGAGCCGCCCGGGTCGAGCCGGAGCTTCTGGTCGAGGAGACGTTCCTGTCGCGCGAGGCGGGCTCGGGGACGCGCAGCCTGATGGTCCGATTTCTCGATCGCATCGCCGAGGGGCGGTCGGTGCGCACCATCGAGATGGGCACCAACGAGACGATCAAGCAGGCGGTGCGGGCCGGTCTCGCGATCGCGCTGATCTCGGAGCATGCCGTGGTGGAGGAGCTGCGCCACGGGACGCTCG
>NZ_JAGOID010000082.1 GCF_017995835.1 Amaricoccus sp.
GGGCGCAGGGGACGGCGCAGATCGGCGGGGTGATCTCGACCAATGCCGGCGGCATCAACGTGCTGCGCTACGGCATGATGCGCGAGCAGGTGCTGGGACTCGAGGTCGTGCTCGCGGACGGAACGCTCTGGAACGGGCTCGGCACGCTGCGCAAGAACAACATGGGCCCCGACCTGAAGCAGCTCTTCATCGGGGCCGAAGGCGGGTTCGGCGTCATCACCGCCGCGGCGCTGCGCCTCGTCCCGCGGCCGACCGCGCGCGCCGCCGCGCTGATCGGGCTCCCGGACATCGCCTCCGTGGCCCGGGCCTTCCACATGGCGCGGCGGCTCTGCTCCGATCTCCTCTCCGCCTTCGAGTTCATGACCCCGGTCGCCATGCGCCTCGCCCGCGAGGCCTCGACCAACGCGCCGGCGCTCGATGCCGGTTGCGGGGCCTACGTCCTCGTCGAGCTGGCCGCGCCCGGCCCCGTCGATCTCGACGCCCTCCTCGCCGCCTTCCTCGAGGCGGCGCTCGCCGAGGGCGTCGTCACCGACGGGCTCCTCGCCGCCAGCGGCGCGCAGGCCGACCGGATCTGGGCGCTGCGCGAGGCGATCAACGAGGCGCTGGCCCGGAGCGGCCCCTTCATGCGCTCCGACGTCTCGGTCACGCTCTCCGACCTGCCCGCCTTCGTGTCGCGCGCCTGCGACGCCATCGAGGCGGCGCTGCCGGAGACCTTCACCGTCGCCTTCGGCCATTTCGGCGACGGCAACGTCCACATCTGCGTGCTGCCCCGCACGCCGATGGCCCCCGCCGCCTGGAAGCCGATCGAGGCGCGGGCCAAGGCCGTGCTCAACGCCGAGGTGGACGCCCTCGCCGGCTCGATCAGCGCCGAGCACGGCGTCGGCCGCTTCAAGCGCGACGACTTCCTCGCCCGGCTCGACCCGGAGAAGCGCGCCCTCCTCGCCGGTCTCAAGCGCCTGCTCGATCCCGAAGGGATGATGAACCCCGGCTCCCAGCTCGGCTGACCCCTGGCCGGGCGGCGGCTGCCGTCCCACTCAACCGGTCGCGCGCGCCGCGTCGCGCCAGGCGGCCGGCGGTTGGCCGAAGGCCCGGCTGAAGGCGGCCTCGGCGCCGTAGCCGCCCGCGGCGCCCGACGGTCCGCCAGTCGCCTTGCGGCGCGAAGCAGAACTGCAGCACCCCGCCGAGGCGCACCATTCGGAGCACGCCCGACAGCACGTCCGATCCCGGCTCGCCCGGATTCCCGATCAATACTCCGCGCCCCCCGGCCAAAGACAACCGGCCACGTCGGAGGCTACACCCGACCTGCATCTCCCGTCACGCGAAAGGACCTGCCCATGGCCGACAAGCTCGTCATCCTGATGACCCGCGGCATCGATTCGGAGCTCTCCTCCGTCGCCTTCACGATCGCCCTCGGCGGCATCACCGCCGGCCTCCAGGTGTCGATGTTTCTTACCTCGACCGCCATCGACCTCGTCCGCAAGGGCGGCGCGGCGATGACCCACGTGCCGCCCCAGCAACCTCTCGCCGCGATGATTCGCGAGTTCCAGGACCGGGGCGGCGTGATCTGGGCCTGCCCGCCCTGCGTCCAGAGCCGCGGCTACGCGCAGGCGGACCTCGTCGACGGAGTGGTCATTGTCGGCGCGAGCGCGATGCACGCCGCGATCAAGGAAGGCGCGGCGACGCTCTCATTCTGAGGGAGGCCGGGACGCCGGGGAACGCGCCCTTGCAGGGCGCCCCGGCATGGGGCAAACCCGGAGCATGACGGGAGCCCCGCAGCAGGATCTCACGCTCGCCGGCGCGCGGCTTGCGGCGCGCGCCTCGGGCGCCCTGTGGTGGGAGGCCGAGCGGCTGCTCTGCGTCGCCGACCTGCACTTCGGCAAGTCCGAGCGCGTCGCGCGTCGCGGCGGCGCGCTGCTGCCGCCCTACGAGACCGCCGAGACGCTCGACCGCCTCGCCGCCGAGATCCTGCGCCTCGCGCCCGCGGTCGTCGTCTGCCTCGGCGACAGTTTCGACGACCTCGACTGCGCCGACGCGCTCGCCCCGCGCGACGCCGACCGGCTCGCCGCGCTCGCGGCCGGCCGCGACTGGGTGTGGATCGCCGGCAACCACGACCCCGGGCCGCTGGCCCTGCCCGGCGCCCATCTCGCCGAGCTGCGCCGCGGCGGCCTCGTCTTCCGCCACGCCGCCGCGGCGGAGACCGAGGCCGGCGAGGTCTCGGGGCATTTCCATCCGAAGTTCCGCCTTTCGGCGCGCGGCCGGGCCATCGTGCGCGCCTGCTTCCTGCACGATTCCCGCCGGCTGATCCTGCCCGCCTTCGGCGCCTACACCGGCGGCTTGCGCGCCGACCATCCCGCGCTCCTCGCGCTTTTCGAGGCGCCGGCGCGGGCGATCCTCACCGGCGAGCCCTGCGTCTGCGTCCCGATGCCCCGCCGTGCCTGAGCCGCGCGATCCCGATTTCGCGCGCCGCGTGCGCGCGAGCTTCGCCCGCCAGGGCATGATGCGGCTGCTCGGGGCCGAGCTTCTGGCCGTCGAGCCGGGCCGCGTCGTCATCGCGGCGCCGGTGCGGCCGGAGACGTCGCAACAGCACGGCTACGCCCATGCCGGCCTCGCCTGGACCATCGGCGACAGCGCCGCCGGCTATTCGGCGCTGAGCCTGACGGGCGCCGGCGAGGAAGTGCTCACCTCGGAGATGAAGATCCACCTCCTCGCCCCGGCTGAGGGCGCGCGCCTGCTCGCCGAGGGGCGCATTCTGCGCGCCGGCCGCCGCCTGATCGTCGCCGCGGCCGACGTCTGGGCCGAGGACGGCGACGCGCCACGTCGCCACATCGCCACGATGCTCGGCACGATGATCCCTCTCCGCGCCGACCGGTAGCTCCGGCCGGCGGCGATCAGGCCGTCAGCCCCTCGGGGGCCGGCAGTCCGCGCCTCCGGCAGGCGGCGGCGAGGGTGTTCGCCAGCAGGCAGGCGATCGTCATCGGCCCAACCCCGCCCGGCACCGGCGTGATCGCCCCGGCGACCTCCACCGCCTCGGCGAAGGCGACGTCGCCCGCCAGCCGGGGTCTGCCGTCCGGACCATCGACCCGGTTGATCCCGACGTCGATCACCGTCGCGCCGGGACGGATCCAGTCGCCCCGGACCATCCCCGGCCGGCCGACCGCCGCGACGAGAATCTCCGCCCGCCGCACGAGCCCGGGCAGGTCGCGGCTCCTCGAATGCGCGACCGTCACCGTGGCGTCCTCGCGCAGCATGAGCTGCGCCATCGGCTTGCCCACGATGTTCGACCGCCCCAGCACCAGCGCCTCGCGCCCCGCAAGCGAGCCCAGCCGGTCGCGCAGCAGCATCAGGCAGCCGAGCGGCGTGCAGGGCACGAGGCCCGGCCGCCCCACCGCCAGCGCGCCGGCGTTGTCGACGTGGAACCCGTCGACGTCCTTTGCCGGATCGATCGCGTCGATCACTCGGCTGGAGTCGATCCCCGACGGCAAGGGCAGCTGCACCAGGATGCCGTCGACCTCGGGATCGGCGTTCAGCGCCGCCACGACGGCGAGCAGCTCCGCCTCGGAGGTCTCCGCCGGCAGCCGCCGCTCCACGGAGCGCATCCCGACCTCGACCGTCGCCCTCGCCTTGTTGCGAACATAGACCTCGCTTGCCGGGTCGGCCCCAACGAGCACCACCGCGAGGCCCGGCGTGACGCCATGCGTCGCCTTCAGCGCCGCCGCCTCGGCCGCGATCCGCGCCCGCAGCCCGGCGGCGAAAGCCTTGCCGTCGATGATGGCAGCACTCATGCCGGCCCGTCGTCCAGCGCCCGCTCCTCGCGGCCGATCGACCATTCGATCAGCCGCCGCCACAACGCCTCGGCGAGCGCAGGGGACAGGCTGTTCGCCTCGGCCGCGGCCCGAACCTTGGCGAGCACGTCATCGACGCGCTCGTCGATGCGGGCAGGCAGGCCCGCCGCGCGCTTCAGAACCACGGCGCGGTCGATGCAGGCGGCGCGACGCGCGAGCAGCCCCACCAGCTCGCGATCGATGCGGTCAATCTCGGCGCGCAGCTCGTCCATGCTCGCGCAGGCTTCGGGGTCGCGGATCATCGCCGCCCCCTTAGCGCCGCCCGACGCCCGGTGCAATGCGGCGGTCGGAAATGGCGTCTGCCAGCCGCTGCACGCGCGAAGCGTTCCTGAACACCCAAAAGGTGGCAAGCCGCGTTCCAGCCACGTTTCATCCGATAAAACCACATCAGAACAGCCCTTCGACCCGCCCCTCGGCGTCAAGCCGGATCGAGGCGGCCGCGGGCTGCGACGGCAGGCCCGGCATGGTCATGATCTCTCCGCAGATCGCCACCACGAACCCCGCCCCGGCGGCGAGGCGCACCTCGCGCACCGGCACGCCAAAGCCGCTCGGCGCCCCGCGCAGGTCAGGATCGGTCGAGAACGAATACTGGGTCTTGGCCATGCAGACCGGCAGACGCCCGAACCCCGCCGCCTCCCAGTCGCGCAGCCGATGGCGCACCCGGGTGTCGGCCAGCGCCCCGTCGGCGCCATAGATGCGCCGGACGATGGTCTCGATCTTCTGGAAGAGCGGCATGTCGTCCGGGTAGAGGACGTCGAACTGCGCCGCGCCGCTCTCGGCCAGCGCCGCCACGCGCTCGGCCAGCGCCACCGCCCCGCGCGAGCCCTCCGCCCAGTGCCGACAGACGATGGCCTCGGTCCCGTGCGCGGCGACGAAGGCGCGCACCGCCTCGATCTCCGCCTCGCTGTCGGAGCCGAAATGGTTGATCGCCACCACCGCCGGCACCCCGAAGGCGCGCACGTTGGCGATATGCCGGCCGAGATTGGCGCAGCCCTTCTCCACCGCCGCCACGTTCGGCGCGTCGAGATCGGCCTTGCGCACGCCGCCGTTGAACTTCAGCGCCCGCACCGTGGCGACGATCACCGCCGCGGCGGGGGCAAGGCCGGCCTTGCGGCACTTGATGTCGAAGAACTTCTCCGCCCCCAGATCCGCCCCGAAGCCCGCCTCCGTCACCACGTAGTCGGCGAGCCCGAGCGCCGCCTTGGTCGCCGCGACCGAGTTGCAGCCATGGGCGATGTTGGCGAAGGGTCCGCCATGGACGAAGGCCGGGTTGCCCTCCAGCGTCTGCACGAGGTTCGGCTGGAAGGCCTGCGCAAGCAGCACCGTCATCGCCCCGTCCGCGCCGAGGTCGCGCGCCGTGACCGGCCGGCGGTCGTGGGTATAGGCGATGATCGCGTCTCCGAGCCGCCGTTCGAGGTCGGCGAGATCCTCGGCGAGGCAGAGGATGGCCATGACCTCCGAGGCCACCGTGATGTCGAACCCCGCCTGCCGCGGAAACCCGTTCGCCACGCCGCCGAGCCCGGCCACGACGTCGCGCAACGCCCGGTCGTTCATGTCGAGCACGCGCCGCCAGACGACGCGCCGCGGATCGATTCCGAGCGCATTGCCCCAGTAGAGGTGGTTGTCGATCAACGCCGCCAGCAGGTTGTGCGCCGAGGTGATCGCGTGGAAGTCGCCGGTGAAGTGGAGATTGATGTCCTCCATCGGGATCACCTGCGCATAGCCGCCCCCGGCCGCGCCGCCCTTCATGCCGAAGCACGGCCCAAGGCTCGGCTCGCGCAGGCAGATGGCCGCCTTCCGCCCGATGGCGTTCAGCGCGTCGCCGAGACCGACCGTGGTCGTGGTCTTGCCCTCGCCGGCCGGGGTCGGATTGATCGCCGTGACGAGCACCAGCCGCCCCCGCGGCCGGTCGCGCAGCCCGGCGAGGAAGCGCGCCGAGACCTTGGCCTTGTCGTGGCCGTAGGGCACGAGATCCGCCGCCCCGATCCCGAGCCGCGCCCCGATTTCCTGGATCGGCCGCGCGTCTGCCGCGCGCGCGATCTCGATGTCCGACGGCTGGGCCATGGCGTCTCTCTCTCCCCGGGGATTCTTCTTGTCCCCGGAGAATGCGGGAGATCCGCGGCGTCAGTCGAGCCCCAGCGCCGCCCGGGCCGACCGGACCTGCGCCGGCGCGGCGAGGGCGATGTCCACGACGACGCCATCCTCGTCCGGTCCCAGCGGCTCCAGCGTGGCGAGCTGCGAATCGAGGAGCGCCGGCGGGAAGAAGTGATCCGGCCGGTTCGAGACCCGCTCGAGCAGCAGGTCGCGATCGCCGTGGACGTGGAGGAAGCGCACCCGCGGCGCGCCGCTGCGCAGGATGTCGCGGTAGGCCCGCTTCAGCGACGAACAGCCGACCACCGAGGACCGCCCCGCCGCGTCGTCGCGGGCGATCTGCGCGGCGAGCGCCTCCAGCCACGGCTTGCGGTCCGCGTCGTCGAGCGGCTGGCCGGCCGACATCTTCGCCACGTTGGCCTCGGGGTGGAAGGCGTCGCCCTCGATGAAGCGCCAGCCGAGCGCCTCGGCGAGCAGCGCGCCGACCGTGGTCTTGCCACTACCGGACACGCCCATGACGACGATATGCTGGGGGCCGGCGGCGCTCACAGCAGCCACCAGCCGATGAGCGCGAAGCCGAAGCCGATCAGCCCGAGCAGTGTCTCCATCACCGTCCAGGTCTTCAACGTCGTCTTCTCGTCCATCTGGAGGAAACGCCCCACCAGCCAGAAGCCCGAGTCGTTCACATGGCTGAGCACGGTGGCGCCGCAGGCGATGGCGATGACGAGAAAGCACAGGTCGAAGGAGTTGAGCCCGGTCGTCGCGGCGACGGTGGGGGCGAGCAGGCCCGCCGTCGTGGTCAGCGCCACGGTGGCCGAGCCCTGCGCCACGCGCAGCGCGGTGGAGATCAGGAAGGCAGCGACGATCAGCGGCATGCCAACCGTCTCGAGGCTGCCGGCCAGCGCCTGGCCGATGCCGCTGGCGCGCAGCACGCCGCCGAACATGCCGCCCGCGCCGGTGACGAGGATGATCGCGCAGACCGGCCCGAGGGCGCCGTCCATGATCTTCTCGAGATCCGCCGCGCTGTGGTCGCCGCCGAGCTTCCACATCGCGACGAGGACGGTGATGAGCAGCGCGACCGGGGTCTGGCCGACCATGCGCAAGAGGTTCACCCAGATCGCGCCGCCGTCGACCACGCCCGCGGTCACCAACGTGCCCAGTCCGGTGTTGAGGAAAATGAGCACCAGCGGCAGCAGCAAGACGAGGAGAACGTCGCCGAAGGCGGGCGGCTTTGCGTCGTGGCTAAGGCTGGCGCCGAGCAGGTCGGGCACCGGCAGCACGAAGCGCCGCCCGGCCCAGAGGCCGAAGATGTAGCTGCCGAGAAACCAGGTCGGCAGCGCCACGACGAGGGCGACAAGGACGAGGAGCCCGATATCCGCGCCGAGCAGGTCGCCGGCGGCGACCGGGCCGGGATGCGGCGGCAGGAAGGCGTGCATCACCGCGAAGGCGCCGGCCGCCGGAAGGGCGTAGGTCAGCACCGAGCCGCCGAAGCGTTTGGCGACGCTGAAGATGATCGGCAGCATCACCACGAGGCCGGCGTCGAAGAAGATCGGGAAGCCGAAGAGCAGCGAGGCGACCCCGAGCGCGAAGGGCGCCCGATCGGGGCCGAAGGCGTCGATCAACCGGTCGGCGAGCACCTGCGCGCCGCCCGTCACCTCGAGGATCCGCCCGATCATCGCGCCGAAGCCGACGAGGAGCGCCACCGTGGCGAGCGTCGAGCCGAATCCCTCAAGTAGCGTCGGCACCACGTCGGCGAAGGGGATCCGGGTGACGAGGGCGGTCAGCAGGCTGACGAGGACGAGCGCGACGAAGGCGTGCAGCCGGAAACGCAGGATCAGCAGCAGCAGCAGCGCAACCGAGCCCGCGGCAATCAGTAAAAGGGTCGCCGTCCCGTAAGCGGGCTGCACCTCCATGGGGGGTCTCCTCCTGTCCGTGCGTCGGCGTTGCGTCGCCGATCGCCCCGCGACACTGCCCTAGTCGGCGTACCTGGTAAACCCGGCGCGTCGGGCGAACTCGCAGCCCGTATCGCGAGGCGCGATCGTCAGTGCTTGCCGCTGCGCGCGGCCAGGAAGTCCATGGACGCGAGCAGCACGCCCGACACCACGAAGGTCAGGTGGGTGATCACGGCGAGGATCGCGTCGTCGCTCGACAACACCAGCTCCTGCGGGATGTAGAAGGCGGCTTCGCGGAAGAACACGATCAGCGGCATCATCAGCGACGCCACCAGACCGGGATACTTCGTGGCCATCAGCCAGCGCGAGGCGAAAAGGCCGCGCCCGAACTGGCCTTCGAGACCGGGCTTCGTTCGGGTACGCCACGCTGGTCAGGGAACAGGTGACGCCGGCGAGTCTACCAGGCCACCCGGCGAAACACGGGCTAACACGCGTGATAGATAGGGTAACTATCTGAATACAAACGATAAAAATGCTAAAGGTCAAAAAGGTCCGCGAGTCGTTTCGTGAGCCCGCCGGTATGACATGAAAAGGCGGCCCGCGGTCTCGGCCGCGGACCGCCTTGCGCCGGGCGCGCCGGCGTTCAGGCGATCGGTTCGGGCTCCATGCCGTCCTCGCGCGCGGGCCGCGAGGACTTGCCGCTCTTGGGGATCGCGGCGATGCCGGACGCCCCGCCGTCGGTCTTCTCGTCGTCGTCGGCGCCGCGGTTGAGCGGCTGGCCGGCGATGACCCGGCCGATCTCCTTGCCGGTCAGCGTCTCGTACTCCAGAAGCCCGTTCGCCAGCCGCTCGAGGTCGCCCCGCTTTTCCGTCAGGATGCGCTTGGCGGTCTCGTAGCCCTCGTCGACCAGCGCCCGCACCTCGGCGTCGATCAGCTCGTGCGTGTCGGGTCCGGCGTTCACGCCGCCGGCCTGCGGTCCGAGATAGGTGAACTGCTCGCCCGCGTAGTCGATGTTGCCGAGCTTGTCGGACATGCCGAACTTCGTCACCATCGCCCGGGCGATGCGGCTCACCTGCTGGATGTCGGATGCGGCGCCCGAGGTCACCTGATCCGGGCCGAAGGTCAACTCCTCGGCGACCTTGCCGCCCATGGCCATGGCGATCATCGACTTGTACTTGGTCTTGGTCACGCTGAGCTGGTCGCGCTCGGGCAGGCTCATCACCAGCCCCAGCGCGCGGCCACGCGGGATGATCGTCGCCTTGTGGATCGGGTCGTGCTGCGGCGAGTTGATGCCGACGATCGCATGGCCCGCCTCGTGATAGGCGGTCAGCTTGCGCTCGTCGTCGGACATGACCATGGACCGCCGCTCGGCGCCCATCATCACCTTGTCCTTCGAGCTCTCGAAATCCGCCATGGTCACGAACCGCTTGCCGGTCCGCGCCGCCATAAGCGCCGCCTCGTTGACGAGGTTGGCGAGATCGGCGCCGGAAAAGCCCGGCGTGCCACGCGCGATCACCCGCAGGTCCACGTCCGCGGCGAGCGGCACCCGGCGGGCGTGGACGGCGAGGATCTTCTCGCGGCCCTTGATGTCGGGGTTCGTGACCTGCACCTGCCGGTCGAAGCGGCCGGGTCGCAGCAGCGCGGGGTCGAGCACGTCGGGCCGGTTGGTCGCGGCGATCAGGATCACGCCCTCGTTGGCCTCGAACCCGTCCATCTCGACGAGGAGCTGGTTCAGCGTCTGCTCGCGCTCGTCGTTGCCGCCGCCGTAGCCGGCGCCGCGGTGGCGGCCGACGGCGTCGATCTCGTCGATGAAGACGATGCAGGGCGCGTTCTTCTTCGCCTGCTCGAACATGTCGCGCACGCGGCTTGCGCCGACGCCCACGAACATCTCCACGAAGTCCGAGCCCGAGATGGTGAAGAACGGCACGCCCGCCTCGCCGGCGATGGCGCGGGCGAGGAGCGTCTTGCCGGTGCCCGGCGGTCCGACGAGAAGCGCGCCCTTGGGGATCTTGCCGCCGAGGCGGCTGAACTTCTGCGGGTCGCGCAGGAACTCGACGATCTCCTCGAGCTCCTCCTTGGCCTCGTCGATGCCGGCGACGTCGTTGAACGTCACCTTGCCGGATTTCTCGGTCAGGAGCTTGGCCTTGGACTTGCCGAAGCCCATGGCCCCGCCGCGACCGCCGCCCTGCATCCGGTTCATGAAAAAGATCCAGACGCCGATCAGCAACAGGAACGGCAGCCACAGCCCGAGCGCGGAGAGGATCCCCGACTGCTCCTGCGGAGCCGCCTGAATCTCGACCTTGTGCTCCCTGAGCGCCGGCAGCACGTCGGTCGAGCGCGGCTGGATGGTCTGGAGGCTCGCCCCGTCCGAGCCGGTGATGTAGATGCGCTCCCCGTCCAGCCGGACCGCCGAGACCTGCCCGCCCTCGACCCGGTTGAGGAAGTCGGAGTAGCTGATCTCCCGGCCCATGCTGGTCCGGCTGCCGTTCGAGAAGACGTTGAACAGCGCGACCATCAGCAGGAACAGGATGATCCAGAAGGCGATGTTCTTGGTGTTGCCCACGCGGTCCTCCAAATGGGCCCCGGCACGCGCCGAGAGGCGCGCCGCCCTTACCGGCTAACATAGGCTTTGGCGATCCCGATTCAACGCGATTCGTCCCAGGGGGCCGGCAAGGGCGCCACCCGCCGCGCGACAACCGCGCCGCCGGTCTCGAGCACCGGGGCTGCGACGAGCCGTCCGTCCCGCCAGACGCCGGGCGTGGCGAGGAGCGCCTCGCGGGCGAGCCCGGTCTCCCGCCACCCCGGCCGCGCCGCGAGTCCGGCGACCCCGAGCGCGCCGATGCGGAGGCCGTCGCCTGCCGCGCCGCGCACCTCCCAGCGCCCGTCCCAGATCGCGTCGACCGGAACCGGCGCCCCGACGCGGGCCGGCTCGCGCCGCACCGCGACGCGGCCCCGCCAGGGGCGCAGCACGCAGCCATGCGCCGTCACGCCATGCCCGAGCCCCTGCCCCAGCACCGCCGCGACGGCGGCCTCGGTGGTCGCCAGCCGCGGCCGCACCCGCGCGCCGGAAGCCCAGACCAGCGCCGCCGCGACGAGCCGCAGGCGCAGTTCCTCCGGCGCGGCGGCCAGCGGGCCGGGGTCGAGGATCAGATCGCCGGCCGGCCCCGGCGCGGCGCAGTCGCGCGCCAGCGCCGCCGTCGCCGCCTCCAGTGCGACGCGGGCCCGCGCCATCCGCGCCGCCGTCGCCGCGAGACGCTCCGGCCCGAGGCCGAGCGCCGCCAGCGGCCCCAGCGCCTCCCGGGCGCGCACCCGGGCGAAGGCCGGGTCGTCGTTCGAGGCATCCTCGACCCAGCCGATGCCCGCCTCCGCCAGCCACGCGCGCAGCGCCGCCCGCCGCAGCCCGAGCAGCGGCCGCAGCCACGGCACGCCCTCCGCCCGCGACGTGCCGGCCATCGCCGCGAGGCCGTCGACGCCCGAGCCGCGGGCGAGCCGCATCAGGAAGGTCTCCGCCTGGTCGTCGCAGGTGTGTCCGAGCGCCACCGCCGCCAGCCCGCGCCCCCGTGCCCAGCCGGCCAGCAGCGCCCGGCGTGCATCCCGCGCCGCCGCCTGCAGGTTGCCGTGACCGTCCCAGCCGGTCCAGGCCAGCGTCGCGTGCCGCACTCCGAGCCGCGCGCAGAGCCGAGCCACGCCAGCCGCCTCGGCGGCGGCCTCCGGCCGCAGGCCGTGGTCCACCGTCGCCGCCTCCACCCGCCGCCCGGCCGCCGCCGCCCAGTGCTGCACGAGGAGCAGGAGCGCGACCGAATCCCCGCCGCCCGAGACCGCGACGCCCACCGCGCCCGCCGGTGCGTCCGCCAGGGCGCGCGCCATGGCGTCGGCGAGCGCCGTCGGCGGCGTCACGGGCAGGCGAGGACCTGCTTCTGCCCCGGGACCTGCCCGGCGGCCTCGCTGCCGGGGTAGCGCGCAGTCACCTCGCCGAGCGTCAGGCAGGCCTCGTTGGTCTGGCCGAGCGCCCCGAGCGCGCCGGCGAGCCGCAGCAGCGCCTTTGGCGCGACAGGCCCCTCGGGCGCACCGCTGAAGGCGTCGAGGAACGCCCGCGCCGCGCCGCGCTGGTCGCCGTTCGCCGCCAGCGCCTCGCCGCGCCGGAACTGCGCCTCGGCGGCGAGCGGTCCGCCGGGATACGCGGCGACGAACGCCTCGAAGAGCGTCGCGGCCCGGGCGTTGTCGCCTGCCTCCGCCGCGGCGACCGCCGCGTCGAAATCCGCCTGCTCCGACACCGCGAGCTCGCCCGTGCCCGTGGGCGCGGCCGCCGGCGGCGTCGGAGCCGGAGCGGGCGGCGTCACCCCGCCGCCGAGCGGCTCGGGGGCGCCGAGCGCGCTGACGTCGCCGCCCTCGAGCTCGGTCAGCCGGAACTCGATGTCCCCGGCCCGGTTCGTGGCGTCGGCCACGATCCGGTTGACGTCGTTGGTCAGCACGTCGACGCGGTTGGTCAGCCGCCGCAATTCCGCCTCGAGCTGGTCGAGCCGGGTCAGCGCCGTCGCCGAGGCCGTCGGCAGGCCCTTGCCCGTCCCGGCCGCGACGAGCGCGCGCCGAAGCTCTGCGATCTGGCGGTTCAGCACGTCGAGATCGGCCCGCACGTCGCCGAGGGTCTGCCCGGCGCTCAGCGCCGGCGCCTGCTGTGCGGCCGCCGGCCCGACCGCGGCCAACACGAGCCCGAGGGCGACGACGAGCCCGCGCATCAGACGCCTGCGCCGGCGGCGACGACCGTCACGGCCCGACGGTTCTGCGACCAGCAGCTTTCGTCGGCACAGGTCGCGATCGGCCGCGCCCGGCCGAAGGTGTTGGTGGAGATGCGCGAATCGGGGATGCCGCGGCTGACCATGTAGTCGCGCACCGCCGCCGCGCGTCGCGCGCCGAGCTGGATGTTGTACTGCTCGGTGCCGCGCTCGTCGGCGTGGCCCTCGATCTCGATCCGGCCCGGATTGGCCTGCAACCAGCCGATCTGCTGATCGAGGACGCTTGTCGCCTGCGCGGAGAGCGTGCTCTGATCGAGAAGGAACCACACCGTGTCGCCGATGTTCGTGCCCGGCAGCACGCCGCCGCCGCCGAGCCCGCCCGTGCCGATCATCCCGGAATCGATCCCGCCGGCGCCGCCGGCCCCGCCGCCGCTGTAACCCTGGCCGGTGTCGATCGGCTGCCGGGCGCAGGCAGCCAGCATGAGCGCCAGCGCGGCCGCCCCCAGGATCCTCGTTCCCCTCATTCCGTTCTCCTCCTCGTTCGTCAGGCCAGCAGGCCCGACCAGGACGGCGCCGAGGCGAAGCCGCCCGTCGGCACCTGCCGCAGATTCCGCCCCGTCACGTCGACGGTGTAGACCGAAGGCCCGCCGCTGTCGCCCGGCGTCTCGCGATAGAACATCAGCACCCGCCCGTTCGGCGCCCAGGTCGGCCCCTGGTCGAGATAGCTCGCGGTCAGCAGCTTCTCGCCCGAGCCGTCGGGGCGCATCACCCCGATGTGGAAGCGCCCGCCGGTCATCTTGGTGAAGGCGATCAGATCGCCCCGCGGCGACCAGGCCGGCGTGGCGTAGCGCCCCTCGCCGAAGCTGATCCGCCGCCCGGCGCCGCCGCCCGATCCCATGACATAGATCTGCTGCGCGCCGCCCTGATCGCTCTCGAAGACGATCTGGCTGCCGTCGGGCGAGAACGAAGGCGAGGCGTCGATCGCCGAGGTCCGCGTCAGCTGCCGGGCCGAGCCGGAGCCGAGATCGGCCAGATAAATGTTCGACGCGCCGCCCTGGCTCACCGAGATCAGCGCCTGCCCGCCGTTCGGGGCGAAGCTGCCGGCGAGGCTGATCTCCTCGGTCGAGGCGATCCGCCGACGCCCGCCGCCGCCGGCGTTGATCAGATAGACGCCCGGCTTGCGGCTCTCGTAGCCGGTGAACAGGATCTGCCCGGCGTTGCGCGAGATCGAGGGTCCGAAGACCAGCGACGCGCCATCGGTCAACGTGGTCGCGTTGGCGCCGTCGTAGTCCATGATCGCAACCTGCCGGCGGCGCTGCGCCTTCGGCCCGCTCTCGGCCACGTAGGCGACGCGGCTGTCGAAATAGCCGCTTTCCCCGGTCAGCCGGGAATAGATCGCGTCCGCGACCTTGTGCGCCAGCCGCCGCCAGCTCGCCGCGGGTCCGTCGAAGCGCAGGCCCTCGCCGAGCGGCGCCTGGGCGAAGACGTCCCAGAGCCGGAAGCGCACCACCGCCTGGCCGCCGCTGGCGCCGACCGCGCCGGTGACCAGCGCCTGCGCGTTGATCGCGCGCCAGTCGGCGAACTGCACCGGAGCGTCGAAGTTCGAGATCGTGCCGAGATGCGCCTGGCGCGGCACCTCGCGAAAGAGGCCGGTGCCGACCAGATCGTCGATCACCACCTGGGTGATCCGCCCCGCCGTCTCCGCCGCGCCGGGGGCGTCGGGGACGAATGGCGGAATCGCGATCGGCATGGGCTCGATCACGCCCTCGGTGATCTCGATCCTGAGCGGCGACTGGGCGACGGCCGCGAAGGGCCGGGCGAGCAATGCCGCCGTAGCCCCGAGAAGCACGCCGCGACGGCTGGGTCTCACCATGACACCATTCCTTCGGGATTGAACACGACTTCTATGTTGCGCCACTGCGCGTACTTCTCGCGCGGAAGCTGGTAGGGCGAGCAACGGATCAGCGCCCGCCGGCCCGCCTCGTAGGCCTGCTGGAACCGCCCGTCCGGCGGGTTCGTCGGCTCGATCAGCCGGATCGAGCCGTTGATGACCGAACCATCGGCGTTGAGG
>NZ_JAGOID010000172.1 GCF_017995835.1 Amaricoccus sp.
GGCGGCGACCGGGATCCAGATCATGAAGAGCAGCGTGCCGACGAGCTGGATCAGCACCACGCCCCAGAAGGTCGCGATCAGCCCGAGGTTGGGGAAGATGCCGGCGATGGCGACGAGAAGGCCGAACTTCGGAAAGGCGTGACCGGCGAGGAAGGAGAAGAACAGGATGTTGCGGCCGGGGAAGTCGAGCCGCGCGAAGGCGTAGGCCGCCGGCAGGCAGATGCCGGCCGAGATCAGCGTCACCACCGAGGCGAGGCTGACCGAGAGGGTGATCGAAGTCCAGACGTCGGCCCGGTTCAGCGTCATCCGCCAGAACTTCAGGCCGAATTCCTGCGGAATGACGGCCGGATAGCGCCAGACGTTCGCAAACGCCCAGGTGGCGACGACGAGCAGCGGCAGCACGATGACGAGGCTGAGCGCGATCGCGAAGGCGACGCCGGTCCAGTCGATGCGCGTGCGGGCGCCCTCCACCTCAGGACGCCCGGTTCCTGGCGACGGAGCGCACGTAGAAGAGCCCGAAGGCGATGCAGAAGGCGAAGGTGACCACCGCCTGGGTGATCGCCATGGTCGGATCGTTCAGGTCGCGGAAGGTGCGCTGCATGAAAGGCCCCATCATCTCGGGCGATGCCGGGCCGAGGACGTAAGGCAGGGTGAAGGCCGAAAAGATGCCGAGGACGGCGAAGGAGATCGCCACGAGGATGGAGTTCGCGATGCGCGGCAGGATGATGTGCCAGAGCACGGCGATCCGTCCCGCGCCGACGTCGCGCGCGGCCTCGACGGCGGCGTTCGAGACGGCGCCGAGGCCGGAGAGCAGGATCAGCACGGTGATCGGGATGTTGTCCCAGACGAGGCCGATCACCGGCCCCCAGGGCGTCAGGTAGGGCGAGCGGATGCGCGGCAGGCCGACGGCGTTGAGAAGCAGGTCCACCGTGCCGTTGGGCCCCAGCACGCGGATGATCGCGTAGGAGAGGATGATCGAGGGCACGAACATCGGGAAGATGGCGAGCCCCTGCACATAGGCCGCGGTCCGCCCCGTCGAAAAGCGCAGGTAGAGCGCGATCGACAGGCAGATCGGCACCAACACCGCGGCGCAGACCCCGGTCGTCCACAGCGTCACCGCGAGGTTGTCGAGGCTGTAGCGATCGGTGAAGAAGAAGACGTAGGTCTCGAGCGAGAAACGCCGGCCGCCCGCAGGATCGGCCAGCCAGAGTGTGCGGCCGATCGCCGAGACGATCGGCCAGATGACGAGCCAGCACACGAGGAGGACCGGCGGCGCGACGAGGAGAAGGCCAGCGCCCCTGCCCCGCCGCCCGCCGTTTCCGGCGCGCGCCGGCGCGTCGGTCACTGCGAGCGGTCCACGTTCGGAGCGACGTTGCGATACCATCCGTCGTTGATCGCCACTTCCCACTTGCCGCCGGGGAAGTTCGGGATCGTTTCCGGAATCACGTCCTTGTATTTCTCGCGCAGGTCCTGGCTCACATAGTCCCAGGACACGCCCGGGAAGCCGCCGAGTTCGCTCAGGACGGCGTTCTGCACCTCCTCGGTCAGGACGTAGTCGGCGAGCTTCAGCGCAGCGTCCCTGTTGACGCCGTTCGCGAGCACGACGCTGCGCGAGAAGCCGCCGGGGAGCGCGAGGTCCTGGAGCTGCACGAGGCCGGTCGTCTCCGGCAGCACGCCCGCGTTGATCGCCTGGATCGCCTGGTCGGACCAGGCGGGGATCATGGTGACGGCCGACTGGCCGAGGAGCTGCAACGACTGGGTGTTGCCGGAGGTGTAGGCGCCCTCGTCGAAGAGCGACGGGGCCAGATCCTGCAGGATGGCCCAGGCGGGGACGAGCGCCTTCTCGGCAAACTCGTCGGAGAAGTTGTCGACGGTGAAGGCGGCCGGATCCTTGCCGTTCACCTCGTAGATCACGCGGCGGACGAAATTGAGGCCCGACCCGCCCTTGTCGGGGCGGTTGTAGATGAACCCGCCGGGATTCGCCTTGATCCAGGCGACCAGCTCCTCGAAGGTCTTGGGCGCGTTCGCCGGGTCGAGCTTGGTGGTGTCGTAGGCGAGAAGCACCTGGCTGCCGCGGTAGGGCATCGAATAGTCGGTGTCCATCGCGAGCGGATTGATCTTCGACCAGTTCGACAGGCCGGCCTCCTTCATGTTGACGAAGAGCCCGGCGTCGATCCCGCCGGACGGCAGCCGGGGGTCGTAGTTCTCGAAATAGTCGGCCTGCGGGTCGGCGTCCTGCTGGAGCGCCGCGAGCGCGCGCTCGCCGATGGCGATGTTGCCGGGGCCATCGCCCGCGTCGACGAGGTTGAGCGTGACGCCGGGGTTCGCTGCCTCGAAGCCCGGCTTCACGAAGTTGGTCCAGAAGTCGATGACGTTCTGATCTGACGAGGTATACCAGTCGATCCTGCCCGCCTCGGCGCGCGCGAGCCGCGGCAGGAGCAGCATCCCGGCGGCCGCGCCGCCGGTCGTGATCAGGAATGCGCGACGTTTCATGGTCAGTTCCTCCCCGGTTCTGTGCGCGGGGGTCGTCCCCCGTCGCGGCCGATTGCGAAGCCTAGCATCGCCGCGCCGGTTTGCGACAGGCTTCTTGCGCCGCTTCATCCGGCGCGCCAAGACGGCGCCACCGGCGCCACGCCGCAGCGCGCCGCGGGCGCAAGGCCGGAGCCCGCGTGACGTCGACGCGGCGCCAGGGTCCGCCCGGCGGCGGCGGCCGCAAGGCCGGCGGCGGCGGGCGGAGGCGCGATGACGCCCTTCGGCGGCCCGAGCAGCTCGCGCATCGTTGAGAATCTGTGCGAGGAAATTCCTGCAAGCGTCTGATAGGCGCGACGCTCATCCTGCGAGGTCCGCGCTCCCACCACGCTCTCGACAAGCTGCGCCGTCCGCCGGCGCCCCTCGGCGATCGTCTCCGGCGGCCGCGCAGGACCGGGCGGGTCTGGGCCTGGAAGAAGGGCGCCTCGCGTCGAGCGTGGCGGGGAGGTCCGGCGCCGTCGCCGGGTCGGAGAATGTGCGCACGTGCGCCGCGCCGACGAGCGCGAGCGCGTGGGCCGCGAGGGCGTCGGCGAGCGCGGCCCGATCGATCGGCAGGAAGCCGAACGGCCCGCGCGCCGCGACCCCGAGGACCGCGCATTCGGGCCGCAAGCGTCGATCCGGTCTGGCGTATGTCGGCCCGGACTGAAAAAGTCCCGGCAATGATTCCGGCAAACGCCCTCATCGTCCTCCTCGTCCTGCCGTTCTTCGGCAGCGTTGCGGCGGCCCTCATTCCGGCGGGGCGCAACCCGGAGGCCTGGCTGTCCGGCGCCGTCGCCGTCGCCGGCTTGCTCCTCACCGTCTCGATCTATCCGGCGGTCGTCGACGGCGGCGTCGCCACCCACGTCCTGTCCTGGCTGCCGACCTTCGGGATCAACCTGCGCATCCGCGTCGACGGCCTTGCCTGGCTCTTCCTCGCCCTGATCTACGCGATCGGCCTGCTCGTGGTGATCTACGCGCGCTACTACCTGTCGCCAAAGGATCCGGCGACGCGCTTCTTCGCCTGCCTCCTCGCCTTCATGGGCGCCATGGCAGGCGTGGTCCTTTCCGGAAACCTCGTCATGCTCGTGGTCTTCTGGGAGCTCACGAGCCTGTTCTCATTCCTGCTGATCGGCTTCTGGCGCCAGAGCGCGGCGGCGCGGGACGGTGCGCGCATGGCGCTGATCGTCACCGCCTTCGGCGGCCTGTGCCTGCTCGCGGGCGTCCTGCTGATCGGCCGGATCGTCGGTTCCTACGACCTCGACCGGGTTCTGGCCTCGGCAGACCTGATCCGGGCGCATCCGCTCTACCGGCCGGCGCTCATCCTCGTGCTTCTCGCGGCCTTCACCAAATCGGCGCAGTTCCCCTTCCAC